>CABZEW010000008.1 GCA_902524845.1 uncultured Alphaproteobacteria bacterium
AGTTCATCTCTTATACCAGATAATGATCCAACCCTTATGTTTACAAATTCAGGGATGGTGCAGTTTAAAAATTTTTTTACCGGCACAGAAAAACCAAAGGTAAAAGCAGCAGTTACATCTCAGAAATGTGTACGAGCAGGTGGAAAACATAATGATTTAGACAACGTTGGCTATACAGCGCGGCACCACACGTTTTTTGAAATGCTCGGGAATTTTTCTTTTGGAGATTACTTTAAAGAGAAAGCTATAAGGTTGGCATGGGAGCTATTAACTAATGAGTTCAAGTTACCTAAAGAGAAATTACTTGTAACAGTTTTTCATGAAGACTCTGAGGCAATAAGCCTTTGGAAAAAATGCGCTAACCTTCCAGATAACAGAATAATCAAAATAGCTTCTAGTGATAACTTTTGGAGTATGGGCCCAATTGGACCTTGCGGACCTTGCTCAGAAATCTTTTATGATCATGGCCCATCAGTATCCGGGGGTCCTCCTGGTTCACCTGAAGAGGACGGAGACCGTTTTGTGGAAATCTGGAATCTTGTTTTTATGCAATATGAGCAAATGGCTGATGGCACAAGGATTGATTTGCCGAAACCATCTATTGATACAGGAATGGGCTTAGAAAGGATAGCAGCTGTTCTACAAGGTAAGCATGATAATTATGACACGGATCTTTTTAAAAAGCTCATTGAGAATTCTGCTGGTTTGTCCAAAACAGACCCCTATGGGAATAAGAACATCCATCATAGAGTTATCTCAGATCATTTGAGGTCTGCTTCCTTTTTAATTGCTGATGGTGTTATGCCCTCTAATGAGGGCAGGGGATATGTCCTTAGAAGGATTATGAGACGAGCAATGAGACATTGTCACTTGTTGGGGTGTAGCGAACCTCACCTCCATAAAATATTTCCAATCTTATTAGGGCAAATGGGCGATGCTTTCCCTGAACTTATTGAAAGAAAAAATCTCATTGAAAATTCTCTTAAGGAAGAAGAGACGCGGTTCAAGCTCACTCTAGATAGAGGTCTTAAGCTATTGGGCGATGAGCTTTCTATTCAAGAAGATAATAAACTTTTTTCAGGTGAAGTAGCGTTTAAACTATATGATACTTATGGTTTTCCTCTAGATTTAACGCAAGATGTGCTGAGAGAAAATGACAAAGAAGTAGATATAACAGCCTTTGACGAGCGGATGAAAGAACAGCGTCGTATGGCAAGAGCATCTTGGATTGGATCAGGAGATGAAGGTGAAGAAAAAATATGGGCTGATTTAAGATCTAATGAAGATGCCACAGAATTTTTGGGATATGAACGTAAGAAAAGTCAGGGTTTAATTTTAAAGATTATTAAAGATGGGAAGAATGGGAAAAAAATAGCTGCTAAGGCATCCGGTATAATAGTTATGAACCAAACGTGTTTTTATGGCGAGTCTGGAGGTCAAATTGGAGATCAAGGGCGGTTGCGAGGTGTCAATGGTGAAGGACAAGTAACAGATACAAAAAGGGTTGGGCAAGTTTTCGTGCACTTCGTTGAGGTAGAGAGAGGTTATTTTGAAGTTGGTGACAACGTAGAACAGCATATAGATGAAGACTTGAGGCTTGATGTTAAAAGAAATCACTCCGCAACGCACTTAGTGCATGAGGCACTCAGAAGGGTAGCCGGGGATCATGTTGCGCAACGAGGTTCCCTCAATAACGATGAAAGGCTTCGGTTTGACTTTAGTCATGATAAACCGTTAACAGAAGAACAAATTTTTCTAACCGAGCAGCTTGTTAATGAGCAAATAAGAAAAAACACGCCGATTGTTACAGAAGTAATGCAATTAGAGAGTGCAAAAAAGCAAGGTGCGAGAGCTTTGTTTGGTGAGAAATATAGTGATGATGTAAGGGTTGTTAAAATGTCTCCAGAAAATGAAAGTTATTTTTCAATAGAGCTGTGTGGTGGCACTCACGTTAATTCTACTGGTGATATTGGGTTTTTAAAAATTATTGGTGAAAGTGCGTCATCATCAGGTGTTCGCAGGTTAGAAGCTGTCACAGGGAAAAAAGTTGTGGACTATATTAAAAATATACAAATTGTGAACTATAGAGTTTCATCACTTTTGAATGTTAATTCCGAAAATTTAATTGAAAGAGTGAATAATCTTTTAGAAGAGAAAAAAAGACTAGAACAAAAAAATACAGAGCTCAATCGAGCACTCATTAGCGGTGAAAACGAGCAAGACAATCAAAAGCTAGAAAAAATAGGAGCAGATGTAATTTTCGTGGGAAAGGTAGTCAAAGATGTAGCTAGCAAAGAGCTAAGGGCTCTCGTGGATAACATAAAGAAACAGAATAAAGCTGTGATTGTTGCGCTCTTGTCAAAAATTGGAAATAAGGTACAGATAGCCGTGGGAGTTTCTGACTGTTTAATTGGAAAAGTGTCAGCAATTGACCTTGTTAAAATTCTCTCATCAAAAACAGGCGGTAATGGTGGTGGAGGCAGACCTGATTTTGCTCAAGGTGGGGGTACTGCTCCTGGTCAGGCTGATAATGCTTTGATTGACTTGAAAGGTTATTTGAAGGGTATGCTTCCCCATGGTTAAAGATTTATTTCAGATAGTTTTTTATTAAGGTTTGTGTTAACTTTCTCTAGAAATCCCTCTGTTGATAGGTATTTTTGATCCTTGCTAACAAGAATTGCAAGATCCTTAGTCATGTCTCCTTTTTCGACTGTCTCAATTACTACTTTTTCAAGAGTTTCCGCAAAAGCAGCTAACTGTGAGTTTTCATCTAACTTTGCCCTGTGTTTAAGTCCGCCAGTCCAAGCATATATCGATGCTATAGAGTTTGTTGAAGTTGCTTCACCCCTTTGATGCGCTCTGAAGTGTCTAGTAACGGTTCCATGCGCTGCCTCTGCCTCTACTATCTTACCATCAGGAGTCATTAATTGGCTTGTCATCAGACCAAGAGATCCAAAACCCTGTGCCACGGTATCTGACTGAACATCTCCATCATAGTTTTTACAAGCCCAAACAAAACCCCCAGACCATTTCAGGGCACATGCAACCATGTCATCAATAAGCCGATGCTCATAAATGATACCTGCCTTTTTAAATTGTGACTCAAATTCTTTTTCATAAGTTTCCTGAAAAAGATCTTTAAACCTGCCATCATAAGTTTTCATTATTGTGTTTTTTGTTGAAAGATACACGTCCCAATTCATTTTCAGACCATAATTCATTGAAGCTCTAGCAAAATCAATTATGGATTGGTCTAAGTTATACATTCCCATTGCTATCCCAGATGATGGCGCATCGAATACTTCATGCTCAATTTCTTTTCCATCTTCGCCAACAAACTTCATAGTCAATTTTCCTTTTCCAGGGAATTTAAAATCAGTAGCTCGATATTGATCTCCATAGGCATGTCTTCCAACGACAATTGGTTTGGTCCAGCCAGGAACTAAACGCGGTACATTTTTACAAATTATTGGTGCCCTGAAGACCACACCTCCTAAAATATTTCGAATAGTGCCGTTGGGAGATTTCCACATTTTTTTCAATTTAAATTCTTGAACTCTTTCTTCGTCGGGAGTGATAGTAGCACATTTTACAGCGACCCCATGTTTAAGGGTTGCATTAGCTGCTTGAATAGTAACGTTATCATCTGTGCGGTCTCTCTCCTCTATACCAAGGTCAAAATATTCTAGAGGGATGTCTAAATATGGAAGTATCAATTTGTTTTTAATGAAGCTCCAAATAATTCTTGTCATTTCGTCGCCATCTATTTCGACAACGGTATTTTCCACTTTAATTTTAGACATTGATTTACTCTTTTAATTGAAAAAATTTAAAATAATTCGTACTTAAGGTTTATGGGAATCTTAATTAGTGTTCAACTCTTTTTTCTTCTAAATAAAATAATTGCTCGTAGGCTTAATATGTGGGTAATGCAATGCATAAGCTGAACCCAGTTTTCATTTTAGTGAACCCTCAAATGGCTGAAAATATCGGTGCTGTAGCTAGAGCCATGTTGAATTTTGGGTTTCAAAATCTAAGGCTAGTTGGTCCCAGAGAAAGCCATCTCTCTGATAAAGCATTAGCTATGGCAGCCGGTTCGGGTAGGGTTCTAGACAAGGCCCAATCTTTCAAAACGTTAGCAGACGCTTGCAAAGATCTCAATGAAGTTTTTGCTACCAGCGCTCGTGATAGATATAAGTATAAGGACGTAGTGGATCCAATAATCGGGTGCAATACTATTTTTCAGAGCTGTGCTAAAGGCTACAAAGTAGGAATTATGTTCGGTGGCGAAAGAGCAGGTCTTTCTAATGAAGATTTGTTTTTAAGTAAAAGCCTAATTAGAATACCCTCCAATCCAATATTTAGCTCGTTAAACCTTGCTCAGAGCGTATTGTTGATATGCTATCAGTTAAATATTTATTTCCTTGGAGAGAGCAATGATCCCTCTCAGACTGAGTTATCAGATACTAAGGCTAATTACGAAGAAATTCAGGCCTTCATGACGAAATTAGAGAAGGAATTGGTTGAAAAAAAATTTTTTTATCCCGAGGGCAAGAAGAAACGGATGAAAACTAGGTTAAAAAAATTGATTTATGGGCTTGAGTTGAGCAAGGAAGACGTAAAGATTTTTCATGGTGTATTAAAATCACTTGTTAAAAAAGATTAGTTTTTACAGAGTCATTTTCTTTTCTGTGTTTTTGCTCTAATTTATAATCAGGATAAAAAAACGAGCATCATTTTTATGAGTAGAAATAGAAAATTGTTTGAGGAGATAGTCGAGCCCTCGAATAGTACGCAAGGAAGTTTAACAGATAACGCGTCAGATGGCGAAACATCATGGCTTGTAATATGGCTTTGGATATTATTGGGTTCTCTAATAAGTCTTATACTTGTTGGAGGTTGGACGCGCTTAACGGACTCGGGTCTATCTATTATTGAATGGAAACCGATTACTGGCATTATACCTCCACTGAATGCTGAAGGGTGGATCGTTGAGTTCAAAAAATACAAAAGTATACCAGAATTTAAGTTAGTTAATTTCGCTATCACTTTAGAAGAATTTAAGTTTATTTATTGGTGGGAGTGGGGGCATAGACAATTAGCAAGATTTATAGGAATTGTTTGGTTCGTCGGCTTACTTGTCTTGTGGCTTAAAAATAAAGTTCCAGAAAAATGGACTTCTTATTTCTTTGGTGTTGGATTACTAGGTGCTTTGCAGGCATTTTTGGGCTGGTGGATGGTGTCTTCTGGATTAGATGGGCAAGTAGTCGATGTTTTTTCCTATAGACTTGCTATCCATTTAACTATGGCTTTTATAATACTTGCATTGATATTTTGGGCCATTTTATTTCACTCAGAAAACGCAGTGAAGTTATTCGAATCGAGAAGATACAGAAAACAATTTTCCGTGAATGTATTAGTAGCACTGGGTTTCTTGTGTTACGTACAGCTTGCTCTCGGAGCATTGGTAGCGGGAATCGATGCGGGAAGAGGCTACAATGATTGGCCCTTGATGAATGGTAATTGGATACCTGACGATTTGTTCGATTATGAGCCATTCATGACAAATTTTTTTGAAAACCCGGGTTTGGTTCAATTTAATCACAGGATAACTGCCTATTTGCTATTTTTTGCAGTATTTTTAGTTTGGTGGATTAACAGAAGAAGTCCTTACTACAAGATTAGAAAAGCCTCAAATTACTTAATGATTATAGTATTAGCGCAAATGCTTCTAGGCATAATTACTGTGTTGTACAGTGCGCCTCTTTCATTAGCCAGTTTACATCAATTCACGGCAATCTTATTTATACTTGCTTTTATTAACCTCTTTTTCAGAACCTTTTATCCTGTAAGCCAGAAAATCAATCCTTGATTTTTATTTTTATTGGACCTCAATCAATTTTTCTTATTTAGAAAATCATTCATACCTTGATTAGTTTCTTTATAAAGTAAATTTTCGACGATAACATCTGACGCGTACGCGTACGCGTGATCTATTTCCATATCAGCTTGTTTATAAAATGCCTTTTTCCCAATTTTGACGGCTAAAGAAAGTTTTGATGCGATCTTTTTGGCTATTTCGAGAGAGGTATCACTGAGATCTTTACTATTGGCTACCTTATTTACAAGCCCAAGTTTTTCTGCTTGAAAGGGATCCAAAAAATCTCCTGTAGTAAGCATCTCAAAAGCTTTTTTTCTGCTTATATTTCTAGATAAAGCTACCATAGGAGTTGAACAGAAAAGTCCAATATCAACTCCATTCACTCCAAAAGAAGCTTCCTCTGATGCTATAGCAATGTCACACGTTGCTACTAATTGACAGCCTGCTGCTGCTGCTACCCCATGTACCTCTGCAATTACCGGTTGTGGAAGTTCCCGAATAAGCTTCATGACATGAGTACATTTTGACAGCAATTCTTCAAAGTAAGCTTTGCCTCCGTCATTCTTTAAATTTCTTTTTTCTTGCATCTCCTTAAGGTCATGACCTGGGCAGAATGCACGTCCTGCTGCTTTTATAATAACAGCCTTTATTTCTTTAGATTGCTGGATTTCTTCTAAGGTTGATTTCAGTGCCTTTAGCATTGCCTCAGAAAGAGCATTTAAGTTTTTAGGTGAATTCAATGTCAAAACTGCTATTTCATTTACATCTGATCTTAATAAAATTTCTTCCATTTTTAAGTCTTTCACTATTTATATTAGTTCTTAATTTTCTTATGCTGTAAACTGTGGAGCAATTTTATCATGAATAATTCAAAATGTTAAACGAAATGAAAAATGTTAAAGATTTGAAAGCTTACTTTGAGAAGGTTTTTTCCCAAAAAGCCTTGAGGTTTGAGTTTTTAGAGGTTGATGATGGACATTCTCTTGTAAAGTTAAATCCTAAAGAGGAAGATTTAAGACCAGGAAATACCATCTCCGGACCTGTAATGTTCGAGATAGCAGATTGCGCTTTTTATGCGGCAGTTCTTTTCAAAGATCCTGATCCGATGTCTGTTACAGTAAATTGCTCTATGAACTTTTTCAAAAGACCCAGTGCCAGCGAGTTGTTTGCTAGAGCCACAATATTAAAATTCGGGCAAAAGCTAGTGGTAGGAGAGGTGACAATTTATTCTGAAACCTTAAAGAACAGCGTCGCTCAGGCAATGATGACTTATGCTAGACCGGTAAAAAAGTGATTCTATTAAAAATAAAGCGAAACTGTACACTTTGCTATTGACCTAGGGAATTAATGGGTTAAAAGGTTATACGATTTTAGGATATTTGTAATGAAAACCTTTTCAATAAAGCCTTCAGAGATAGAGAAGAAATGGATTCTAATCGACGCAGACGGCGTTGTTTTGGGTAGGCTAGCTGCAAGGATAGCCACCATTCTTCGGGGTAAAGAAAAGGCAACATTCACGCCTCACATGGATATGGGTGATAATGTTATTGTAATAAATGCTGAAAAGGTATACCTCACTGGCAATAAAAGAGATACTAAAACGTACTATTGGCATACTGGATATCCTGGTGGGATTAAATCTAGAGTCGCTAGCGATATGTTAGAAGGTCAGTTCCCTGAAAGGGTAATTGAAAAAGCGGTAAAACGTATGCTGCCAGGCGGCCCTTTGTCAAAAAAACAAATGACAAATTTAAAGATCTATAAAGGGGAGAGTCACCCACATGATGGTCAAAATCCAGAAATATTGAGTATCAAGGATACAAACGAAAAAAATACTAGGAGAGTTAGATAATGGCTGAAACAGGGGAAGTAGTTAGTACGCTAGCTAACGAAGAGGATGAGAAGCCAAAACTCGATAGCTTAGGAAGAGCTTATTCTACCGGTAAAAGAAAGGACGCCGTTGCCAGAGTTTGGATAAAAAAGGGCAGTGGTAAAATCACAGTTAACAACAAACCAGTAGAGAAATATTTCGCACGTCCAACCTTGCAAATGATTATACAACAAGCATTTTCGGTTACTAGCGCTGAAAATCAATTTGATGTTATGGCAACTGTAAAAGGGGGTGGTCTTTCCGGTCAAGCTGGTGCTGTAAGACATGGTATGTCTAAAGCGCTAACCATTTTTGATGGAGAACTACGTTCAGCACTAAAGGCAGCAGGCTTTTTGACTAGAGACAGTAGGGTTGTTGAACGCAAAAAATATGGAAAGCCTAAAGCTAGAAGATCATTTCAATTTTCTAAGCGCTGATTTTTTCACGCTACAGTTTTTAATAAAATCGTTATAAAACAAGCTCTTAGTCGTTTTTAAGTGCTTTTTTCTACGAGTCACATTTGGGTCACATTTTCGATAATCGCTTTATTTTATTGAAGGCGTTTGCTACGATGAGTCACAAAAGAGTCACAGAGTCGTTTCAGATTCACAAAAAATGCGATGGTAGAAAACACTAATCAATACTTAGAAAAGACAGAGATAGAAGGGTTTGGAGGTAATCTCTTTCTCTACAAGCGTCTTGAGAATGCGAATGCTGACTCAAAAGACATATGGCATTACAGAGCAAAGATAGTAGGTATGAAAGGCTATGTTAGAAGAAGTACTAAAGAGACTAACTTCGAACCAGCAAAACGTAAGGCTGAACAAGATTACATTGATAATACGTACAAATTTAAGAACAAATTAGAAGTAAATGTAACGTATGTTCGTACTGCTATTCAGAATTATCTAAAGCATATTTCTGAAAAGAAGTATTACATAGATAACTCTCAAAGATATAGATACGTAAAGAATACTTGGTACAGATATATGCATGGCTACTTCGGTGACATGAAAGTATCAGAAATAACAGAAGCAGAACTTGAAGGTTATTGGCACTTCAGAAGAGATTATTATATCAAAGGTGCTGGTAAAGAACTGATGGCTTCTAATAAGAATAGAGTTAATGCAAAGACACAAACTAGCAGAAACATTAGAGTTAGATTTAGTTATGGTACTGCTCGAGCAGAAGCTAGTGTTATCAATCAATTCTTCGCATGGTGTTACGATAGTAGGGTAGGGCTTACTTCAAAAGTATTAAAGACATCTGCTAAAGACGCTTTTGAATCAGTTGATGTTAATAAGAAAAATAGACGTCCTCATTTTGATGAAAAAGATTGGCGAATTGTCAGGCAGAATTTAAAGAACTATGCAGAGTGTAAAGGTAGATTTGAAGTAAGATACGATAGAGAGTGGGTGCCTAAATCAAGATTTATGATGCGGACTTTCATCTTATTTCTTGGTTCTACTGGCATGAGATTAGGTGAAGCAAAGCAGATTCGTTGGAAAGATATACGTTTTGATAAGAAACAAAATGCAATAATCGTCAATGTTGATGAATCTACTAGTAAAGTGAGAAGAGGTAGAGATGTTGTTGCACACAGTACTTGGATTGGTTCTCTACTTGATGAATGGAAAGAGATGTCAGATTTCACTAAAGATAGTGATTTAGTGTTCTATGCAGTTAAAGAAAACAATCCAGATACTCAGAATGTTTGTGATGTATCTGTAAGTTTTAAGAACTTTCTTAAAGAAATAGGAAAATTAGAGAATGAAAGAGGTAAGGTAAGAACTCTTTATAGTCTAAGACACACATATGCTACTTTGAGATTAGAGGCTGGTGTTGAAGTATATAATCTAGCAAAGAATATGGGTACTAGTGTTCAACAAATTGAATGGCATTATGGACACGTAAACACAAAAAAGATTGTTGGTGACTTAACAAAAGGTGGCAGTTTGAAAGATACTCAGAAAGCAAAAGACATTGAGTTAGCTGCTGAAATGATTACTCTCTTACGCGATGGCACTCTTGATGAAAAAGCTGTTGCTTCTGCACTAAAGAATATAGCTATTAATAAATGAAATTGGGATGAAAAATGATAACAATAATCGAGGTTTATTTATTGTATGGCTAATGGTTGCTGTGGTTATCTTTCTTCATTTTTTGTTAATTCCTATTTGGCTTCATTTCTTCCTATAACTAATTCGAACAACCATTTTTTGTTTTAGGCAGGGAAGGTAATGTCTGAAAGAGCATAAATTTTCCAACCGTTATTTGTACTTTTAAAAGCATAAAACGCCGTTGCTTCCTCAATAAGTGAACCGTCGCTTCTTAGCCTCCTAACATTGCGGATTACAACATGAGCTTTCTTGTCGGAAACTGCTACGACATCTATTTCAAAAGCGTTGCTTGTTGCCCATCCAATTTTCTCTTTTAGTTCTCGAGGATCAATTGGAAACTTATCTAACATTTTTACTGAATCTCCACCGATATAAGCTAAGGGATAAGAAATACAATCATTTATTGTTTCCATATCCGACTCTATAAAAGCATTCGAGTACCTATTATAAGTCTCAAACACTTGTGCTCTAAGGTTCTTATCCATTATTTTCTCCGTTTTTTTTTAAGTTTGTCACTTATTGCATTTAAGATAAAGTTCTATAAGTTCGTATTTAGAACTAATTATCAGAGTAAAAAATGAACATAACATTGATTTATCTTGATTTTCCTTTTTGGAGAGCTGAGGTTTCTAGAATTGCTCTTTTTATGGGTGGGATTGAGTTTAACGATAGAAGGATTAATTCAGAGGAGTTTCAGAGAGTAAAATCAAATGGGTGTTTAGATGATGGAACTTTGATCCCTTTTGGACAATTACCCGTATTAATAGTAGATGGTGTTTCTGTTGCTCAGACAGGAGGCATAGCAAGGTTCTGTGGAAAACTGGCCGATTTATATCCCAAAGATGATGATTTACTGGCTGCTCAAATCGATCAGTTTATTGATTTTCAAACAGATGTATTTAATTGGATAATATTTTCTGGAAAAGATGTTTCAGAAGAGCAGAAACTGTTGAATAGAGAAAAATTAGTTGAAGGAGAACTCAAAAGAAAACTCAAAATGTTAGAAAAATTTTTATCTGCTTCAGGATCTTGGGCGGCTGGCTCTAATATAAGTATTGCTGACTTAGCTCTTTGGAGAAACATGGGTTGGTTGGTATCAGGAACAATTGATGGCATCCCAAAAAACATTTTGAATGAATTTCCAAAGATAAAAAGCATTTGCAGTTTGGTAGATGAACATCCGGAAGTTGTGGAATGGATGTCACGTACCTATCCAAAAAATTACCCCAGAGGCTCTTTTAAATAAAAGTTATTTCAGCCTTACCCGATATTACTATCCCAGCTTGAAATGAATTCTTTAAGCAAATAGCTTTTTAATTAATCTTTTAAGCACTTCTTCTTCGTCACTGCATTTGTTAACAGGTTCCAGAAGCAAAAGTTGCTTAGTTTTTTTTTCAATTGTCATGATGCTCTCCGCTTTAGTGATTTAGCGTTATGCAAGGCTCACAAGTTGGTAATTAAATGCCTATATTTCTTTATACACTGTATGATATCATCTTCAAGATAAAAGACATAGGTGTCACCGGAGATTTAGAGCTATGAGCAATGAGAAAAATGACAATGATAATGAGCCACAATACATAAAGGAAGAAAGAGCCAAAGATGAAAAGGTTCAAGATTTTTTTATAGGCGCTCCCCTAGTTGGAAGCTTTATAGCTGTAATTGCTTCATACATGGGTTGGATAGGATTGAATGATTTTTTTGGTTTGGCTGGTTGCTGGGTTGTAGGGTATTTTTTAAATCTATGGATATTAAAGCCTATTCTTCAAAAAAGAGGTTGGTATTAATCATCTTCTAATAAGAGTTCATTCAAACCACTTTCTTTGAGTTTCAATGATATTCCCGTTGTCATAAAGTTCTTTCGTCAACAAGTTACCCCCTTCATCAAAAACTTCTCTCCAACCATGGGGAACATCATTAAGAAAACACATCCTGGTTTCGATGGTGCCCGTAGTTGGATGGAAAAACTCACTAACCCCATGTTTCTGCCCATCTTTGACTTGAAAGAATGTTTCAAGTTTTCTGTTACCTGAGATAGGGAAATATATTTCTGAGCAACCATGCATCAATTTGTTTTTATATTGAGATATCTCATGTCTCATCAATTTATTATTATTTGGATCAGAAATATATTCTCTTACATAACCAATACCTAACAATCCCTTAATGAGATTAATTATATTAATATGCCAAATTCTCATAAGTGTTATCCATTTTTTGTTTTAGGCGGGGTAGGTGATATCTGAAAAAGCATACATTTTCCAACCGTTATTTGTATTTTTAAAAGCATAAAATCCCGTTGCTTCCTCAATAAGAGAACCGTCGCTTCTTAGCCTTCTAACATTGCGGATTACAACATGAGCTTTCTTGTCAGAAACTGCTACGACATCTATTTCAAAAGCGTTACTTGTTGCCCATCCAATTTTCTTTTTTAATTCTTGAGGATCAACTGGAAACTTATCTAACATTTTAACTGAATCTGCACCGATATTAGCTAAGGGATAAGAAATACAATCATTTATTGTTTTCATATCCGCTTCGTTAAACGCATTTAAATATCTATTATAAGTTTCAAACACTTGTGCTCTATGGTTCTTATCCATTTTTTATTCCTTTGTTTGTAAATACATGCTTCACAACCATATCTCCTGACAGTCTGAAATTCTCCTTAACAAGATATTTAAGTTTGCCTGATGTACGACTTTCAGCAAGACTACGCGCTTTTTCGTTGGGATAAACTGAAACGCCCACACAGCTTGTTTCAGTTGTTTTAATCATCAATAACATTTCAGCATCAGGGTATAGAGTTGGACTGTCTCTTTCATACGTTTCCAGAAAATCTTCCATAGCCTCTTTTGTTTCAAAATCCATCGATACAACGTTAGTTGGTGTCATTTTTTAACCTCTACTTTTGTTATTCGCTCAACATTTCTCCACAACTTACCTTCAGTATTCATTAGAGCCATACCAACAACGCGATAAACTTCATCATCTTGTTTTTCGAGTCGTGAATAATTCATAATTTCGTCGTTTACAAAAAGACACTCTTCTTCATAAAAATAATCTGATATATTCTCTATACTTTTTAAGCCATCTTTAACTCTTTCTAAAAAATCATCTCTGCTATGCATTTGGCTTTCAAAAATAAGTATGAAGTCCTCTGCAACCCAATCCTCTAAAAGCTCAAAATCTTTATTGTGCAGTATGTGGATCATCTTTTCGTAAGAATTCATATCAAGCCACTTTCTCTAAATTTCTATACACACTATTTCTGCATATGTTCATCGCTTTAGCAACTTTAGAAACAGACTTTAGTTCTGCGTAGAGCTTGTTAATCTCTGCTCTATCAATAGTTGCTTGTCTGCCCTTATACGCATTACGTTCTCTTGCTCTAGCAATACCTTCTGCTTGTCTGCTCCTTATTATCTTTCTTTCGAACTCAGCAAACGCACCAAGGATTTGAAGTAACAGTTTGTCTAAAGCACTATCACTAGAGCCATCGAACTTTAGCTTCTCAGTGATGAATGAGATGCTTGCACCTTTCTCTTTAATCTTAGTCACTATTGTTTCTAAGTCTCGCAAGTCTCTCGCAAGTCTATCGATGCTATAAACTATCACTTCATCTCCATCTCTAACGAAAGACAGCATCTTATTAAGTGCAGCCCTATCTGCATTCTTTCCGCTAATCTTTTCTTCGAATATCTTTTCTACTTCACCTAACTCTTGTCTATCGAAGTTCTGTTCAGTTGTGCTTACTCTTCTATATCCGACTCTCATTTCTTTCTCATGATTCGTTACATTTAACTCTAATATTAAATGGAACATGTTACATTTGCAAGATGTATCAGTAAATGTAACGCTTTTGAGAGTGATTAGATTTGTTCATTATGAGTAAACTTAATGTAACAGCTGGTGATTGTCTCAAACTGGACTTTAGAGATGTGTTGTGAGATGATTTGAGTCTAGTTTCTATAGAGGACTTCATATTACGTTTTATGTTATTGGCATGATTAGCTATTTCTTTGTTAGGATGTAAAACAAATCTTACTCAAGATGGAAGGATAGAGAACGCAAAGAATAACTGCGAAAAGTATGGTTATAAAAAGGGTTCAAAAGAATTTACTAAATGTGTCGAAAGTGAAGCAAGAGCTATAGAAGCTAATATGAATCAAGGGATAAGAAATTTAGCGATATACAACGCTTATAGAAACTCGTACTCAACTCCTAGCACGTCCCTAATAGCTCCAAGAAGCACTAATTGCACAACCCCATTTTGGGGGAGAACAGCCAATACAAATTGTTATTAATCACAAAGTACGAGCTACCTTTTATTTTTAAATCTTCTTACTCAAAAAAAGACATATTGAGAAGATAGCATTCATCTTGCTGTCTGTGTCTGCTGAGTCTCTAAGGAAATTTACAATCACATACATTGTCTAGAATAGTCTCAGCTTGTTTGTGAAGTTTCTTCAATGCTCTGTTGTTATACTTGTTCTCTTTTTCAAATCTCAACGTATCGTCTTCTGGAAAGTGATGAAAAAAGAAATCAATGATAAATCGATTTTCATCACACTTTGTATATGAGTATTTTTTCTTATCCATCATTTCTTTTGCTAAGCTTTTGAACTTCTTTGGTAAGACTTTTGAAATCATTTCAGTCGTTAGTTCTTTTTCACCTTTAAGTTTTTTAAATGCAGTCTTCAGTCGATATGTCTCTAACGCTAATTTGATTGAATTTGGATTAGTAGCTTCAGTTGTCATAATGAACTTACTGATGCACTTGCGATAACTGATAGCAAGATGAATGCTATCTTCTCAATGCTTCTGTTTTTGAGTAAGTGAACTTAATTTTTGTTAGTGACATATCGCAAAGCTTTTTGCTATCTGCAGTACTAACTGAGGATTGTTAATAATTAAATCTTCAAGCCATAGGAAAATCCGAAATAGACTCAGTGCTAAAACAATTACAGAAATTATTACTAGAGTGAAACTTTGCTGAGTTAGAACATTAACCATGCTCAATCATCTCACAACACATTTCTGAAGTCCAGTTAATGAGCATCTACTAAAAACTAGACATAAGGAATTCTCTATGGGATTTTTATTTTATGCTACTCCAAACCAACCGACTTATCATCGAACACTTCAAAGATAGTGATATTCCGGATTGGGGGAAAATAGAGAGTGATGCTGACGTTAGACGCTTTGTTGATGGGAAAGTACTCTCTTTAAAAGAGGCTGGTGAATATGTAGAAATAAATATTAGACAGTATCAAACACATGGTTATGGAAGATATGCAGTTCGATTAAAAGAAAACAGTAAACTTATTGGTATGTGTGGCTTTCTAAATGAACCGTATGGAATTGATTTTGGTTATCGCTACTCTAAAGATAGCTGGGGGAAAGGCTTAGGGTTCGAAGCGGCAAAAGAAGTACTTGAATATGGCTTTTCAGAATTAGGATTAGAGAAAGTACTTGGACTGACTGCTGAACAGAATTTGGGTTCTATCCGAATTCTTGAAAAATTAGGTTTCAAGTTTGAAGAGAAATTTTTATTCAATAATACTAAAGCATTCAAGTATAACTATACTGGAGGCTCTGACATATGATTAAGCTTGAGTCACAAATGAGTCACATAATTTTATTGTTCTTAAAAAAATATAAAAATCAATAGCTTGCAGTCATTTCAGTTGTCTAAGCGTTGATTTTTTCACGCTACAGTTTTAAATAAAATCGTTATAAAACAATCACTTAGTCGTTTTTAAGTGCTTTTTTTTTTGAATGCACGTTTGATGCATGTTTTTAATAATCGCTTTATTTTATTGAAGGCGTTTGCTACGATAATGCACGTTTGATGCAGGTTATCTTTCCAGATGCTCGAAAACCCGTTTTAAAGACGCTTAGTTGTATAAAACCTTTTTCTCAGTTTCGTTATCTTTAGAAACATCACCAATTATTTTTAACAGAGCTTGTACTCCTACTGCAAAATCCTCAGCCGCATAAACTAGTTCGGGGGCAAGATCAGCATCAGTTAGTAAAAGCCCTATAAGAATTGAATCTTTTTTGTCTGTATAAGTTGATCTAGTTACTAATTGAGCAAAACAATTCTCATCAGCACCAACACATTTGCAATTCAATTCGTGACTAACAAGACGCCGTCTTCCATTATTCTGTAATTTGTTGTAAAGAAATTGTAGTGCTCCAATAGTTTTATTTGCTTTTTCTGTACCTAAATAAAAACGAAATTCTTCATAGATCTCCAAGAGAGCCTCAGAGCCTTCGAAACAGCATCTAAAATAGTAAATTACTAAATGCTCTTCCCAGCTTAAATCTGACATTATAGCTACGGGTGAGCCACCTTTAATTTGAGTCTTCGTCTCCGAATTCGTTTTCATTGTTTTTTCCCCCATATAAATACAAAAACTCTAAATAATTCTGCAAAAAATCACTATCAGAGCTCAAAAAAATCTGTTCCTCAAATAACTCATACTTAAGCATTAATTTTATCAATTTATCTTTTTCTATTCTTTAAGGTTGAAAATTTTTGAGATATATTTATTTCCGATTAAAATAGTCATGATTCAAACTTGACTATTTTAGTAATATTTGTCAATATAAAATTTTAGGGAGTAAATAACATGTCAGACTGGTATCTATTTCATGGTTAAGCAATTGTATCCGTCGTTTTATCAAGTTTTGGAGCAGGGTATTATACGTGCCTTATCCAGAACAAAAAAATTAGGAAGTTGTTAAAAAACAATTTATAACGCCAAGGGCTCTGTAATGTACATCGCTATGAATCGGTTTAAGATCAAACTAGGAAAAGAAGAGCAGTTTGAGAATATTTGGAAAAATAGGGATTCCCATCTCGATAAAGTCGATGGATTTATAGAATTTAATCTTCTACGATCAAAGTCTAATGATACCTATACTTTATTTGCTTCCCATAGTGTGTGGAAAAGTTCTAAACATTTTGAAAATTGGACAAAATCTGAGTCCTTCAGATTAGCTCATAAAAATGCAGGAAGTGCTAAAGACATATATCTAGGGCATCCTGATTTTGAGGGCTTTGAAGTAAGGATTTAATCTACTCTTACAAATAAAAATAGATCCTATGTCATATGTTGCCATAGCAGATAAGAGTAATCTTTTCGGTGCACGTTTGACGCACGTTTTAAAAGTGTTCTTAAAATAACAATGAAATCAATATCTTGCTGTCTTTTATATTTTCTAAGCGCTGATTTTCTCACTACAGTTTTTAATAAAATCTTTATAAAACTAGTACTTAGTCGTTTTTAAGTGCCTTTTTTTGTGAGTCACATTTTCGATAATCGCTTTATTTTATTGAAGGCGTTTACTGCGGTATGTCATAAAAGAGTCACAGAGTCGTTTCAGATTCAAAAAAAATGCGATGGTAGAAAACACTAATCAATACTTAGAAAAGACAGAAATAGGCGAGAAGGGTTGGTGGTAATTTTTCTCTATGCATATTAAATTATCCAGCAACTAAGCTAAACGAGTAAGAAATAGATCGCAGAGACTATCAGTTATGTGAGCAAGCTTAAAATATTGTTTTTCAATTAACTACTTGGGTGAGATCTTTTTATTGACAAAAAGTAGTTCTCCCAAGCTATCCGATGAAATTGAAATAGTTTGAATAGATAGTGCTTGCAATTCATTAATATGGGCTTCAGTAACTCTTTTACCTGACTGTAAAATTGTTTTACCTTCAATATTAACATCTTCTATGCAAACGCTTCCGAGGAGCTCCAAAGAGACTTTTCTTGACTCTTTAGATACTGCCTTTTTTTGTACTAAAACATGACTTTTAGAAAGTATTTCCATTACTACTTCTTCATCTTCTTTCCCATGATACTCTAAATAAATAACTCCAATATTTTTTAAGTCATATTCTATTGAACGTAAGATATCTATCTCACAACCCTCGGTATCTATTTTTAAGATATCAATTGTTCCAATCAGCTCTTTTGATTTCAAATATTTTCCAAAATTTAATAAATCAATAACTTCATATTTATCAGAATTCGTCCAATGTTTAAAAATTGAATTCCTGCCACCAACTTCAGAGTCAAGATAGATTTTTGTTTTGGTATCCTCAAAATATGCTCCCTTGTTTACCCTTACAACATTTTGAAATCTCTCCGTATTTTTTTTAAGCCAGCTAAAGTTCATTTTGGTTGGCTCAAATGAAAATATTTTAGCTTTAGGGTAGTTAAGCGCAAAAAACATGCTTGTTGCACCTAAGTTAGCACCCACATCTAAAATTACTCTGGGGTGAAAGGCTTTTAGTAGTGGATATTTTTTTCCATTTAATATGTCTTTAAAGCTTGATGCCTGTTTTTTCCCTTCAATTGGAAAATAGAAGGCGTAATTTTCTCTATCTTTTGTAAATTCAATTTTATTTACACGCATAGTTGTTTTTAGTTTAAGTTATCTTTTTCCGTTTAATTGGATCAATTAGAAACCATACTATCACTTTAACTGCATTTTTGCTGATATAAACCAAAGGATAGTAAGACAGTCGTTTATTTTTTCCATATCAGCTTGAACAAGAGCACTTAATATCTGTTTTAAGCCCAAACACTTATGCTCTATATTACCCTTCAACTTTCTTACATCGCCTCACAAGACATTTCTAAAGTCCAGTTACAAATCTTCTACTCGAAACTAGACACAGGAAATTATCTGTGGGATTTTTATTTTATGCTGCTCCAAACCAACCGACTAATTATCGAACACTTCAAAAATTTTGATATTCTGTATTGGGCTAAAATAGAAAATGATGCAGACGTCAGACGCTTTGTTGATGGGAAAGTACTCTCTTTGGAAGAGGCTGGTGAATATGTAGAAATGAATATTCGACAGTATCGGACACACGGCTACGGAAGATATGCTGTTCGATTAAAAGAAGACAAAAACATTATTCGTATGTGTGGCTTTCTAAATGAACCGTACGGAATTGATTTTGGTTATCGCTATTCAAAAGATAGCTGGGGTAAAGGCTTGGGGTTCGAAGCTGCAAAAAAAGTACTTTAATATGGCTTTTTAGAATTAGCATTAGACAAAGTACTCGAACTGACTGCTGAACAGAGTTTTGGTTCTATCCGGATTCTTGAAAAATTAGGTTTTAAGTTTGAAGCGAGTTTGTTATTCAACAGTACGAAAGCCCTAAAGTACTCATATACGAGAAACAAATTTCAATGAATAATCCTATAGATCCCTGTCTAAAGCAAGTTTAAGACAGTGATTGACTGCTCGCTTATTTGCTGCAAATAAATATAGAACCAAAAAAACTTTAAAAATGAACTGCTTTAGAAAATCAAATTTAGGGACATCAAATATATTTATTTAATTGTCTATATCTTCGGTTTTTTTCTTCTTACGCATATCTTTTGCTATAATCGTTGCAACTACTCCAGCGCCGAAAGTACCAAGCAATGTAAGTTTTAAGAGCTTTAATTTTAAGAGTGTATATATCATAATTTACACATAGGTCGAAAAAATACGCATTCAACCATCAAGTTTCTTTTCGTACCTTGTCTTCACTTTGTTCTTTTCTTCTCCTCTTTCGATACGTAATGCTACAAAACTAAAGTGAGTAATAATCAATTAATTTGTATCTTATGAGTGCTTGAATTGAACTTTTCAAATCTTTAGTATATGTTTACTCGATGATTTGATCTTACTAGGAGTGTATCCATGGATAATATTTTAGTTTCCTTTAATGCTGGAGTGGCAAAAGTTTCACTAAATCGTCTAGATAAAAAAAATTCCTTAACGGGACGAATGTACAAAACAATGGATGACGCTTTTAAGGAAGCGCGGAACAGAGAGGATATCAAAGTAGTTCATTTATGTGGTGAGGGGGGTATTTTCTCTGCGGGTAATGACATAACTTCTTTTGCAAACGCAAATCCAAACACCGTTAGTGATGAGACAGAAGTTATGGGTTTTTTGTATGAAATCAGTTCTTTCCCAAAGCCAATTATTGCTGAAGTATCTGGGCTGGCAGTTGGAGTGGGAGTAACATGTTTACTTCACTGTGATTTTGTATATGCGGAAAGCGATACGAAATTTAGCCTGCCTTTTGTAAAATTAGGACTGTGCCCTGAGGCTGCTTCAACACTCATTCTACCAAGAATTTCAGGTTATCTAAAGGCAGCCGAAAAGCTTTTACTTGGAGACAACTTCAACGCATCCGATGCCTTAGATATGGGCATTGTTACTAAGATTTTTAAAACAGCAGAATTATCAGAGGCAGTGAAGGCAACTTGTGATAAATTGATTTCTTTACCTCCAAATTCATTAAGAATATCAAAAAAATTTCTTAAGTCCGAGATCAGGGAGGGAGTGAAGGAGAGAATGAAAGAGGAAGGTGATATGCTATGGAAGCTTTTAAATTCAGACGAAGCTAAAGATGCTTTTGCGGCCTTTTTAAGTAAAAAATCTGCGTAAGTCTTATAATTAAAACTTAAAATGTTGGAAATTATTTTATTCGGTTCAGTCTCTTACCTAACTGCTTCCGATATGAATATTGTTGACTTGGCTCTTTGCGCCATTATGAGGTGATGATAGACTCGAGCATGCTATTGGGTGCCTCAGAGAAAGTGAAAAATAAATTGAGTATTACAAGAACAGATATTTTAAACTTTAAGTCCGAAATAGAGTGTGACAAGTATATTGCAAGGCACAAAAATTTTATGCAAACGTTAGAAATTGAAGGAATACAGGAGATACATTGGGTACGCGCAACTCCGGAGTCTTTGTTGATCTTTTCTATTTTAAAATCAAAGGAGCATGCGGATGTAATAAAAGGAATAGCAAATAAGTGGAGAGAGCAGCACGACTTTGGTATTCATGATACGCTCATATTTGATGGTGAGTTAATAGGTTCATTCAGAAATTAGTTAAGGGGGTAAGGCTAAGTACAACAATAACCAATATTTTTACTTTAACGGCACAAAATTAATAAGGGAATATATTCAGAACGTATTTGGAAAGAATGACACATCTTAAAAGATACATCCCACAGCAAAATTCACAACATCAAGACGCATATTATTAATGGAAGCGTAATAAACTCATATTTAGAATTAACGGTTGGAGAAAAAAATGGATATCACTCTTATATATTTGGACAATCCTTTTTTAAGAGTAAAGTTAGCAAGGATACCCTTGTTTGTAGGTGGTATTAGTTTTGGTGAAAAGAGAATTTCTCTCAAGGAGTTTCGTTCTGCCAAAGAAGTGGCTTTTAAAAAGATGGTACCAAGCTTCCTTTTCATCAAATACCTTGCCTTGTTGTTGAAGGAGTTTCAATCGCTCAGACTGGAGCAATTGCAAGACTCTGCGGAAAATTATCTGGGCTATACCGAACAGAGGATAGGATCCTAAGTGCACTAATTGATCAATTTATCGACTTTGTTACTGATCTAATTAACTTAGTTTATATACCATCGAATAGTCCATTAACAAAAGATGAAAAAATTGAGCATCGTAAGAAGTTATCTGGAGGAGAATTAAAAAGAAAATTAGATATGTTAGAGAATAATATTTTTACAAATCAGGCTTGGATTGTTGGAAAAGAAATGACTATTGCTGATATAGCTATTTGGAGAGGTATCGGATGGCTTGCATCGGATTTAGTTACAGGTATTCCTCAACCGTATTTTGTAAATTATCCAAAGATAACAAAAATCTTTAAAAATGTAGACAATCATCCGAAAGTCTATGAGTGAATAGGAAGACTTATCCACTGAACTATAATAGAGGTTATATAGAGTGAAATAAATGAAATTATTAGCTAAATTATATTCAAACCTTAATGAAAAAAGATGAGTGTCATAAAATGGCAAGGACATGGGAGTTGGTAAGACAAGTTATTTAGAGTATTAATACATCAAGAGAAACTGCAAGAAAATTGTAACGGAAAATGCACACGAAGATCACACGCTTATTACTGAAACAAGAATGGCACTAGGGGAAGAGGTTATTGAAGAGTGGGAACAGGAGTTTGAAATAGATAAGTAACGTTTTCAAGATAATAAGCTCATTCACGAAGATCAAGACATAATACTCTGGAAAGAACTGGGGAGTTATGGAGATGGCAAGCGAGTTATAAAAACAGTAAGTATATTTTTAAGAAATAGAAAAATCTGGAGAGAAACCGAAAATAGAAGATTGATCGAAGATGGAGTAAAATTAGGGAGCTATTGGTGATGAATACTACCAAACCAAAGCTGAAACACTTTATCGCCACTCATACATTTAATTCTGATAAAGCGAAAAAAGAGTATATGAAATTTATTAAACACAGAAAAAGTAATAAGGATTGGTTTGAAAATGTTCCCAAAAGAGATAATGCCAAATTGTACCAACTATTTTTAGGGAAAGGAGATTTCTTTTTTTGTCATTGGTAGGCTGAGAGTGAGAATGCAATAATAGATAAATTGTCATAGTCTGGGGCAAATGAATTTATGATTACAATGGCTTTTGAAATAAACACCCCTAAGATGGATTTAGAGAGAATGAGGTTTATCACCGAAAAGATAGAATGATGGGATCTACAAAGATCAATTACTTGTTACCGAGATTGATGGTAATTATCTATTATTACAATCCAAAGTATCATATTCTTGGAAGATAAAATTGTATGAACTTTACTTTTGTTAAGGATATTTTATGGCAGGTATAAAACTTTCAAAAAAAGGAAACGACCTAATAAAATTATATGAAGAAATGGCAGTGAACGGTGCCGATAGAACCGACGGTACAAGAAGGGAAAATGTCTATAATGATTTTCAACTTAGAAAGTTTAGGAATGTTTGCCAAAATCAAATTTCCAGTGAAAAAATAAAAACAGTTTTAGATTATGGAGGAGGAGGCTCAGATTGGAATGCTCCTAACTTTGATCTTAAAACAAATCAGTCGGCAAAAGAATTTTTTAAAATACAGCAGGTGGATAAATTTGAGCCTGCCAGAGGTTTATTGAAAAAAAAGAGAGCTGACTGTGTTGTCTGTATGGATGTGCTTGAGCATATCTTTATAGAGGATATCCCAAAGGTTGTAGCTGAATTGTTTGCTCTTTCAAAAAAATTGCTTGTCGTAAATGTCGCATGCTACAAGGCTGCGGCTTTGCTTCCAAATGGAGAAAATGCCCATATTACGGTGAGAAGTCCTGATTGGTGGAAAGGAGTTTTTGATGCAACCTCAATTAGTTATGAAAACATTGAGGTTATGTTAATCTGTTCACAAACCTTCACTTCCGGAGTAATATTTGAAAGTTGGAAATTTGGCGATTGGGCTTCTACACAAGATTTCACAACCACTATGAGTTTTAGAACTTTTCAACAAAAATAATCATTTAATCCCTATAGATTTTTTCGTCTGCGACAGTCTGAAAACACCCTAGTCTAGGGTCACAACCAAGCTTTATTACTTATAAAAAATCGAATAAAATTGGGTATCATTTGTTAGTCAGGGCTAAAAACGTTTAGGAGGAAAAAATGGCGGTAAGAGTTGAAAAAAACGAAGGAGTGTGGACGATAATTCACTCTCGTCCCAAAAGTAGAAATGCAATGGATCCAATTAGCGCAGATTCTTTAACAAATGCCTTTTTGGAATTCAATGATGATAAGCACAGTAAAGTTGCAGTTTTTTGGGGTGAAGGGGGCGCTTTTTGTGCTGGCTGGGATTTAAAACTTGCTGCATCTTTAAATGGAAAAGATCCCTTAAAGGATTTAGATATAGAGTTAAGCGATGAAGTAATACGAAATAGTAACGTGATGCCAAGGGGGCCAATGGGCCCGACCCGTCTAAATTTAAAAAAACCTGTAATCGGCGCAATATCTGGACCTGCTGTAGCAGGTGGAATGGAATTAGCTTTATGGTGCGATTTCCGAGTAATGGAGATTTCCTCCTATTTTGGGGTTTATTGCAGAAGATGGGGTATCCCCTTGATTGATGGGGGTACCATTAGGTTGCCAAGAATAGTTGGACGTGGGCGTGCATTAGAGATTATTTTGACTGGAAGGCAGGTAAAAGCTGAGGAGTGCTTGGCTTTAGGTCTTTGCGAATATGTCGTGCAAAATGGTGGATCTAGGCAGAAAGCCGAGGAGTTAGCTCATCAAATTGCAAGGTTCCCCCAGGCGTGTGTGCAAGCAGATAGGAGCTCTGTTTATGCTCAGGAAGGGCTTTCAATGATTGATGCATTGAAACACGAGTGGTTTAACGGGAAAAAAGCATTATCAGAGGAAGGTTTGAGTGGCGCGAATAGTTTTAAGAATGGTTTTGGTAGGCATGGGGATTTTGATAAGCTTGATTAAGCAAATAAATTAAATAAATTTCTTAATTGCTAGAGTTTAAAGTTTTCTGATATATATCAGATGTACATTTATGGGAGATTTTAAAACATGGCGCTTTTACAGAATATTGATCCAGACGGTTTGTTTGAGTACTCGGTGGTATTCACAGACAGATCTCTAAATCACATGTCTCAAAATTTTCAGTCGGTGATGAGAAGCCTGTCTACAAATCTGAAGAAAGTTTACGAGTCGGAGGGAGTTGCACTAATTCCTGGAGGAGGCACTTTTGGAATGGAGGCAATAGCCAGACAATTTGCTAACGATCAAAGGGTCCTTGTAATTAGAAATGGTTGGTTCAGTTTCCGCTGGAGTCAGATTTTCTCCAGAGGAAATATTACTTCCGATGTGACGGTTTTGAGCGCTTCACCAACCTTTGAAAACTTTCAAGCTCCTTTTAAACCTGTGGCGCTGGAAGAGATCATAACCAAAATTAGGGAAAGTAAGCCTATGGTTGTTTTTGCACCTCATGTAGAAACCTCGGCTGGTATTATGTTGCCTGACAATTATCTTAGGGGTATATCGAATGCAGTGCATGCCCATGGAGGTATCTTTGTATTAGACTGTGTTGCTTCAGGTTCGGCATGGGTCGATATGAAAAGTACTGGCGTAGATGTATTGTTAACAGCTCCGCAAAAGGGATGGTCTTCATCACCTTGTGCAGGAGTTGTAATGCTTAGCAAGAATGCTATAGAGGTAATGGAAAAAACTGAAAGCTCAAGCTTTAGTTGTGATTTAAAGAAATGGTTTGGAATAATGTCCGCCTATGAAAGCAATGGCCACGCCTATCATGCCACAATGCCAACTGACTCCCTTGTAAAATTTGAGAAGACTGTAAAGGAAACTGAAGAGTTTGGTTTCGAAAATGCTAGAGACCAACAAAATTATATTGGAAACTCTATTAGAGCTCTTTTGGAGGATAAAGGATTTAAGAGTGTGGCAGCTGATGGGTTCAAAGCAACGAGCGTTGTTGTTAGTTATACAGAGAATGACTCATTTCAAAATGGAAAAATATTTGCAGAGAATGGTATGCAAATAGCCGCTGGAGTTCCACTTGAATGTGGCGAAGGAAATGATTTTAAGACTTTTAGGCTTGGCCTCTTTGGCCTAGACAAACTTAAAAACCCTGATAGAACGATTTCGAATTTTAAAAATGTCTTAGATAAAATTTGCTAGCTGAATTAGTTTTGTTCTTCTTATTTTCTCTCTGAAGATGAGAATGACTCCCTCATTGATTTCATTATACTTTCCATTCGTGGGTTGCGGTCACAGTCTGATACCATAATCATTTCTTCGTCAGCTCTTTGTATTTCACCGTCATATCTGAATTGAGGAAAATTTGGAGACATCCAAAGCCTTAAAGGAGCATTTCTTTCGGTACGTAAAACGGCTACCTTACCATAAAAAGGTGTTTTAATTTTAGTACTCTCATCTAGCACAACAAATGCTTCATCAGTTATTGTGCACCTATTTTCCAGAGTAATTCTTACTCTAATAACCTCCTCGTCTTTGAACTCTTCAAAAACTTTAGGAAGCAGAAAAGTTCCACCTAGAACCATAATTAGAACACAAGCTAGAATAAAAAAACCTTCTTTACTTATCATTCTCTTTCAAACAACTCTTATAAATCTAATCTTTTAGGTCAACCCAGCAACTTAGTAGATCTCCCTTTTTTGGTCTCGCTGCTTTAATTGCACTACCCACTGCTTGAGTTACACATAAAGCGCTAAGCTGACATACTAGCATAAGATCCTTATCTTTGCTATCGATAGGTTGTGTTCCTGATGTTGCAGAAAAAATAATGTCCCCATCAAAGGGGGTATGACTTGGTTCAATTGCTCTTGCTATTCCCGAATGAGCAGACGTTGCTATTCGGTTCAGGTCATTTTTATTAAAATCTAGGTTCGTACAAACAATGCCTAAGGTTGTTGCCTCACCTGTAAGAAGTTTAGTAGGATTAACTAGAGAGTTGGTCGAAGGTCTTTCAAAACTTCCATTTTTCTCCCCATATAGGTCAGAAAAAAGTAAGTTTGTTCCAGGAAAGCAAGGTGAACCAACCGAATTTACGGCAACAATCGCGCCCACTTTTATCCTATCGCTGTAAAAAAGTGAACTGGTCCCTAAACCGCCTTTAATAACACTTGTGGTAGCTCCACAGCCTGCACCTACAGAGCCAATTTCAAAATCATGGGAGGCTTTTAAAAAAGCATTCTGACCAAGTTCACGATAGGGGTTTATACTCCATTTTTTAAAACCTCCATTTTTAAGATCAAAAAGAATTGCACTTGGTACTATAGGAACTTTAATAGCTCCAGCATCAAAACCTCGATTTTGGTCTCTGAGGCAATCCATAACTCCACTGGAAGCATCTAAACCAAATGCAGATCCACCAGCTAGGACAATTCCGTCAATATTTTCAACAATTTTATCTGGTGATAATAAATCTGTCTCTTTTGTACCTGGCGCTCCCCCCAAAATACTGACGCTTGCTCTAAATGAAGTTAATCGCGTTAAAACAGTTGCCCCAGACTTTATGTGATCATCCTGTGCATTTCCAACTAAAAAACCGTCAATATCTGTGATCGAATTCTTGGGGCCTTTAAAAAGCTTTGTCATTTGGAACTAATTATATTGTTCTCCCGCCATCAACTTCTAAATTGGCACCGGTAATCATACTCGCAGCGTCTGAACAAAGGAAAAGAGCTGCTGAAGCGATATCTTCTGGCATAGAAAATCTTCCTAGAGGGATAGTAGAAAGAAATTTCCCTCTCATCTCTGGAGTATCTTCTCCTAAAAAAGATTTCAGCAGTGGGGTTTCTCCGGCAACTGGATTTACAACATTAACCCTTATCCCAAATGGAGCAAGCTCAACAGCCATTGTTTTCGATGCGAGAATCATCCAGCCTTTTGATGAGTTGTACCAATTAAGGTTCGGTCTGGGAGAGACACCGGCAGTACTGGCAATATTTAGTATTACACCACTCTTATTTTCTTTAAAGTGCGGTACGAATTGCTTAGCTGTTAGGTATACTGATTTGCAGTTTACATTAAAGACCCTATCAAATTCAGCCTCTTCTATAGTCTCCATGGGTGCAGGCAAATGGGTAGTTCCAGCATTATTAACAAGGATATCGACCTTTTGATATTCTTTAAAAATTGCTACTTTCATCTGCTCTACGCTGTCTGCATTTCCAACATCCACTTGCACTGGGAATCCCCTCATTTGTGCCGCTACTTTGTTAGCATTGTCGAGATTTAAATCCGCAACAATTACCTTTGCTCCGTTTTTTGCAAATACTTCAGCCATAGAAGCTCCAAATCCAGAGCCTCCACCTGTTATAATTGCGGTCTTTTCTTTTAGTTGCATCATTAATCCCTTCAAATAAATTTTTATTAAATCATTGTAATTTAATTTTTATGAAAAATAAAATTGAGATTTAATGCAAAATTTGCTCATAACTTATTTACAAAATACAAAATACAATTATTGGTGTATCTATGAAAAACGATGTTGCTCGAGATATATCCTACGCTACCTCAGCTAATGGTTTTATGGGTCAATTTCTTATACGGTCTGTAGAAAATGTTACTGGAAGGATAGGTTTGATAAGAAGAGCTAAAGATTATGAAAAAGAAGTCGCCAAAGGCCGCAACTTTTGGGAGGTTATAGTCGAGAGATACAACATTGAGATGAATATCGTGAAGGGTTGTTTAAGAGAAATTCCAAAGGAGGGACCGGTCGTCATTGTCTCTAACCATCCCTTTGGTATTTTGGACGGATTGCTAATGGGGTATATTTTATCCAAGACAAGAAAAGATTTCAAAATAATTGCCAATAGGGTGTTTAGAAAAGCAAAAGACCTTGATGAGGTGGTTCTTCCTATAAGCTTTGAAGAAAATAGAGAAGGTAATATCCAAAATTTAAAAACGAGAAATGAAGCAATTCATTTTTTAAAAGCAGGTGGTATAGTTGGGATCTTTCCTGGTGGCACAGTCGCAACTTCAGCAAAGCTTTTTAGTCGTCCTCTTGATCCCTTTTGGAAAAGATTTACATCAAAACTCATTTTGAAATCCAATGCTACTGTTGTGCCAATT
The DNA here is from genome assembly GCA_902524845.1 of uncultured Alphaproteobacteria bacterium. GTDB lineage: Bacteria > Pseudomonadota > Alphaproteobacteria > Rhodobacterales > Rhodobacteraceae > CACIJG01. The sequence goes on from CABZEW010000008.1 coordinate 28,345, forward strand.
TTTTTTGGCGGCAGCAACAGTAGACTGTTTCAGATTGCAAGTCATATGAGTTATAATCTAAGAATGGCACTATTAATTCGAGAATTTGGTATGAAGGTTGATAGAAAAGTTGACGTTGGCATTGGGAAAAAAATAAGCTCAAACTATTTGCAAAAATTTTCGAGAGATCTCGATGGTATGATGGAATATTTAAGGTTTCAGTCATATTCATTGTCAAATGACCCGAACCAAGCATTTGAAAACGGTTTGTTTTTAGGATAATTTAATACTATGACAAACAGTATTAAAAAGTCTATATTAGTTTCCATTATTGGTGGTAGTGGTTATACGGGCGCGGAGCTCATACGTCTTATTTCGAGGCACCCCTATTTCACGTTATTTCAAGTCGTAGCAAATAGAAATGCCGGTAAAAAAATTGAAGATATATTCCCCCACCTCAGGCATTTAAATTTGCCGGACTTTATAAGTTTTGAGGAAATGATTTTTGACGATGTAGATCTAATTTTTTGTGCTTTACCTCATGCAACAAGTCAGGAGATCATCATTAAAATTCCAGAAGGAATTAAAATTATTGATCTATCTGCAGATTTTCGGCTAGAGAAGGTTCAGGAATATGAAAAATGGTATGGACAAAAACATATCGCGCCTTTGTTACAAGAAAAGGCGGTTTATGGATTAACTGAAATTTATAAGGAAAAGATTAAAAAAGGGTCTTTAGTTGCCTGCACTGGATGTAACTCTGCTGCGACCCTATATCCTATTCTCCCGCTCTTAAATGATGGAGTTATTAACGATGACCACTTAACCATAAACCTAGGCGCAGGAGTGTCAGGCGCGGGACGGGATGCTAAGCAAAATATTATCCATGCAGAGGTATCTGAAGGTGTGAAGCCTTATAATATCGGTAAACATAGGCATATTGCTGAGTTGGAGCAAGAATTTAGAAAAGCTGCAAATAGGAAAATTGATATAACATTCATCCCACATTTGTTGCCTCAAAATAGGGGAGTTATCGTTTCTATACCTCTATCTTTATCTGCTTTTTTAGTACATAAAACATTGGAAAAATTTTATAAAGATTCCTCTTTTATAATTATCTTGCCTATTGAAGAAATTCCAGCAACGCAACATGTTCGAGGCTCAAATTATTGCCATATTGGTGTTGTTTCCGATCACGCCAATGACAGAAGTGTTGTGATTTCAGTTCTTGATAATTTAATCAAGGGTTCGGCAGGTCAAGCACTTCAGAACGCTAATATAATGTTGGACTTTGACGAAACATCTGGCTTATTAGAAAGCCCCATTTTCCCCTGATATGAGTAAATATAATAAAAAAAAATTGCGAATTATGTTTATTTCGGCTGGCATGTTGGTGTTATTAGTAACAACTATAATATTATTACTGGCGTTCAGATCGGGGATTGAATTCTACAAATCACCCACACAGCTGCTTGAAGTGAGAGATGATACAATCAGATTACGGGTCGGCGGTCTAGTGATGAGAAAAAGTGTAAAAAGCAACGGTATCAATAACTCTTTTGCCATAACAGATGGCAGCAACGTCATTGAGGTTCAATTTGTTGGGGTATTACCTGATCTTTTTGCCGAGGGGCGGGGAGTGATAGTCAGAGGTCAACTTAAAGATAATGTTTTCGTGGCGTCCCAAGTATTAGCTAAACATGATGAGAAATACATGCCCCGTGAACTTGAAAAAACTTTGAGTGGAGATTAGTTATTCTTATCGGCCACTTTTTATGAAAAATGATGATATCATCGTCGCGATCCCTGCCATAATAAGCATAACCACTAATCCCATAATGGGGTCAATATTTTCGATATTCCAACCCAAAAAACCACTTGAGAGTGCTGAAGTGATGACCATTAACGCTGAACTGATACCGGAGGCACTTCCCGCCAAGCTGGGAACGGCTTGAATTATTGCTGTGTTAGCGACAGGCCATATTATACCTGTTCCAAAACCCATTATTAACATTGGCAAGAAAAAAGCTAAGGGATGCGTATATAAATTAGAAGTTATAATTGCTAAAAATGGTCCAATAATAAGTAAGATGGATCCAAAAATTAAAAGTAGCTTGATAGGAAAACCATCAACAATTTTTCCAACAGTAATGTTTCCAGCTACAAATCCCATAGGTATAAAAGCCAAGAGCAGTCCAATTTGTGATGGAGATAGACCATAAACTTTTACCGCAACAAATGGAGCTCCTACAAAAAATATTCCAAATATTGAAAAACTAAAGGCTGACACCAATGTGGGAGGCCAAAAGTTCATTGATAAAAGTAGTAACGGATAGGATTTGATTTGACTTAACATATTTGGAGATCTATTAAGGTTTGTTTCGTTGAGATCATAGATAATAAGCCCAAAAAGAAGCAAGCCTAGAATTGTAAGAAAATTAAAGATTTGCATTGAACCAAAATAATCTGAAATCAATCCTCCTAATAAAGGCCCTATTAGGGGACCTATTGCCATTATAGTTGAAATATATCCAAACATTACCGTCGCGTTACTACCTGAGTAAATATCCCCTACAATAACTCTGGCAAGAACCATTCCTGCAGCAGATGAGGCTTGAAGAAATCTAAAAAAAAGAAAAATATATATATTCTCAGAAAAGTAAGATCCTAAAGAGGATAGGATGAATATAATGAAAAAACCAATAGCAATTGGACGCCTTCCAAATCGATCTGATAGTGGGCCAGCAATCAAATTGACTATTGCTGCTCCTATTGAAAAAGCAGATACACTGAGCTGGATAGTTCTATAATCACTTGAAAAAATCATTCCTAAATCTGGTAAAGCTGGAACTATTATTACTTGTGCTAATATGTATATTCCAGCTATAGCCGATAGAGTAATATTGGTTGGTGCTGCCTTAGTCATTTACAAAAGTTCTAATTCTAAACTGTTTACTCGATAGCAGAATCCCAATGGAAGTAAAGCTTTGATTAGCTAGAGACAGCCAATAAGTTTAGCCTTCTGCAGTGTTAGGTTAAGTATTGAATTAATGTATGGAGTGGGTGAGTTTGTTAACTCACCTAACTCTTTTACTGCCACGACAATAGAATCTATTTCAATTGGTTTACCTGCTTCTATATCTTGAAGCATAGAAGTCTTGTGAGCTCCTACTTTTCTAGCGCCTTCTATTCTCTTTTCAATAGACATATTTATTTTTGCTTCTACTTTCTCGGCAATTATTTTTGCTTCAAGCATCATTTCTCTCACAATTGCTTCAGTCCCTATATCGTTACAAATTTGCTCCAAAGTGGCCCCGGTTAAAGCAGATATCGGATTGAAGCTGAGATTTCCTATTAACTTTAGCCAAATTTCGTCCCGAATGTTTTTTTGCATCGGTGCTCTGAACCCTGCTTCCTTCATTATTTCGGATATAATCTTTAGTCGACTGCTTTCACTACCATCTGGCTCACCGAGACTGAATCTATTTCCATTGATGTGTTTAATCTTTCCAGGCTCGACTATCTCACAAGCGGGGTAGACAACTGATCCCACAATTTTATTTGGCGGTATAATACTATCTATTAGTAAGTCCGGGTCTAAGCATTTTATTTTATAGTTTGTGTACTGACCGCTTAACTTATGAAAATACCAATGAGGAATGCCGTTCATACAAGTAATTATTGTTGTATTTCCTCCAATAAGAGGTTCGATGTTTTTGAGACTAGGTAAAAGTGCAGGAGATTTTATTGTAAGGAATAGGTAGTCTTGTGCTCCTAGTGAGCTAGGGTCATCCGTACAATTAGCGACCACAGTTTCTTCTTTCCCTTCTGTATTAATAAGGGTGATACCATTTTTTATCATCGCATCTAAATGCTGTCCTCTTGCAATAACGCTAATGTCTAATCCGATCTTTTTAAAATGTACTGCTAAAAGACCTCCAATTGAGCCACCTCCAAAAATACAGATCTTCATACTTCGAGGCCTAATTTTTTTGCAAGACCAATTCTCTGTATCTTTCCTGTGTTGCCTTTTGGTATCTCACTAAGAATTAAGATCTGTTTTGGGATTTTAAATGCTGTTATTGATTTAGAAAGATGTGTCCTTAACTCTTTCTGATCAGCGGTTTTACCTTCCTTTAAAACTACGGCAGCGGCTATATCTTCTCCCAATTTTTCATGTTTCATTGAAAAACATACAGCTTGAAAAACAGCCTCATGTTTCATTAGCGCTTCATCTACCTCTTGAGGTGATATTTTTTCACCTCCTTTATTAATAATTTCCTTTATTCTACCAGAAATAAATAAAAACCCGTCTTCATCAAACTTTCCTAGATCACCAGTTTTAAACCATCCATCGAAGAAATTTTCCTCGTTTGCTTTTTCATTATTCTTATAACCTTTTGTTACATTTGCGCCTTTAATCACTATTTCGCCAACTGTATTCTCTAAAGTTAGAAGTTTATTATTTTTGAAAAGTGCGATCTCAGGGCCTGCAGGTTTACCTACCGACCCAGGTTTTCTAATACTGTTTAAAAAATTTGAAGCCATCTGATGGGAAGCCTCTGTCATTCCATAAGCTTCAATAACGGGGCACTGAAAAACACGTTCTAAAGCTTCAATTGTTGCTACTGGCATTGCAGCGGACGAGGATCTGAGTAATCTCAAATTTGCCGCTTTAATTATTTCTTTATGCCTTGAAGCCCGAGACAAGATTGCTTGATACATTGTTGGCACAGCCGTTAACCATGTAGGATTGAACTTCTTTATGTTCGCATAAAAGTTAAGCGCGTTAAATCCGCTAGTACAAACCAAGCTTGAGCCTACAATAATCGACGATAGTAAGGAAGCGATCAAGCCATGGATGTGAAATAGGGGCATTATATTCAACCCTCTATCTGCTTTCTTTAGCTTCAGCACGTCAGCGATATTTAATGCAGAAGATATAATGTTAGTACAAGAGAGCTGAACCTGTTTAGGCCTAGATGTTGTTCCCGATGTATGCAATATCAAACAAAAATCATCACCTTTATTTTTATCAAGTAAACATGTAGAAGAAGTTGGTAATGATTTTATAGATAATCCATTTTTTGAAACATCACTATTCAGGTAGAATAGTCTTATTTCTAGGTGTTTTGCGGCCTCTATAAGAGCATTTGAAGCATTTTTATCTGCAACAACAAACTCACAATTTAAATCTTTTAAAAAAAATATGAACTCTTCTTTAGTGTAGTTTGGGTTGAGTGGTGAAACCGTGACAAAGTTAGCGAGAGCCAGAAAAGTCATAGCCATATCCATTCCATTAGGGAGTACCAGGGCGCATATTTTATTATTTTTCAAATCTATTGAAGAAAGTTGGACACCAATCTTCTCAATATTTTTTGCAAAAGCTTTATACTTAATCTCGAACCCGTCTTCATTGAGGAGGCAAGGCCCATCATGGGATTTGATAATTTCGATAATTGATTTGCTAATTAAACTCGTTACCAAAGCAGCGCTCCAAATCTATTACTGGTACTTTTACAAGTCCTATATTAATATGCAACCGATTGCTAGTTAATTTGATAAAACAATATTATTAACAATGCTCACTCAATGATGTCAAAAAAATTATTAGCATTTTTTCTATTAATTATCTTTATGTTACGACCCCTAAATTCGCATGCATCGGACCTCATCTTTTATTGCACGCCTTGGAAAGAGATCAATAGTAAAAAGACCTTACTGAATAATTTCTCTATAAAGATTAATAACTCCCCTTTATCAATTTTTGGAGGGGATTTAGAAACCAAATTCTTTGAATTAATTTATTCTCACCCCTCTTTTTATTTGTTTTCTTCTCCATCTGGATGGCTGCTGAATATAAGTAGAGAGATCAATCCTAGAAATGTAGCACTTTGGCAGAATATAAACAATGAGCAGTTGTTTTATAGTTCAACGTGTAATAAATAATGATGATGTTTAAACATATTCATGTTTTCGTATTAGCTATGTCATATGTGTGTGTTTCTTATGCGAACGAGCAAGTTTACAATGGTCTTTTGAAAAGAGAGATTAAAGAAAAAATAATTAGAGCTAACGAGGTAATTAAAGAGAAAAAGCTTGATAAATATCGAACTATTTCAATTATGGTGAATGATCGGCTTGTTTATTGTCATTATGAACAACTAAGCGAAAACAGTTTGCCATTGATTATTTGTTATTAACCTTTAGAAAGTAGACAACAGCAGGAGAGAAATTATGAACGGATTAGAAAGTTTTATTCCTATTATATTGATATTTGTGATCATGTACTTTTTATTGATTAGACCCCAGCAGAAAAAGATAAAGGAACATAAAAACATGGTCGATAATCTCCGAAGAGGTGACCAGGTTTTAACGCAGGGCGGAATTCTTGGTAAAATAACAAAAGTTAAAGATGGTGAAGAAATTGAGGTAGAGTTAACAAAGGATGTGAAGGTTTCTGTTATTAGATCCACAATAGTCAATGTGTTGAGTAAAACCGAACCTGCAAAAAAATAAATGCCTACACTTAGCTTTTTTAGGATATTTTTAATTACGCTAACCTGCCTATTTGCATTTTTGTTTGCGTCTCCCAACTTTTTCTACGGAACTGTTGATAAAAAGTTAGATGATCCTTCAAACTCGTCTTCGTGGCCGAATTTTATGCCCTCTACTCTGGTAAAATTGGGTTTAGATCTCAGAGGTGGTGTATATATGCTTCTAGAGGTAAAAACCGATGACGTAATAAGAGAAAAATTCGACTTTCTTTGGACGGATGTAAGGAGCTCTTTAATTAAAAAAAGAAAAGAGTTGGGAGCAATAAGAAGAATTGACACTTCTGGAGATCAACTGCAAATCCAAATTGGAAATCCAGAAAGCGTAAATTTAGCAAAGATTGAGATCGAAAAATTTAATTCTTCAACGGAGTTATTTTCTTCGCGATGGTCAGGATCTGTAACTCGGGATGTACTAGAAATTAGTTCGGCTGAAAATGTTGTATTAATTTCATTCTCAGAGGAGCAGAAAATAGCTTTAGAAAAGCAAGTAATTGATCAATCACTAGAGATTATAAGGAGGAGGGTTGATGAAACAGGTACGAGAGAACCGACTATTCAAAAGCAAGGCAGAAAAAGAGTATTAGTACAAGTTCCTGGTTTAGGTTCAAGTGAAGAGTTGATAGCTCTTCTTGGAAAAACAGCAAAGCTTACCTTCAACGAGGTCGTAGCGGTGGATACTAACTCAAACTTTCCAACAAAATTAGATGAAATTGTAGTTGGTTCTGAGCAAAACAACGGCTTGTTTTTTCTGCTTAAGAAACGCCCTGTTGTTTCGGGAGAAGGCCTAACAAACGCACAGCCTTCTTTTGATGAAAATGGTTTGCCAGCTGTATCATTCAATTTCAACCCTTCCGCTGCACTTAAATTTGGAAACTACACTAAAGACAATATAGGGTCACCATTTGCAATTGTTTTAGACGACGTTGTTATCTCAGCACCGACAATTCGTAGCCATATAGCAGGGGGTTCGGGTATTATAACCGGCAGTTTCTCGGTGGAAGAGAGCAATCGTTTGGCGATTCTACTGAGAAGTGGAGCCCTCCCGGCGGAAATCGAAGTATTAGAATTAAGAACTATTGGTCCAGAGCTGGGGCGAGATAGCATTAATGCTGGCAAACTGGCTGCTATAGTTGGCGGGGTTCTTGTGCTGATTTTTATGTGGTTGAGCTATGGTCTCTTTGGCATTTTTGCAAATATCGCTCTTATCTTCAACATAATCTTAGTTATGGCATTACTTTCAATTCTTGGTGCTACCTTAACTTTACCAGGAATAGCCGGGATAGTTTTAACAATAGGTATGGCGGTGGACGCTAACGTACTCGTTTTTGAACGTATAAAAGAAGAGATTAATAGAAATAGCTCCGTTTACAATTCAGTAAAAACTGGATACGAAAAAGCATTATCGTCTATCGTTGATGCAAATGTAACTACCATGATTGCTGCCGTAATTCTTTTTTTCTTTGGTTCTGGCCCGATAAAAGGTTTCTCAGTCACATTGGGTTTAGGAATAATCACATCCCTATTCTCCGCGTTACTAGTAACAAGGCTTTTTATTGATCTATATATGCTATTTTATAAGCCAAAAGTTCTGAGGGTATAAATGTTACTAAGAGGGTTATTTAATCAATCAAATGAAATCCAATTTTTCAGATTCTCTAACTTACTGTCATATATATCGCTTGGAGCCATCGGGATATCCATAATTTTATTCTCTGTTCTGGGACTTAATTATGGAATAGATTTTCGCGGTGGTACTATGTTCATGGTATCAACCCCAGAAAAAATAATGGTTTCTAATATCCGATATACCCTGAGTAGTTCAAATTTAGGAGATATCTCTATATCCCAAGCAACTAACCCACTCGAAACATTGAGCGCGGGAGCTTTACTGAATAGCGATAATATTTTTATTATTAAAGTTGAAAAAACAGAGGGTATTAATGTCGAAACCAGAGTTAAGAGCTTATTACAAAATAGTGTGCCAAATATTAAGTTCTTACAAATTGAATCTGTTGGGTCGAAAGTTTCATCTGAGCTTGTAAGAAATGGTATGCTAGCTGTGTTTTTTGCAGTTGCATCTGTTTTAATATATATCTGGTTGCGTTTTGAGTGGCAATTCGCACTCGGAGCAGTACTTGCACTTATCCATGACGTTATTTTGACCATAGGAATTTTTTCAATATTGAGATATGAGTTTAACCTTTCAATAGTGGCAGCGCTACTCACAATAATTGGGTACTCACTCAACGATACAGTGGTTGTGTTTGATAGGGTTAGAGAAAATCTAAGAAACTTTAAGTCTTTGCCATTACTAAAAGTTTTAAATATGTCGATAAATAATACTTTCAGTAGAACGATCATGACTTCGGTAACAACCTTGTTAGCTCTTGGTGCTCTCTATTTATTGGGTGGAGATGTCATTAGAGGGTTCACATTTGCCATGATTTGGGGTGTATTAGTAGGGACATATTCGTCCATATTTGTCGCCGCTAAAATACTATTAATGCTTGATGTTAAAAGAAATTGGGATGAAAAAGATTCAAAAGCGGGCACACAATTTTAGTGTGTTGAGCTATTGCTAAACGAACATTTTGTGCTAATTAAAAGGATATAAATAAAAGGAGATATAAAATGGCATTTGAACTTAATGACCTGCCTTATAGCCATGATGCCCTTGAGGCGGTAGGTATGAGTAAAGAGACTCTTGAGTTTCATCATGATTTACACCACAAAGCCTATGTTGACAACGGCAATAAGCTTATCTCGGGAACTGAATATGAAAATATGTCGTTAGAAGAAATTATTAAAAAGTCATATGACCCATCTGCTATTGCTCAGTCTGGAGTATTTAACAATGCGTCACAACACTGGAACCATATGCAATTTTGGGAAATGATGAGCCCAGATCAGAAGGGAATGCCCAGTGAGTTAGCGTCTGCTATAGATGATAGCTTTGGTTCTTTTGAAAAGTTTAAGGGAGATTTTTCTGCTGCTGGTGTTGGGCAGTTTGGATCGGGATGGGTATGGCTTGTTAAATCTAATGATGGCGGTCTCAAGATCTCAAAGACTGAAAATGGTGTAAATCCTTTGTGTAACGGTGAAACGGCTCTTTTAGGATGCGATGTTTGGGAACACTCCTATTATATTGACTACAGAAATAAGAGGCCTGTCTATTTAGACAACTTCTTAGACAAGCTAGTTAATTGGGAAAATGTAGCCTCTAGAATGTAAGTGCCTATATCGCAAAGCTTATTGTATATTGCATCTTAAGTATTTATCTTACTTAACTTTAGGGGCAGTCATATGGGGGCTGTCCCCAATTTTTTATGAGATGCTATCTTCTGTCTCCTCAATAGAGATAGTGGCACACAGATCTTTTTGGTCAGCCTTATTCTTAGTTTTGTACATCTTTCTTTTTTCTGGCTTCGGTCGAAAAATGTTACGAACAGGTATCAAAGAATTATGGCTACTTTTTTTGTCTGGAACATTAATTGCTATAAATTGGTACGGGTTCATCTATGCAGTTAATTCAGGCAATGCACTTCAAGCATCTCTTGGTTACTATATATTCCCTTTGGTTGCAGTTTTCCTTGGAATTGTTTTCAACAGGGAAAAATTTACCTACATACAATTTTTGTCTATCTCTCTGGTGGTTGTTTCTGTAATTTCGTTGGTTTACATGAACGGGGAAGTTCCTAGCTTAGCTTTGATACTTGCATTCAGTTTTGGTTTTTATGGCTTGATAAAAAGCAATGTGAAATTAGACCCTATTTCATCCGTTACCTTTGAAACAATCTTGATAACACCTCTCACAATATTTTTGATGATTTTATTTTCTGAACCAATTATTAAAACCGATGTCTTGTTTTCTGATATTACAATCATTTTACTGGCATTTTCTGGGCTTATTACTGCAGTACCTCTTGTGTTATTTTCGAAAGGCACCAAAGTTTTTTCTTACGCTACGGTGGGGTTAATACAGTACTTGAACCCAACGATACAATTTTTGATTGCAATTTTTTATTTTAAGGAAGAGTTTCAGTTGGGGCATGCTATGGCTTTCTTTCTTATTTGGTTCGCCCTGTTTATTTATTCATTTGAGTCAATCTCGAAAGAGCTTAATAAAGCCGGTAAGAGCGCCTCGAGGCTTTCAAAAAAAATAAAATAATTTAGAAGATCTCTATTAGCAAAATCGTGAGAGACAAAGTGTTCAAGAAGTAATCTGAATTTGTCCCAATAATTGTTAATATTTAAGAAAAAAATTGGTTTCTTGCTGATATTTAACTGAAACCAAGTTATTGTTTCTGACACTTCCTCAAGCGTACCAATGCCACCAGGTAAGCACAAAAAAGCATCTGATTTATCATACATTGTTTTTTTTCTTGTGTGCATATCATCAGTAATTATTATCTCTCCGTAATTATTATTTATGCCCTCTACTTCTAATAGATGTTTTGGGATTATTCCGAGTACATCTCCATTATTTTTATGGACACTTTTAGAGAGCTTTCCCATAAGCCCAAGCGATCCACCTCCATAAACCAATTTAATTTTATTTTTTGCGAGTTGTTCGCCTAATTCCTCCGCAACTTCTATGTAAATAGAACTATTTCCATTTTTAGAACCGCAGAACACGCAAAGAGTTCTTTTCTGATTTCTTATTTTTAGATTTTTAATAAGGCAATACTCCCAATTTTTTTAGTAGTTTTTCATAGCGATCCAGTTTAACCTAAGCGTTGGGAGATCCAATGATTAATTTTGTATTGAAGTATACAGGTACTTATGGGTTGCTTGCTGTTTTGGCAGTGGCAATAGTCACCCCTACTTATCTTTTTTTTAGTAATCAGCAAGAAAAGATTTCGGGTATTTCTCCACAAAAGCAAGTTATTGCTGACGAAGAGAAGGTTTCGGATATCTCTGCACAAAAGCAAGTTATTGCTGACGAAGAGAAGGTCTCGGAGAAGACTGTGTCTATAAAGACAATCGAAGAGCCTGTCGATAATGAAGAAAATAAAGAAGGAGTTAAACAAGAAGATAAAATAATTTTGCAAGAGATAGAAAGCCTGTCAGTGGATGTTTTTAGGGTAGACGAGTTAGGAAACATAATATCTGCAGGTAAAGTTTCAAAAAAGGCAAAAATAGAGATTCTAGCCGATAATGAAAAAATAATTGGATCTGATAAGACGGCAGAGGACGGTAGCTTTGTTGTTTTTGGGAAAGTTCAAAGTACAGGATTAGTTCAATCCGTTAAGATTAGAGGAGTCATTAAAGATAATGGACAAGAAAAAATAGTCGACTCAGCTGATTTGTTTTTTGTTTTACCTCAAGTGGAAAAAAATAACGAAAAAGAAGTAGATAAAGCAGAAAAAACCCCGCTAATCGTGAGAGATGATGGCAAGGCCCTCAAGGTGCTCGTGCCAATTCAGATAAGTTCGGTAGAAAGTATAACTTTGGATACGATAAGTTACACTGAAAATTCAAGAACTGAGCTAGCTGGTCGCGCAAGATTATCTAATTCTGTTCGAATTTATTTGAATAATAAACAAAAAAGCGAGGTAAAAGTTAACAATAGTGGAGCATGGAAAGCTTTTTTTTCAGATATCGAGGCTGGTGTATATACTTTAAGACTTGATGAAGTAAATGAGAATGGAATAGTAGAGGGTAGATTAGAGCTACCTTTTAAAAGAGAAGAAGAGGCACTTATACAAGCCATGGGTGAAGGAAGCATTACTGTTCAACCAGGAAACAGTTTGTGGAGGATAGCAAGAAAATATTATGGAAAGGGCATACAGTATGTCGAAATATTTGATAGAAATTCCCATCTTATCAAAGACCCCGATTTAATTTATCCTGGCCAAGTCTTTTCACTACCAAATTAATTTCCAACAAAGTAATAGCGAAGAAAAAATGGGAACTAGTTCTTATGAAAAAGACCAGTCTTCCCTAGAAGAAAAGGAAGAAGATTACAAGGCTATTTTTCTAACATCTTTTCGTTACTTGTGGCCAGATGAAATAATTCTCAGAATTAGAGTGATAACGTCACTTATTTGCCTTGTTTTTGCAAAAATATTTACTGTTTTGACACCTTTACTGCTAATGACTTTAATAGATGAGTTGAATTTTTTAGTTGACGAGGCCAGAAAGGCCAATTTTGTAATATGGGGGGTGCTGGCCTTAGCTTTAGGGTATGGAGCCGCCAGGTTTGCATCGATAGCGTTTGTACAGATTAGAGATTTTCTTTTTGTAAATGTCGCCCAAAATGGGCTTAAAAAGCTTAGTATGGATGCTTTTCAACATATACATCGGCTTCCTCTGAGCTTTCACTTATCAAGGCAGACCGGTTCTATGAATAAAGTTATTGATAGAGGGGTGCGTGGTATAGAATTTCTTCTTAGATTTGTGCTTTTTTCTATCGGGCCTCTAATCCTCGAGTTTCTCTTAGTCTGTATTTTGATGATTTACAAATTTGATGCAACTTTTCTATTTATTATCTTAGCTACTGTATTTGCATACGTTATTTTCACAATAATTGTAACAAACTGGCGAGTAAAAATAAGAAGAAAAATGAATTTGTGGGATGCTGATTTAAGCCAAAAGACAATAGATAGTCTCCTAAATTACGAAACTGTCAAATATTTTTCTGCAGAAGATCATGAAAAAGAAAAATATTTAAAATCATTAAAATCCTACGAGTTTTTTGCTATCAAGACAGGTGCATCACTATCAATGCTCAATTTTGGTCAAGCTTTTATTGTAACGTTAGGGTTACTAGTGCTAATAGTGGTCGCGACACAACAAGTTATAAAAGGCGATTTAACAGTTGGTGGCTTAGTGGGATTGAATGCAATCATGCTTCAACTAATTTTACCGTTAAATTTTTTAGGCACTATTTACCGAGAGATAAGGCAAGCCTTAGTCGATATGGGAGAGCTATTCATTTTATTTAAGGAACCGGTAGAAGAAGACGAAATTGAGAAAGATGAACTTACTTCAATTAGAAAAGGATTTGTTTTTGATAAAGTTTCGTTTTCTTATGACGGGTTGAGAGAGGTGATTAGGGAAGTAAGTTTTTCCATTCCCGTTGGCAGAACAACCGCGATCGTTGGTCCGTCTGGCAGCGGAAAGTCTACGTTGGGAAAACTAATTTTCGGCTTCTATAAGCCATCTACTGGAAAGATTTTGATTGATGGCCAAGAAAATAGAGCGTTTAAGACCAAGTCTGTACGGTCACAATTGGCGGTTACTCCTCAGGACATAGTTCTTTTTAATGACACATTAGAATACAATATTACGTATGGAGCTCACCTGGTCTCTAAAGACACGTTGAATTATGTTATCGGACAAGCGGACTTAACACATTTAGTCTCAAGTTTACCAAATGGCTTGTCAACTCAGGTGGGCGAAAGAGGTCTTAAGTTATCTGGAGGCGAAAAGCAAAGGGTTGCTATAGCGAGAATGCTATTGAAAGATTGTTACATAAATATTTTTGATGAAGCTACTAGTTCATTGGATACAAAATCAGAAAAAATAATTATCGAAAATCTATTACAAAAAAGAGCAAGTAAGACTTTAATAATTATATCCCATCGGTTATCTTCCGTCTCAACGGCCGACAATATTATAGTGATGGAAAATGGTCAACTGACACAAGAGGGAAAACATGATAAGTTGATCGAGGAAAACGGGTTGTATAAAGAAATGTGGGAAAAACAGAAAAGATACCAAAGTAGAGATAAACAGGATAAATTTTAATGGTAGAGTCAGAGAGTTTCATAAAGGAAGTCAGCGAAGAAGTTAAAAGAGATAGATTATTTAAGTTACTCAATAAGTTTAAATGGCCTTTATTTGCGTTAATTATTCTATTAGTTGGAGCTGTTGGGGGTTATGAATATTATAAGTTTGATAAGAAATCAAGGGCACAGAAAAATGGTGAGTTTTTGATGTCTGCTATAGAAAATTTAAATAATAATGGCCAAATTGTTACTGAAGAAATTGATAACAAATTTGTATCTGTATTGATTAAGTTGAATGAAGCAAAATATTTTGAAAAAGAAGGGGATATTAAAAGTGCAACAGCTACCTACAACAATATAATTAGCAAATATGGTGATAATAAGTTTTTTAACCATTATTCAAAATTTCAGTTGTACTTGATGGATCCGGCAGAGAGCCTCAGGGATACAGAGAAGATAACAGTTCTAGATGAACTGTCAGCTCCAGATGGTCCCTTGAAGTTATTGGCGTTAGAACAAAAATTATATTTATATGTTAAGATTAACGACCTTGAAAATATAAAGTTACAAGTAAATCTCATCTTATCGGATCAAGCAATAACACCCGAACAGGTTGGCAGGATAAAAGATGTCAAAAGTATTTATGAGCTTAATTGAATTTGTAAATATGAGGAATTCCTTATTTAGGCTTGTACTACTTATCTCCGCTTTATTTGCTCAAAGTTGTTCAAATGATGAGAGACTTGAGGGGGTTAGGCAGCCAGTTTTATCACAACAGATGCTTTATGAAACAAATAAAGAAAGCCACAAGTTGGTTCTCGGTAAACCCAGAAATATTACCTCCTGGACTCATGGAGGTAGAGTGTCAAAACATAGTTTGGGCAACATAGCTTTCTCTACAAAACGCAAATTTAGCTCTTATTTCAAAGTAAAAGTAGGTCCAAAAGGATCATATTCTGAACCAATTTTTCAAAATAATCAGATTTTTATTATGACTCCGAATGGATATATTGTTGTTTACAATGATAAAGGCCAATTTCTTTGGGAACTGAGTATTCTTCCTGAGGGTAAGGGTGCAAAAAAAGATGTATATGGGGGTTTAGCTATAAATAAAGATAAGCTTGCGGTTACTACCTCATTGGGCGAGCTATTGTTAATTAGTATATCAGAGAAAAGAGTGATTTGGAGATACGACTTCAAAAGACCGTTTAGGTCAGCGCCGATATTTCATAAGGCGTCTGTATATGCAGTGACAGGCGATGACATCGCACTATCTCTCGATCTTAAAGGAAATTTAAGGTGGACAAAAAAGGGGCCCCAGAAAAATACAAAAGTGTTTGCTACGGTATCACCTGCTGCTTCAGGTAATAAAGTACTTTTTCCATTTAGTGGAGGCTCTTTAGTAGCTCTGAATGCGGTTAATGGGATCCAATTATGGGAGGTCAATCTAGAAAATTCTAATGTAGGGTCGGCATCCGCTTCATTAGGCGATTTTGCAAGCGATCCTGCAGTATTTGGTTCAACTGTGTATGCGGTAGGTGCATTTGGTGAAACATTTGCTGCTAATACCAACGGTAAAGTTTTATGGAGAAACAATATCCAGAGCTCGGGTCGGATTATTGTGTCTGGTAACGCTGCTTATTACACTTCCAACAATTCTTCCTTGGGAAGGATTAATGCAAAGAATGGAAAAATAGTGTTTTTAGAAAGTTTACCTGGTAAAAAGTGGGTAAAATATCAGGGTCCTATATTACTCCAAAATAGGTTGCTAGTTATCGCTACCGATAAATATGGTTACTGGTTTTCTCCAGATGACGGTACCTTACTCAACAAAGTAAAACTTGGTAGTAAAATCTCGTCTCCTCCTATAGTTGCAAATAAAAAACTGATGTTTGTCTCTGAAGACGGTACCTTGAACATACTTAATTAATCGATAAGGAGAAATTCTTGTTTACAAGGGTAGGTATAGTTGGTCGTCCTAACGTTGGAAAATCGACATTTTTCAATTGTTTGCTAGGCCGCACGCGTGCGATCGTGGGTGATTTTGCAGGGGTTACGCGCGATTATAAAGAAGAATTATTGGACTTAAAAAATTTCCAAATCCAATTAGTTGATACAGCTGGTTTGAAATCATCTCTAATTACTGCGCAAGATAAGATGATAAATAAACACACTCTCGATTTAATTAATCAATTAGATATAATTTTATTTGTCATAGATGGCAGAGAGGGAGTGACTGTCGAGGATAGAGAAATATTTCAAGTTTGTAGAAAGATAAATAAGTTTACCATACTAATAATAAATAAGGTTGAGACAACAGCAATTGAACAGAGATTTTCTCGAGAAGATACAAGTTTTTTTGGTGTGCCCAATCTTATTTTTGTATCTAGCGAGCACAGGTTAGGGACAGAAGATGTGATCAACGCTCTCATAGATGTTTGTCAAAAAAATAATTTCAAGTCTGTAACAAAAGACAATTTAGATAACGAAAAAAAATCGATAAATATTGCAGTAGTTGGTCGTCCAAACGTAGGAAAGTCTACGCTAGTTAATTCAATTATAAAGCAGCAAAGATTTGTTACCGGTCCTGAAGCGGGTTTAACAAGGGACAGCAATTTTGTTTTCTTTAATTGGAATAATGATTTGTTCAAGATCTATGATACGGCCGGTGCAAGAAAAAAACGTAAAATTTATAATTTTTTAGAAAAAGAGTCAGTTAAAGAAACTTTAAGAGCCATTAAGTTTGCTCATATTGTCATATTAGTTTTAGAACCTGATGAATTGCTCAATGCTCAGGACCAAAAGCTAGCTTCTCTGTGTGAACGAGAAGGGAGAGCTATTGTTTTTGTCGTCAATAAAAGTGACCAAATTTTGGATAAGAAAATTGTTGACCAAAAACTTAAGGATACTATTCAAAAATCTTTGCCGCAGTTTAAAGGGGCGTACATTACCTATATTTCAGCCTTAAAAAGCATTGGTCTTGATAAGATCCGAGAAAATGTGATGAAAAGTTATTCAAATTGGAACTTTAAACAGTCTACCTCGAACCTTAATGCATGGTTGAAACGAAAAATGGAAAAGCATTCTCCACCAACAAATAGTGAAAAAAGAAGAATAAAGTTAAAGTATATTGTCCAGTCAAATTCCAGACCACCGACTATAAAAATCTTCACCTCTCATAATGGAATTGTGTCAAAGTCTTACAAAAGGTATCTTGAAAACTCATTAAGAGAGGATTTTGAACTTCTTGGCACTCCAATTAGAATAATCTTTAAGTCAGGTAATAATCCTTTCACGGTCAGTAAACATTAAAATCTTTTCTATTATTTTTTGGGTCTCTTTATTAACATTATCAGGGCCAAAATTGTTTTTACCTGGGAAAGCCTTTCTTCTTAACTTTGTCTCCATGGGTTCGGGGTATTGAACAATAACATTCACTCCCAGCCTCTTATTCTCCTCTTGATATGCTAGCATTAATTGTTCACATGCTTTTTTTGCTGAATTATAGGGACCATTGAACTTTTCCAGTCGAACATCTGATATATATATAATTAAACCCGTTGGGCTTCTACATATTATTCCATGAAAGTATGCTAATAGTCTAAAGCATATTGTAATTGGAGAAATTAAATTAGCCTCTATTTCTTTCAATGACACTTGACTGATAGGCATCATTTGAAGCGAAGACATAGCACAGTGAATAATAATATTTAGCTTCCCAAATTTTTCACCTATTTTTTTTGATAACTCCTCGATAGTTCCCTGTTTTGCCAGATCTAAGCAAACGAGAGTGGCAGACCCAATCGTGTGCTCTATTGCATCAGATAAATCTTCTAACCTTTTTCTTTCCCTACCTATAGCAATAATTTTAGCTCCCTCTTTTGCCAAAGCAATAGAAATACTGAATCCTAGTCCACTACTTGCTCCCGTTACAAGTATTTTTAATCCAGTAAGACCCCTAGAATTTCGCCTTTTTATCATTATTTTCTTATACAATTAGTCAAAAGGTTATCATAATTATTAATCAGCCAGTCCGGGATATCCTTAGGATACTGCGCAAGTATTTTTTCTTGTAAACTTAAAGTTATCATGTTGGATTTTGACAATCCGATAAAAGTCCATGAATTCGTTTCTTTAAGAACTTGGTTATAGATAATCAAAAAAATAGTTATTATTATTCCTCCTCTCAAAAATCCAAAAAGAAGGCCAAAAATTTTATTTATTTCATTAAAGATCGACGTTTCGATTAAAGATGAGATTCTATATGTAATGAAAGATATTATGATAAGTGCTAGCGTGAAGCCCACTAGAAATGAGAGAATCATCATCAGCTCACAGCTATCACCTAAGATGCTCATAATAAAATCAATTCCTGAAATGGTAGTGAAAATCAGGGGCGAAATGAAGTAGGCTACTAGAATTGCTAAGATCCAGTTTAAGATTAATAAAACCTCTTTTATAAGGCCTCTAAAATAAGCAAAAAATCCAGAAATCAGTATCAAACCTGCAGAAACCATATCAAAGGAGGAAAAGGTTTCCATAATGTTACGTTCCTGCATTAAGAAATTTTATTGACAAGCTTTTCAATAAACTATCCATTTAAAAATACTTTTAACAATTTGTTTTTAGATGACAACGCCTGAGTTGGACACCCAGCCCATTCAATTTCACCAGCATCTATTAGAATAATCTTTGAAGCAAGAACCATTGCCAAGTTAATATCATGAGTAATCGTAATAGCAGCCTTTTTAGAGTCTTTAATTATTTTTCCAATTAAAGAAATTATTTTTTTGGACATTATTGGGTCGAGCCCGGTGGTAGGTTCATCAAAAATTAGTATGTCTGGCTCTGAGAATATTGATCTTGCGATCCCAACTCTTTTTTGCATCCCCCCAGATAACTCAGATGGATAGTATTCAGCAACATTTACTGGCAAGCCAACCTCTTCAAGCCTTCCAATTGCTAATTTTTTGAGCTTCAAAACGTTCGGTGACCTTTCATTATACAAACTCTTGAATGCGATGTTTTCCCAAGTCTTATAACTATCAAATAGAGCATTTCCCTGAAAACAAACTCCTAAATTAGTTAAAAAACTTTGTTTATCTTCATCTCCACTAATCAAGTTGCCGCGAAAAAATATGGAACCAGAGCTCAAATCTTCCAGACCTAACAGGCATTTCACTAACATGGACTTGCCAGCGCCTGAACTGCCTATAATAACGAGATGCTCTTCTGAATCTAATGTAAAAGATATATTATTTAATATTTGCTTATCTTCTATTACCTTATTAAGGTTTTTCACTTCAATTTTTATTTTTTTAATCATTTGTAGAATAACACTTCTGTTAAAATATAGTTTGCTGCTAGAACTGAGATTGAAGACCAAACAACGGAGTTGATCGTTGCGTTTCCGACACCTTTTGCGCCAACTTTGGTATTTAGCCCATGAAATGTGCCTAAAACGCCAATAATTAAGCCAAAAAATCCAGCCTTTATTAAACCTGAAATAATGTCAGCCAATTCTAGGAACTTCACTGTATTTAACAAGTAATTTGTTGGATTAAACTCAAGGGTAGTAACACCTACTAAAAACCCGCCTAAAATGCCAAGAATGTCGCCCGTTAGCGTTAAGAGTGGTAAGGAGATGAAACAAGCTAAAACTCTTGGTATAATCAAGAAATTATAGGGGTTTGTATTCAGTGTGTACAGTGCATCTATTTGTTCGGTTACTTTCATTGTCCCTATTTCAGCAGATATTGATGAGGCAACTCGACCTGCCATAATCAAGCCACATAATACCGGCCCTAGCTCTCGACATATGCCAATAGCTACGATTGAAGGCACTACACTTTCGGCATTAAAACGGGTTCCTCCAGAATAAATTTGAAGAGCTAAAGCAGCGCCTGTAAAAATAGCTGTCAATCCTACGACAGGTAGAGACAGAAATCCCACCGTTATTAACTGATTTAAAAAAATTTTTACGTAGAAAGGTCCATAGAACCCATGGGATAAAATTTTCCACAAAAATCTAGTAAAAACGCCTACATTTGTTAATAAGATTAGAAATGTTTTACCAATGTCCGCAATGTAAAATACAATTTTCATATATTTTCCTATTCAGAGTAAATCCGACTGACCCTTTCACCAAAGTTCACCAGCACCTCATGACTTATTGTTTGGCAGTCTTTTGCAAAATCGTCTACTTGATATTCTGGTGAAAACACATTGAGGTACTCGGGGATCTCGGATAAACTGGAAATATCGACCGTGACTAGGTCCATAGAAACTCTGCCTATAATAGGGCATGACTTATTGCCACAAAATAGTTTACCTTTATTACTAAGTGTTCTTGGCAGCCCATCGGAGTATCCCATTGCAAGAGTTGCAACCTTCATCGGCCTTCTTGCCTTATAAGTGAAGTTGTACCCAACCTGCATATCTTTATCTATAACAAAGTTTTGCAACACTGGAATTTTTATTTGAATAACTTGTCTTAATCCATTATTTTTTATACCACCATATATCCCAACCCCTGGCCTAACCATATCTAGGTGAAACTCGCTCCCTAACAAAGTTCCGTGACTTGCTGATATACTTTTTCGTGTATTTGGCATAAATTTGCATAATTCTAAAAATAAATCTCTTTGCGCAATGTTTTCTTTGTTATTTATATCATCTGCACAAGCTAGATGTGACAAAATTAAGGACAAAGGAAGTGACCCTATTATATCAATATTTTCAAAAAATATTTGCTTATTAAGTCCTAAGCGATTCATTCCAGTATTTAATTGAATGGCTGTTTTATGGGTATTTTGAAAAATCTCAATAAATTTTTTGACTTCTGGCAAGCTATTTATGACCGGAGTTATATTAAATTTTTTGTAAAGGCTAGCCCTGAGAAAATCAAATCCATTTAGAGTAAATATTTCTGCCCGCGGAGAATATTTCCTTGTTTTTATTGCTTCGGAGAGAGTTGCTGTAAAAAAGCTTCTAATCCCATATCGCTCCATCGCAGGAACTAATTTTGTTATCCCTAATCCATAAGCGTCTGACTTAACAACAGTAGATAATTCGACATTTTTCTTTATGGCTCCACTAAAAAAATGGATATTTTTTTCTAAATTGGCAAGATTAATGTGCAATTCAGGAGACAATTGTTATCCCAAAACTCAAGCTTTAACTTGTTGGCTTCTTGCCAAATTACCAAATCTTGTGTAGCGTCCATCAAAAGCTAAAGCGACTGTACCAACTGGCCCGTGACGTTGCTTCCCAATAATTAGTTCAGCTTTTCCATGAATTTTTTCCATTTCCTCTTGCCATTTTAATAGGGCGTCGAGATCTTGGTCCCCTGGCTTCTCTCTTTCTTTGTAATATTCTTCTCGAAATATAAATAAAACTACATCTGCATCTTGTTCAATAGAACCACTCTCCCGCAAATCAGCGAGTTGAGGTCTTTTATCTTCTCTGTTCTCAACTTGACGAGAAAGTTGAGATAGAGCTAGTACAGGTATATTTAATTCTTTCGCAATTGCTTTGAGCCCTTGAGTTATTTCAGCTATTTCATTAACCCTATTTTCTTTATTTGATGAAGCACGAATAAGTTGGAGGTAATCTACTATTAAAAAATCAAGACCATGAGTTCTTTTCAGCCTTCTAGCTTTAGATGCTATACTTGATATTAGAAGCGCTGGGGTATCATCGATAAAAAATTTACTTTGATCAAGAGATCGAGCAGCATCTACGAATTGATTAAATTCATTTTCTGATAACTCTCCCCTTCTAATTTGTTCAGAGGGAATTTTGCTTATATCCGAAAGAATTCTGGTTGCAAGCTGCGCTGAAGACATTTCAAGCGAAAAAAATCCAACACTAGACGCCGTACCATATTTTTTATAGTTTGCAATTGATGCATTATAGGCGATATTTGTAGCTAGAGCTGTTTTACCCATAGAAGGGCGGCCTGCAAGAATTATTAGATCTGAATTCTGTAAACCTCCTAATTTTTTGTCAATGTCAATAAATCCTGATGGTATACCTGATACACCTTGTATATCTGATTCGAAAGCCCTGTTAGCCAACTCGATCGCCTCAGTTGCAGCCTTTACAAGAGGTTCAAAGTTTTTAGACTGAGTACCAGTTGATGCCACGTCATAAAGAGACTGTTCCGCATTTATTATAAGTTGACTTGGTACTGTATCTTCAGATATTTTCCGCGCATCAATAATTATCTCACTTCCAATATCAATTAATTTTCTTCTTACAGCTAGATCAAATAAAGCGGTGGCGTAATCTTTTGCGGCGTAGGCACTAATAGCCATCGCAGATAATTCAGTAAGCAATGACGGAACATCAATATCCTTGAAATCTTCATCTGAGTTTAAATATGGTTTTAGTGTTATGGGCGAAACAACAAGTCCTTTTTTTGTTCTCGATGCAATATGGCTAAAAATTTTTTTATTTATTCCATCATAAAAGTGATCTTCTCCAATAATCATCTCAATTTCTCCTAGAACGTCATTATTCACTAATAACAAACCTAGAAGAGCTTGCTCTGCTTCGAGATTAAAAGTGGAAGATTTCTCTTCATCTACCGTTTGATCAAATTTAACGTTATCCATGGGCCCCACTAAAGGCAGTATACACTATTTGATCCTTAGTTTACCATGTTAAATATAGCTGTAAGCACTCATTTTATGCCTTATGCTACTTTTGGACT
The DNA here is from genome assembly GCA_902524845.1 of uncultured Alphaproteobacteria bacterium. GTDB lineage: Bacteria > Pseudomonadota > Alphaproteobacteria > Rhodobacterales > Rhodobacteraceae > CACIJG01. The sequence goes on from CABZEW010000008.1 coordinate 51,330, forward strand.
ACCATCTACTATTCTGAAGAATTTATTTTGTTTCGGTTTGCTCGGGCGAAGGGTTCTCTCCTGGCATTTCTTGCTCAGGTTTTTCAGAGTTAGTCTCTCCCCGTGTTAGTGAAACGCCCTCTTCAAGCAAACTTTCATTTAGTTCGGTTGAATCTTCATCAGAGACATTGCTTACGTTGCTGTCATCCTGATTTTCAAATGTTTTGTCTCCCAAGCTTCTTACGACTTTTAACTCAATTTTGCTGTCAACTTCAGGATGCAAAATTATTCTCATGTCATATACACCTAAATCTTTAATAGGTCTTTCCAAAGCTATTTGTTTTTTGTTAAGTGTTATACCTTGTTCATTAATTAGATTTGAGATATCTCTAGTTGTAACTGACCCGTATAATAAACCGGTATCTGACGCTGACCTGACTATCACCAGCTTTAAGTTTTCTACTTCAGCACGGATTTTTTCAGCTTTCTCAATTGCCTCTTTGTTTTCTTCTAATAACTTTTCTTTTGTTTTCTGAAAAAAATCTTTATTTTCCTTCGTCGCTCTCAGAGCCTTTCCGCTTGGTATAAGAAAATTTCTACCGAATCCCTGTTTAACCTGTACTGTATCGCCAATGTTTCCGAGTTTGCTAATTTTTTGCAATAATATGATTTCCATATCCGGCCCTATTTTACAGCGTAAGGTAATAACCCGAGAAATCTTGCTCGCTTTATAGCAGTAGCTAGTTCTCTTTGTTTTTTTGTTGATACCGCAGTAATTCTTGATGGTATCATTTTACCTCTTTCTGATATAAATTTTTGAAGAGTTCTAACATCCTTATAGTCTATAGCTGGCGCTCCATTTTCGGAGAACGGGCAACTTTTCGGACGCCTAAAGTAGTGTTTGTTGTTGTTATTTGACCCCCTACGCTCGTTATATCTTTTTTCCATATTTAATTACACTCTCTCTTCTTCTTTATTCCTGCTATTCATCATTATTGATGGTTCGTCTGTGTGCTCTTTTACCTTAATAGTTAAGAATCTCATAATATCTTCATGGATGTTCATTAAACGCTCCATCTCTTCAACCGCTTTTGAGTTGCTCTCAGATTTAAACATGAAGTAGTGACCCTTCCTATTTTTATTCATTCTGTAAGCTATGGATCTTAGCCCCCAATATTCAGCGCCAACAATTTTTCCACCATTGTCCGTAAGAGTAACTTTAAATTCTTCTGCTAGAGTTTCTGCTTGAACAGAAGTCAAATCTTGCCTACATATAAATACATGTTCGTAATTTGGCATTAAAATTCCCCAAAATTTATTGATAAAATCGTTATATACAGCAAAAATAAAAAAGCAATAGTACAGTTGCATTGTTATAATGATTTTTTTGATATAAACAATAGTTGAAGTAGCTCTGTCAGCTTTTAATGTAGGGTAGATTAATATGAAAAAAGCTTTTTTGTTTCCAGGTCAAGGCTCTCAATTTATTGGCATGGGTCAAGAGCTAGCAGGTCAGTTTGAAGCAGCTAGAGACGTGTTTTCAGAAGTAGATGACGCTCTGGGAGAAAAATTGTCGGAGCTAATATTTCAAGGGGATATTAAAAAATTAACCTTAACGAAAAATGCTCAGCCTGCAATTATGGCAGTTTCCCTTGCGGTATTTAGGGTTTTGTCATCTAACGGACTAGATATGAAATCAATTGATATTTTTGCAGGGCACTCGTTAGGTGAATATAGTGCATTATGCGCTTCTGGCGTTATGTCTCTTAGGGATACCTCAATTATACTTAGAAAGAGAGGTCTTGCAATGCAGGAAGCAGTTCCCGAGGGGCAGGGTTCTATGGTTGCCGTTATAGGCATGACTAATGAAAGTGTGAGTGAACTAATGGCAATTAGCAAATGTGATAGCCAGTTGATCCAAGTTGCAAACGATAACGATCCTTCACAAGTAGTTATCTCTGGTGAAAACCAAGAGGTACAAAATTTCATCGCTTTTTTGAAAGAAAAAAAATCCAAAAGAACTATTGATCTTCCAGTATCTGCGCCTTTTCATTCCCCCCTTATGAAGCATGCTGCTTTAGCGATGGAGACAGAATTGAAAAAGGTTAAGTTTTCAAGTCCTATTGTTCCAATAATTCAAAACGTTGATTTGAGTGTTTTAAAGTCTACAAATGGTTTGGTAGAGAGGTTAGTCCAGCAAATTTGTGGAACGGTTAGGTGGAGAGAAAGTTTAACAAAGATGGTCGATGCATTTGGTGTAAGTGCTTTTTTTGAAATAGGTCCAGGTAAAGTGTTGGCAGGAACTGTAAAAAGAACTATTCCTAATTCTAAGGTAATTTCGGTTGGTCTTGCCTCACAGATCGATGAAGCTTTGGAGATTATAAATGAGTAATTTGGAAAACCTAAATATTCTTATTACCGGTGCTTCTGGTGGAATAGGAACTAGCCTGTCTAAGGTATTTTCTTCGACAAATGCTAATCTTTTTCTTCTCGGATCTTCTAATGAAAAAATATCTAAGTTACAACGGGAACTTCCACCAAAAGAGAATATCAATTATTTTTCTGTTGATTTGGGTCAAAGAGAGAATGTGAATAACTTTTGCGATTCGATAATTAATGATTATGGGGGTATTAGCGTTGTGATTAATAATGCAGGAATTAACCAAGATAGTATATTTATGAGAATGTCTGATAGTGCTTGGGACAATGTGTTTGCAGTTAATCTCGATGCATCGATGGTGATTTGCAGGAAGTTTCTTCGAGGAATGATCAAGAATAAATGGGGAAGAATAGTTAATATTTCATCAGTGGTTGCATCAACTGGAAATCCAGGGCAAAGCAACTACGTAGCCGCTAAGGGTGCATTGAATGGGCTTACCAAATCAATGGCCTTAGAAGTAGCAACTAGAGGCATTACGGTCAATTGTATATCACCAGGTTTTATTGATACGGCAATGACAGCTAAATTGACAGATGACCAAAAGTCAAAAATAACTGAGAAAATCCCTATGGGCAGGATGGGTTCTGGCGACGATATATCATCTTTAGCCTTATTCCTTGTATCAAATGAAGCGAGTTACATCACAGGGCAAAACATACATGTCAACGGGGGCCTTTTCTTAGCATAGATTGTTTTTTTTGAGTTACTCCAATTTTTTTTAGATAAGTATTGCTTGTTTTAATAATTATGTATAAAAGAAAAAATTGTGGAAGTTTGACATATACGTCACACAGTGCAGGCCAGAAATTTATAAGATGATGAGGAGGTTTATATGAGTGATGTTACGGACAGAGTTAAAAAGATAGTTGTAGAGCATTTGAGCGTAGAAGAAAGTTCTATATCAGATACGTCATCTTTTATAGATGATCTAGGAGCTGATAGCCTCGACACGGTTGAGTTAGTGATGGCTTTTGAAGAAGAGTTTGGAATTGAGATTCCGGATGATGCTGCTGAAACGATACAAACCGTCGGCGATGCAGTAAAATTTATCGAAGAAAGCTCTTAACGTGGTTCGCATAGAGGCCATAAAGTTAATTAAATAGAATGAGACGAGTTGTAGTAACGGGAATGGGGTTGCTAACCCCCCTAGGGTGTGGTGTTGATCTGGTCTGGGACAGACTATTACAAGGACACTCTTCAGGTACAAAGATCACAAAATTTGATACTTCTGATCATGTTACAAATTATGCTTGTGAAATTCCTTTTGGCGATGACGCAGAAGGCAAGTTCAATCCTGATGAGTGGATGACTTCGAAGGATAGACGAAAAGTTGATGATTTCATTTTGTATGGCATTTGCGCGGCAGATCAAGCTGTGAGAGATGCAGGGTGGACACCGAATAAAGAAGAAGATTTGCTTAGAACGGGTGTAATGATAGGCTCTGGAATAGGGGGCCTTCAATCTATTGGCGATACTGCTAATTTAATTAAAGATAAAGGGCCTAAGAGAGTTTCACCATTCTTTATACCTGGCTCTTTGATCAATTTGATTTCTGGTCAGGTTTCAATAAGATATGGGTTCAAAGGCCCAAATCATTCAGTTGTTACTGCCTGTTCAACTGGGGCCCATGCTATTGGTGACTCAGCAAGGTTCATTAAATCTGGCGAAGCAGATGTAATGGTAGCAGGAGGCGCCGAAAGCCCTATAACTGAGTTGGGGATTGCTGGATTTAACGCGTGTAAGGCTTTGTCAACAAAATTTTCTGAAGACCCAAGTATTGCAAGCAGACCATATGATATGGATCGAGATGGTTTTGTAATGGGCGAAGGAGCTGGCATTGTTGTACTAGAAGAATTGGAACATGCGAAGAAGAGGGATGCTAAAATATATTGTGAAGTATTAGGCTATGGACTTACAGGAGATGCGCACCATATAACCGCACCCCCGCCAGATGGAGATGGTGGTAAAAGGTCTATGATTGCGGCGCTCAAAAATAGTGAATCTGATATTTCCAATATAGACTATATAAATGCGCACGGTACGTCTACTATGGCAGATACTATTGAACTTGGGGCGGTTGAGTCATTAGCCAGGAGTGATTCACGAGACATATCTATGTCTTCTACAAAGTCATCTATCGGTCATTTATTAGGTGCCGCTGGCTCGGTAGAGGCAATTTTTTCTATATTATCAATTCGAGACCAAATCGTTCCACCTACTATAAATCTTGAGAAACCAGAGGTTGACACCAAAATTGATTTGGTTCCAAATTTTGCTAAGGAAAGAAAGGTCGAAAAAGCTTTATCTAACTCTTTTGGTTTCGGAGGCACCAACGCGTCTCTAGTAGTGGGAAAGCTTGATTAAAGTTTTTGTAAAACAAAGTAATGGCTACTATAGTTTCTAACTTATTTTACTTATTTCTTGCGAGCTTAACATTAATTTTTATCGCTGTAGCAGGTCTGGATTCCGTCTATGTTAAACCTGGGCCAAGTACTAATGACCAACTACTGGTCATTAATAAAGGGCAAAGTGTTTCTAATATTGCCATTCAATTAACAGAGTTAAATTTAATTGAAAATCGTATCGCTTTCATGTTGGTTTTACGATTTAAAGGGGTTCATGATAAAATCAAATTTGGACAATATATGATCCCAAAAAATTCCTCAATAAAAGAGATCGTAGAACAGATGGTTCTAGGCGTATCAGTCCAGCACACAATAACAATCCCAGAAGGTCTTAGCACTGTTTCAATCGTATCTTTAATTAATAGCGATCAAAGGATTAAAGGAGATATGATAAATAATGCGGATGAGGGTGTACTTGCCCCTAATACTTACAGCTTCGACATAACCACACATAAAAAAGATCTTTTAATAAAAATGAGAGATCGGCAAAAAAAAATTGTGGCTAGTGCATGGAATAATAGAGCACCTGCCCTACCCTTAAAGAATACCTTTGAGCTTCTAGTTCTGGCTTCTATCGTCGAAAAGGAAGCTGGAAATGAGGAAGATAAAAAAAAAGTTGCTTCCGTGTTTCTAAATCGCTTAAAAAAAAAAATGAGACTGCAATCTGATCCAACTGTCGTTTATGGCTTAACAGGAGGAAAGGGAAAGCTAAGCAGAGAGCTTACTAGAGGTGATCTTAAAACAAAATCACCTTTTAATACTTATAAAATCGCTGGTCTTCCACCGTCCCCTATTTGCAATCCAAGCAAGTCGTCAATTTATGCGGTGGCAAACCCACTTGAAACAGATTTCTTGTTTTTCGTAGCAAATGGCCAGGGAGGGCATAATTTTTCGCAAAACCTGCAACAACATAATCGATATGTGAAAGAGTATAGAAGGTTAAAGGCAGAAAATTGATTCTTTAACATAATATTTTGCTATTATTAAATTACTTAGGGAGAGCTATTTTTGGGACAAGACAATATAAAAATAAGAAAAATTTGGGAAACAATTCGTAAAGAAGCTGAGGTGTCCTTAAAGAAATCCAATTATATGAAAGGATATTTCAAAAAAAATGTTTTGAATAAAACCAGTTTCGGTAATGCGTTGTCACACAGCATAGCTACAAAGGTTTGTAACTCTGACTTTGAATTAGATTATTTCATTTCAATACTAAACGAACAAATCACAAATTTCTCTCATATCTGCGACTATGCAGTAGATGACTTGGTTGCTTTTTACGAAAGAGATCCTGCCTGTCATTGGTTTTATCAACCTTTTCTTTTTTATAAGGGTTTCATTGCATTGCAGGCATACAGAGTAGCGAACGTACTCTACAACAATGATAATATAGATCTTTCCTTGTATCTCCAAATGCGGATATCTGAGGTTTTTAGCATTGACATCCATCCAGGAGCCACTATCGGTAGAGGCATTATGCTCGATCACGCACATAATCTTGTAATAGGAGAGACCGCTGAAATCGGTCATAATGTTTCCATTCTCCACTCTGTTACGCTTGGTGGCACCGGTAAGATTCGCGGTAACAGACATCCCAAGATAGGAAATAATGTTCTGATAGGAGCTGGTGCAAAAATATTGGGCAACATCTCAGTAGGGGAGTGCTCAAGGGTTGCTGCTGGCTCATTAGTTTTGAAAACAGTCCCCTCTTTTAAGACGGTAGCTGGCGTTCCGGCAAAAGAAGTTGGGAGTTCAGGTTGCCCAGAGCCATCAAAAACGATGGACCAACTATTGAATAAAAATTAGTCTACCTGATCATGAGTACCGCAGGGTTTTGCAAGTAGAAAACTATCCTATCAAGAAATTTTGCTCCAAGTTCTCCATCAATAGTTCTGTGATCTACTGACAAGGTTAATGATACTCGTTTGCACGAGGACAAACTATCATTCTCGCTAATAACTTCCTCTTTTATCGCACCAACAGCTAATATAGAGGAATTTGGTGGATTTATAATAGCATCAAAGTTATCGATAGAAAACATCCCTAAGTTCGATATAGAATGAGCACAATCTAGAAAATCATTATTTCGTAGTTGTTTATTCTTTGCTTTCTCGATAAGCACTTTCATTTCTGAAGAAATTTGACTTATTGACTTCTTATTAACTCTTCTCATAGTTGGCGTGTAAAGACCTAATTCAGTCGATATAGCTACACCAATAGCAACTTCTTTAAACTTTAACATATGTTGATCCTGCCAAATCATGTTACAGTCAGGATAATCTCCTAAAGCACAACCACACGCTTTGATGAAAAAGTCGTTTATTGATATTTTTTCTTCTTTTTTAATTGCTCCATTAGCCTCAGTTCTAAATTCAATCAGCTGGTCTAATTTAGCTTTTCGTCTTAGGTAAAAATGGGGTATTGATGACTTCGAAACAGTAAGTTTTTCAGCGATTATCTTTCTTATTTTGGGTATATCAACCACTTCATGCTCTATCTCAAAAAAGGAGTCTGAATTATTTTTTTGATTGGTCTCGCTGGTAGATATAGGACGGGCTATATGCGCTTCGATATCACTTTTTGTTATTCTTCCCCTTGGTCCAGTCCCGTTAACACTGTTAATATCTAAAGATTTTAAAGATGCTAGCTTTTTGGCTAATGGTGTTATGAATATTCGATCCATCGTCTTATTTTAGTCTTTGTAAAGAACTTGTTTAACAGAAAAAATAATTTCATCAGAAGTAATCAAAGCCGCTTTTTCCAAGTTTTCAGCATAAGGCATAGGAACATCTTTCCCTGTGCAATTCAATACTGGTGCATCCAAGTAGTCAAATGCCCTGATCATAATCTGTGATCCAACATAACTTCCAATCGAGCAAACTGGGAAAGATTCTTCTACTGTTACGCATCTGTTTGTCTTTCTAATTGACTCAAGTATCGTTTCAAAATCAATTGGTCTTATTGTTCGTAAGTCAATTATCTCCGCGCTTATTCCTAACTCCGTTAATTTATTATTGGCTTCCAGAGTATGCATCATGCCAATTCCATAGCTTATAATCGTCACGTCGTGTCCTGTGGAAACAATTTTCGCTTTTCCAATTGGTATAACTAAGTCATCGCTTTTGTTTACGGGAAATGATTTCCCATACAAAATCTCATTTTCAAGAAAAACAATAGGGTTATTTTCCCTGATTGCCGCCTTCATAAGACCTTTAGCATCTTCCGCAGAAAATGGTTGTATTACCTTTAAACCGGGGATGGACGCATATAGTGAGGCAAAGTCTTGGCTATGTTGAGCAGCTACTCTAGCAGCGGCTCCATTTGGTCCTCTAAACACAATTGGACAATTAATCTGTCCTCCTGACATATAATTGGTTTTAGCAGCAGAGTTAACTATTTGATCTAAAGCTTGCATCGCAAAATTGAATGTCATGAACTCGACTATCGGCCTTATTCCAGTGAAGGCAGCTCCGACAGCTAGTCCGGTAAAGCCATGCTCGGTGATAGGGGTATCGATTACTCGACCTGACCCAAACTCCTCAAGCAAACCTTGGCTCACCTTATACGCGCCTTGATACTCACCCACCTCTTCACCCATCAGGAAAACATCCTCATTAAGCCTCATTTCCTCAGCAATTGCACTATTAATTGCTTCTCGTACCGTTAATTGATTTATGAGATTATTTTCATTTACTTCTTGATCGTGTTTTTCTGTTTCAGCGTTTGACAAGGTGGAAGCGACTTCTGTTTCGGTCTGGATAGTGTTCTCATTTTTTTTAACAAGTGCAGGCACATTTTGACCTAAACCGACGTCTTTTTTTTGTTCAACTTCCTCCAATCCCTCCGTTTCAATAATTGCAATTAAGGAGTTAACTTTTATATTTTCAGTACCTTCTTTAACAAGTAGGTCAATAATCGTTCCTTCTTCAATGCTCTCATATTCCATAAGAGCCTTATCAGTTTCGATATCAGCAATAATATCACCCGGTTTAACCTTATCACCAGGGCTTACATACCATTTAGCAAGACTTCCTTCTTCCATAGTAGGTGACAGAGAGGGCATTAAAATCTCGGTCTTCATACTTATTTTCCTAATTTTCAATCTGCATAGACATCAGTCCATAGTTCCTCAATATCCGGTTCCGGGCTGTTTAGAGCAAAGTCCGAAGCATCTGTAATTATTGCTTTTATCTCGCTGTCCTTATCTTTAAATTCCTTTTCCGACACTTTATACTTTTTGATCAAAAGAGACCTCAAAGTATCTATAGGGTCTTTTTCTTCTCTTATCTTTTGAACCTCTTCTCGTGTTCTATATTTTGCAGGATCAGACATAGAATGTCCTCTGTATCTGTATGTTTTCATTTCAAGAATAAAGGGTCCTTTACTAGACCTACAATGATCTGCGGCATCGCTAGCTTCTTTCGCTACCTCAAGTACGTTCATACCATTAACAGCTTTTCCTGGAATATTGAAAGCCAGTCCTCTCGCAAACATTTCCTCAGTAGATGAGGCTCGAACTATTGACGTGCCCATAGCATACTGGTTATTTTCAATGACAAAAACTACAGGTAGATTCCAAAGTGAAGCCATATTAAAAGTTTCATACACTTGTCCCTGATTAGCAGCTCCTTCACCGAAGTAAGTAAAACTTACATTATTATTTTTTCTATATTTATTTGCAAAAGCTATTCCAGCTCCAATAGGTACTTGCGCACCCACTATTCCATGGCCTCCATAAAAACCTTCGCTCTTTGAAAACATGTGCATAGAGCCGCCTTTACCCTTTGAATAACCAGTAGAACGACCCGTTAATTCTGCCATTACCATTTTGGGATCCATGCCGCAAGCAAGCATGTGACCATGATCTCTGTAGGACGTAACATTTTGGTCACCATCTTTTTTAATGGACTCAATTCCCACAACAACAGCCTCCTGACCTATGTATAAGTGACAAAATCCTCCGATGTGTCCCATTCCGTAAAGTTGCCCAGCTTTTTCTTCAAATCTTCTTATAAGCAGCATTTTTTCATAGAGCTCTAAAAGTTCTTTTTTTGATGCAATTGAGTTTTTCATAAAAATAGTTTAGCGTTAAACTAAATATTTTCAATAACTAAATT
>CABZEW010000009.1 GCA_902524845.1 uncultured Alphaproteobacteria bacterium
AGAGCACACAACTGATATACTTAATTCTATAGGTTTAACCGAAAGCGATATAAAGCAATTGAGGAAAAGTAACATCGTAAATTAGCAAAAAATAAAAATTTGACCTTTTAAAAGCATCTTTTTATCATTTTTAATAAATTGAATTAATAAAAAGGGGAGAAATTTATGAAAATCAGAAACTTATATTCAATTATTGTTTTGTCTATTGCATTAGTTTTGGGGTTTTGCAAAGCTTATGCAGAGTACCCAGAAAAACCGATCAATCTTTATATTGGTTTTAAAGCTGGGGGTGGCACTGATACTGTTGGAAGAGTACTTGCTAAGGTTTTGGGAGAAGAGCTCGGACAGCAAGTAAATATTATAAACAAGCCGGGTTCCGGAGGTTGTGTCGCCGCAATGCAAGTCGCAAGAATGGCTGCAGACGGTTACAATTTAGTTATGGATCCTTCGTCCTCTATCAGTTGGGAGCGCCATACTAATGAAAAATGTGCTATAGAGATTAGTGACCTTGATTATTTGGGTATGATTGCTCAATTTAACTTTGGTCTGGTTGCTAACAAGGATGCACCATACAACAATATTGAGGAATTTTTCAATTGGGCGGAAGGTAAAAAAGTCAGTTATGTAATGATGGGTTCCGGCACAAAGGCTTTAATGAAGTACGTTGCAGCTGAAAAAAATGTTGACGTTAATTATGTTCCGGCCAAGGGCGGCGCAGACATGATCTCACTCGTTTTAGGTAATCAAGTTGATCTTAGTTGGTCTGGTGGTATACATACGCGATATCCCGATAAAATCAAACTGATCGCATCTGTTGCTGATTATAGGCATCAATCTGCTCCTCAAATAAAAACGTTGAAGGAAAGTGGTATTAATATTACAGCGGGCGCATTTCATACTGTGGCTGGTCCCAAAGGTTTACCGTCAGATGTAATTTCAAAGATTGAAAGCGCTATGAAGAAAGCATATGACCATCCTACGATGAAAGATATATCTTCTAAAACAAAGTTTCCTCTGGTTTATAAGAATAGTGCAGAGGCAACAGCAGAAATGATTGCTCAGAATAAGAGTTACGAAGTATTAACCAAAGTCACAAGCGACATGTGATTTAGGAGGCTTCTTGGGGCCGTATCGACTGACGGCCCCAAGCATTAATTTTTTTCTTATCAAGGACGTATCCAATAGCATGGTTTAACTAATTAAAGTTGATTGGGTACGTAAAAAATAACATAATATATATTATGCGCCGACTTCAGATATTAAACTTATGTAAGCGTGGTTTATATTATATAAGGAAATCAAAAGGTTACAGAGATTACCTCACCCCAAAACTTCACTACTCTCTACTCTGCTCAATGAAAAAGAATTCTTCTTCAAGTATTGGCAAGCGATTTTTATCATTACATTAATTATCAATGTAACTTGCGCCTGTACACGTTCAATGTGCATACACGTCCAATCTATAAGATGAATACATAATTATATCAATGTGTTCTCCTAAAACTGACCTCTGGAGCGTTGGGTAGCTGAATACAGTAGTCTGCTGCCTCTTTTAAGCTCTTAGAGAAGGTATCCATAATAGAGTCTTCCATAAGTTTCGTCATACGCACATCGTTGATATCACTCTGGCCGAAATCCTTCAATCCATCGACTAAAGACGCAGATACAACTATCTGCATTTTCAGATGGTTTGTGGTAAATAGAGGCCAAATGGTAGCCCCGCTAAGGTATCTGTTCATGGTGATTTGTGTGTTTTTTAGTAATACTCCAATTAGCGAACGACTAATCGGAGCAAAACTAAAGAAGATCTATAGGGTTAGTTAAATTATTTTTATCATGCGACTCCATTTTAACGTCCCGATTTCATTACCTTTTGTTACAAGGCTTTGAAAATTGCTGCTGGAAGACATTTTGTCTACGGCAGTCCCCCAATGTTCTAAGGAGGAGAACCTATAATTAATAAACATCAGTTCATGATCTTCAGACATTACTGGAACCACAGCGCTTGTAGTTACATCTAAATCTTTTACTAGAGCGTCTAAATCAGGAGCTAGTGCTAACATCTCTTGCTGCTTTCCCCTTGGAACATGATATACTCTGTTTACCATAATAGATGTTGGGCTTTTTGGGATATCTCCGTATACTGATCTATAAATGTCGGGTCCGGACATATTTCCAGATGGGTTTATAGCTCTTTCCATAAAAAGTTTTTTATATTCGGGATCATTACCATATTTTTGAAATGCAACAGATCCATCAGAAAACGAGTTATATAGGTTAATGAGTAGATAATTTCCAGCACCCGTACCGGCTATTGTGAGATATATCCTTGAGGCGGCTCCATGCCTCGACATAACTCCAGCAGCCCTTCTGAGCCGTTCTTCCATTAGGGTTTCTTTGCCAATTATCGGTGTCATTTCTCTGACTGTAATAATATTCATAAATTTTCCTTTCATATTAGTTCACTTTGTGAACTAATATCGCTTAGGTTGTTGATGTCTCCTATGCGACAAAAGGTTGCGCTCTATAAAAAGGAGATTTTAATCTGCTTATGAGGTTGACGATTTTAATAACGTGAGAGCAAAAATTCTCTTGAGATGACTTAAAATTTAACTTAATTAAATGACAACTTTTTTGTAGAAGTTTTGTATGTCTTTTATTAAAGAAGAGGGTTGCTCTAGAGCGGCAAAGTGACCACCCTCATTCATTTCAGTCCAATGCACTAGGTTAAAAAGCCTTTCTACATAAGACTTAGGAGGCCATGTTAAAAACTCTTTTGGATAAATAGCACATCCAGTTGGGACCTCTACCCTTCTTCCTTCCTTAGAGAGTATTCGTCCTCCTTCCTTAACTCTTCCATAATAAATCCAGGATGATGTATTAAAGGATTTTGTTAGGATATAGATCATAATATTAGTTAATAAATCATCCTTTTTGTATGTTAGCTCTAGACTTCCCTCTTTTAAATCGGACCAATGGTAAAATTTTTCTAAGATCCACGCAGCTACTCCTACAGGACTGTCCATCATAGCGTAACTAAGTGTTTGAGGTTTGGTGCTTTGTATGGCAAAATATCCGCTTTGAGAGACGTAATCTTTACTGAATTGCTTATCCCAACTTTTTTCCTCCTCTGTTTTTGGCCCATCTATATGTCTCGAGGGGAGCATGTTAATATGAATTCCTTTACAATTTTTAGAGTGATCAAAACCAAGCCATGTGGAAATTGCACTTCCCCAATCGCCTCCTTGAGCAACATATTTTTGATAACCAAGCTTTTCGGTCATAAGTTTATTAAAAATAGCAGCAATTCTTTTTGGTCCAATCGGATTCTCTGGTTTCCCAGAAAATGCAAAACCTGGAATAGAGGGAGCAATAATATCAAAAGAAACTTGATCTTTATTTCCATATTTTTCCGGTTCACAAAGTGGATCAATGATCTCTAGAAATTCAACTATTGAGCCAGGCCATCCATGAATTAAAATTAACGGAATAGCCTTTGAAGAAGATGATTTTTTAAAAATGAAATGAATATCAATATCATCTACTTTTGTTTTGTAATTAGGGAACCGATTTAATCTGACTTCTTGGGATTTCCAGTCATATTTCTTGGTCCAATAATCAGCTAAATTTTTTATATAATCAATATTTGTTCCGAAAGACCATCCTCCATCTTTAGGCATTTCATGCCATGGAAAAGCCTGAACTTTTTCTTTGATTTTCAGTATTGTTTGCTCCGGAAAGGATATTTGAAAAGGATCTATTTGCATATTCTAAAAAATCTAAGCCTATGAAAACGTAAATAATAAATGAAGTTTAGAATAAAACAGAAATTTAAAGTGGTCTAATTAATTTTGATTAGATTATATTTATAAAGCGAAGAAAGTGATCGATTTAAAAAATTTTGGATATCTTTATCGGCTTTAGATATAAATACTAACTTACAAAAATATACAATCATAACTAACCTCATCTGGTTAGTTACATTAGGTTAATCTATCTAGTCAGGCTGACCAGGTTAATTAGAATCTAAATCTGTCACAATATATACTATGCGCCAAATAGACAATACGCTAATATCTAGCTTTAGTAAATTTATCTCAGTTAATTATACATTTATACCGATTTTCTAAACTATGACTCTCTTACCTGCAATATTCACTCAATTTACCTACAAGGAGCGTAACTGAAGCCGTTGTTACGTGGCGTATCTTCTGGAAGTCACCTTGTTGATAATTGTGTAATGTAGCTAAATAAAATACACAAAATATTAAAATTCTAACGCTGAAGTTATAGTGTCGGAATTCTGTGTTTCCAAGAAGCAATTTCTTCTATTTGGCTTGAAAGACCAATCAAGGTAGCCTCATCCCCTATCTTAGAAACAAATTGCGTCCCCAACGGCATTCCCTGGTCTGTCCAATATGAAGGAACGTTAATTGCTGGTTGCCCTGTAGCATTTTGCAATAAAGTATCGGGGGAATACCAAAGATTTTCGGGAGCAAGCTTTTGTAAAATAGCGTCTCTAATCATAGGCACTCTAAAAATCCAACCTAACTTAAGGGTCATTACTATTGAATTAAGAAGTTCATCAGTAAATTTGGGCCTTAAACTACCTATTGATGCTGGTGGTTTTGACGTTACAGGTGACAAAACTACGTCATAGCTTTCTATCTGTTCTACAACTCCTCTAGCAATTACTTGTAACGTATGACGGGCAAGAGCGTAATCATAGCCAGAAAAACTCTTTCCTACATAATCCAACATTCTAGTGGTATTTTCTAACTCAGAATTTTTATATTTTTTTCCTTTCAATACCCTTAATTCCTCTAATAGCTGTGATGTATGGCATGCAATTACAATTAAAAAAGCTTTTGCAAGATCCATTGCTTGAAAGTTTATTTCTATTTCTTCTACCTTATGCCCTAGTTCAGAGCAAAGTTTTGCATTGTATAAGACTGCGTTTTTAACTTCTTCTGATAGCTCTACCGGCAGAAAAACCTTAGCTAAGAAGCCTACTTTTAGAGTTTTTTTAAATTTTAGTGCTTTTATTAAGCTACCTTTTTCATAAGGAAGAGTGTAAGGATCCCCTATTTCTGAGCCAAAAATATTATCGTAAATGTAGGCCGTATCTCTAACTGATCTAGATAAAACACCCGGCGTTGCCAAACCTCCCCAAAGTTCTCCATGGCTTGGAGAAAACGAAATTCTTCCTCTAGAGGGCTTTAAACCGATAAGCCCACAGGACGCTGCAGGTACTCTTATAGAGCCTCCTCCATCACTAGCATGAGCAATAGGTACAATCCGTGAAGCTACAGCTGAAGCCGCACCCCCACTAGAGCCGCCAGTCGTTGTAGTGAGATCCCAGGGATTTCTTGTTGGACCAAATGCCTTCGGCTCTGTTGTAAACATTAGTCCTAACTCGGGCGTAGCGGATTTCCCAACCACCTTTAGACCCAATTTTAAAAATCTCTCTGCTAATCTGCTATTGTAGGGCATCTTAAAATTTTTTAAGTATTCGCTGCCCATCGTATTAGGAATACCTGCTATGGGACTATCTAAATCCTTCATTAAAAAAGGTACCCCATAGAAAAAACCATTAGAGAATTTCTGCATATTATTCTTCGCAAAGTCGTAAAGCTTATGATGCACTGCATTAATTTTTGGATTATAAAGTTCAACCAATTCTATACAACTCTCCAAGACTTCTAAAGGAGATACTTGCTTATTCTTAATAAGTTCGGCGAGTTGAACAGCATCAAACTCTTTATATTCTGAGGTAAAATTCATAAGGTTTTAAGACTTAGATTTTTTTAGTATGCTTGGAACATTGAGTGGCCTAACTTCTAGAGTCAAGAAGTTGAGAAAAATTTTTTTAATAAATAAAAACACAAATCAACTTTAGTTGGAAATATAGTATTCAGCTACCCTTGTTACCTTTCTTATACTTTACATTTAATTAGCAAATATTTAAGAATGAGACATAAAACTGTTTTAATTTTAGTTAAAGTTTGTTATACCTTAGGTTCGTAAATTGAACTTTTAAGGCAAAAATTATGAAAATATTTCTTTTTGTACCACTTCTACTTACTTTAGTTAGTTCGCAAGTATTTGCTGGAGGAGACTGTGCTGCAAAAGCATCCGCGTTCACTAACAAGATAAGCAGGGGCTTGGAACTAGCATCTTTGGATACCGAGACTATTAAGAGAGTCAATAAGCTGACAAGTGATTGTCACTTTGAATATAATGTTGGTATGTCAACTTATCAGACGAACTCTTGCAAAGAAGCTCTTGATCTGTTGGGTATAAATTAAACCAAGCGTGATCCAACAATTGATTATTTTAAGATGGTTGGCTGACATGCGAAGAACAAACAGAGTAAATGGTTCCTTATTATAGGCTTGCAAATTTAACCGAGTTGCCATAGGGGATCCTCACCTCTTATATTTTTTAGTGCCAAAAAAAATAACGCAGACTTAAGTGTTCCCCTTTTTTACCTAACTACTAAACGTTAGAATGCATAGAGGGCTGCATTAAACCTGCGCTAGCTTTTCAGTCTCCGATGTTACAAAAAAAATTTCTTGTTACTTAAGACTTAACTCAATCATTACCTTTTCTGCCATCTCTAAGTATATATCTCTGAATCTTTCCACTGGGATTTTTGGGAAGATTATTTACATAGTGTATGGCTCTTGGATACGCATGGGCTGCAAATTTAGCTTTTACCCATTCTTGAAGTGATTTTGTTAACTCTTCAGATGCCACATAATTTGGTTTTAATACCACGAATGCCTCAATAACCTCTCCTCTTACGTTATCAGGTACGGCTATTACAGCACACTCATTTACAGCAGGATTTGTTATTAGGGCAGCCTCAACTTCAAAAGGGCCAATGCGATAACCGGCCATTATTATCACATCATCATCACGAGAAATAAAATAGAAATAACCATCTTTATCTGTTTTTCCTGTATCACCTGTTAAATAGAATTCGCCATTTTTAGAAAACTTTTCAGCACTTTTTTCTTTATTACCTGTGTACCGATCGAACTAGGCAAATGGACTTGAACTTATATTAACTGCTATTCTACCCACCTCTCCTACTTGACAAGGAATATCTTCATTAAACTTGAGGACAACAACATGCCAACCAGGCATCGCTATTCCCATCGACCCAAGCCTTAACTTTCTTCGCAAGTTAGAATTATGGGAATTATTTACTATCATACTGTCCTCCGTTTGCCCGTAATGATCATGTACTGGAATGCCAAAAAGTTTTAATGCCCACTGATTTACATCATGCGTCAAGGGTTCATCTGCACTCGACATACATCTTATTGAAAACTTTTTAGAAAAAATATTAGTAGAAGACTTAATTGCTCTATAGACAGTTGGAGCAGCCGTGAAGTTTGTAACTCTATGATTTTTTAGAACAGATATAGTTAAGTCAGGATCAAAACTACCCTTAAGCAAAATACTAGGTATACCCGTAGCTAGAGATACAATTATGCCGCAAAATAGTCCATATGCCCATCCGGGATCTGCAGCATTCCAAAATATATCATCTGATCTAAGATCGAGTCCAAATTCTGCGTAGGCGTGAAGAGTAGCTAGCGCCTTGACTGGAAGCACTACACCCTTAGGGTGGCCAGTGGTACCCGATGTAAAGATGTGGATAAATGGAGACTGCAAATTAAGCATAGGATGTTTTTCTTGCTTTTTATTGTAGAGATATGAATTCCAAGCCGAACACCAAATGGGGATTTCTTTTTTTAGCGCAGTTACAACTATAACATTTAGGTTAGTTTTTGGATCTCTCGCAAAAGGCTCCAACTTAGGTAATTGTATATCGTCGCAAATAATATATTTTGTGTTACTCTCATTCAATCTCAACTCAATTGCTGGAGTAGCGAATGCTGTGAATAATGGCACATAGACACCGCCAACACGCCAAATAGCCACCAAGGAGATAATAAACTCCTTACTTTTACCCATGAGCATTGCTATACGATCACCTGGCATCACACCATCTTCCATCAAACCAGACGCAAGTTTTTCAGACTCGTTTCTTAGCTCTTTATAAGAGATATCATTGTACGATTGATCTTGTTCAATTATACGAAAGGCTAGGTTATTTTCTGGATGTTTGTCACACAACAATTCCGCCAAACTTATGCTATCCATAGCATATTTTTCAATATAATAATTAACTCGATCTAGGGTCTCTTTTTTCATAACTGATTAAATCCTAATCTAGGTCATCATAAACGTTCCAAAGCTAGAGTACAAACGGCTACTTTAGATAGGGTTATAAACTAGAAAAATAATGAGAAAATTTTCTAAAGCTATAAAATCTAGTATGATCAATTTTAAGTTATAATTCAGACGCTTTGTAACTTTATATCATTTCGAACCATTATTTTGATAAGATCTTTTAAAGAAGTTTTAGGTTCCCAACCTAAGTCTTTTTTTGCTTTTGCAAAGTCACCTTTGGTTACAAAAGTTTCTGCAGGTCTCAACAACTTTTTATTTAGAGACACATATTTTCTCCAATCATCAATTCCAATTTCCTCAAAAGCAATGCGAACAATATCTTTGACACTGAAATTTTTTCCAGTTGCTATCACATAATCTTTTGGTTTACTTTGCTGAAGCATGAGCCACATCGCCTCAACAAAATCGCCTGCAAATCCCCAGTCTCTTTTAATTTCTAAATTGCCTAATTCTAAATTCTTGTTATGCCCCAAATAAATTTTTGCAACGCCATCAGTAATTTTTCGAGTGACAAAATCGATACCTCTGATAGGACTTTCGTGATTAAATAGTATGCCGCTGCAGGCAAAGAGCCCATATGCCTCTCTATAATTAGAAATTGAATTATGAGCAAAAAGTTTTGCTAATCCATTTGGAGATAAAGGCCTCATTTGTGTGTCCTCTCGCTGAAACCCATCGGGATCCACACTATTTCCAAAGATCTCGCTAGTGCTAGCCTGGTAGATCTTTGATCCTGGCGAATAATTCTTTACCGCTTCCAACAAATTTAAAGCCCCCAGGCCACTAACCCTAGCGGTCAAAATCGGATCATTCCAACTTTTTCCTACCGAACTAAAAGCTGCGAGATTATAAATTTCAAAGGGTCTAATTTTTTTTATTTCATTATTTAAGAATTTAATGTTTTCTAAGTTCCCCTTTACGAGCTTTATATTATCCTGGATACCAAAATATGATAGGTTGTTAAGACTTTTTAAGTCTTGATTATCTTTTACTATCCCATAAACACTATAGCCTTTTTTTAGCAAAAGATTTGCAAGATAAGAACCATCTTGGCCATTAACCCCAGTAATTAGAGCAGTTTTAACCACCGTGCCGCTTCCTAAAAGGGTTTCTTACTCTATTAAACATTTACTTAAGTCTCGCTCAATAATTATATATTTTTGTTATTCATATGATTTAAAAGATTTCTCTTTGCTTCAATTAATACTTTATTCTCTTTTACTCCATCCATTTTTTTTCTTAACCATAAGGGTGCTGCGCAATAACTGTCAGTAAATAATTCTTCAATCGAAAATTTTTTAAAGTTGCTAGAGAATTCATGCTTTACTAAATATAGATCATGCAGAAAACATATGGCTGCATAGCCATTTTTTTCTGCAGTATTTACAATTTCTCTAAACGGATGATGATATACATTGCGAACATCAGGAGCTACCCTTCCCGAGACATTAGGATCAAAGTGTATTCCTCCCTCTAAAAGAATAACTTTTGGAGTTATACCTATTTCTTCAAAAACTTCTAGATCACAGCCATCAATATCGATTGAAAGAAAATCGACCAACTCTGGATTTATCCCATTATCTTTCAGTACCCTTGAAAGGGAGTCGCCAGTTACTCCACCTTTTGGAGCACCTACCATTGCTGAAATACAATGTATGCTCTTTGAGGCTTGATATTCAATTAGTAGATCAGAAAACTTTTTTTGATTTGCCTCAATAAAAACACCAGACCAACCTTCTTCCACTAACTTTCTGCAATTTGAAAGATAAATACCATCCCAAGCCCCAAACTCACAAAAAAATCCCTGCCGCAAATCAAGATTGTTAAAAATTTCTTGAAGTATTCCATCTTGACCGATTTGGCTATGAACATTGCCATAATATTTCAACAAAGAGCCCTCTGAAATTCGTGCCATTAAATCGGGAGATCTGGCTTCCTCTAATGCCTTTTTCTTCAAATATATTTTCCCAAATTTTTTAAGAATTTTATTTAAGTTTTTTTGTAACATATAATTTGAAATAGGTTATTAAATTAAAAAGATTTGACTATAGAGCAAAGGTAAAAATTAGATATACTGAAAAAATAATTCATTTCTATAAAACTTCTGTCTAATGAAAACTATAATTTCTTTAACTTCCATACCATCTCGGTTTAAACACCTCGACAAAACTCTACAATCGTTATTAACACAAGATATTAAAATTGATAAAATAATTTTATATGTACCTAAATATTATAAGAGATTTGATATTAATCTCCACAAGCTACCTTCCGTTCCCATTGGAGTAACCGCAAAATTTTCTGATATCGATTACGGTCCTGCAACAAAAATTCTTCCAGCGATCAAAGAGTTTTTTAATCAAGATGTTAGAATTATATTTTGCGATGATGATAGGGTCTACTCAAATAGCTTTGTGTCCACTCTTATTTCAGCTTCAAAAAGTCGTCCTAATGATGTGATAGCACTTGAAGGAAGGGATATAAAAGATATAAGTAAGTTTTACTGGCATGGTAAGGATTATCCAAGATCAACAATAGTTAATAAAAATTTCCAGTATCGTTTTAAGCGAGCTTTATCTCTTGGTATTTGGAAGCCAAGAAAAAATTCGAAATCAGGCTATGCGGATACTTTTGCAGGCTTTGGCGGAGTATTAGTTTATCCTAAGTTTTTTAATAATAAGTTTTTCCAAATTCCAGAAGAGTGTTGGATGAATGATGATATTTGGATTTCGGGGCAATTAGAAATAAATGGAATTAAGATATGGGTTACTGAGGCAAAACTTGTCAGTGGGGCTTCACCAAACCAAGCAAAAAATGCTTTAGGAGCTGAAACAGAGCATGATAAAACTAGAGTAAACGTAAACAATACTGCGATAAAATACTTTAGAGAAATTAACGGAATTTGGACAAATTAAAGAGTTATAAACCACGACTACAATGTGATTAGACTAACGACTTTTGAGGGCAGCTTTTATGCTTAAATTACTTCCGCCAAGCAGCAATAAACTATAATTTCTATTTTATATAACCACAGTGCTGTCTAAAGATCAGGATCAGCTCCTACTTCCATTTTGCCATCAATAATTTTTATTCCATAACCGCAGCGAAGCCAAACTCAAGTCCTGAGCCATACCCACATATAGACTCTCACTGAGAAAATCTCAGACAATAAAGGGTAGTAAACATTTGGCCTTTTCTCTAACTTTTCAATATAGGAAGTCGATAGATTGTTTTCTTTTGCTGCATTGATTAAAATTTTTAAATATCGTTTTGATGGTGGAATATCTTTTGTTTCTTCAGTTATATATATTAATGTATATGCCGTTTTTCTTTTACCTTCCATGTAAACTGATAATTTTGCCAACTGATAATCTTCTCCTTCTGTATTGACTATTTTTTGCAAATCTTGTTTATCAATTTTGTGAATTACGCCTTCCACCGTACTTCCTTTAGACGGTCTTATATTTGCAAATGAGGGCTCTAAAAAATTAGGTCCACCCATATTCATAATAAGTTCATAATCTTTAAGAAGTGCCGTCTGACTATCTAGAGGAATAATTTTTCTTCTTTTAACAAGATACTGAGTTGACATATTTGACCCATATCCAAAATAAAAAATTGTTTTAGAGCTTTTCATGATTAAATATTATCAAAGTCTCCGTGGCGCCCAGCTCCAGCAGAAAAACGAGCAGCGCCGGCAGCACCCTCTTTTGCATGCGCATCTACTCCATTTCTCCATTCTAACTTCATTCCCTCTCGCACGCTAAGCCCCCTACTCTCAATTATAGATCTCCTATCAGTCAAGACCGCACTCTGAGGAAATCTTGCAATTTCTAGGGCCATGTCTTCGGCTGCTTTTCGAGTATCACCAGACTTTACAATTTTTTCACAAAGTCCTATCTCATAGCACTCTTTTGCGGGCACTTTACGCCCAGTCATCGCAATCTCCAGAGCTTTCCCCTGACCAACAAGGCGAGGAAGTCTAACAGTTCCTCCATCAAGCAATGGTATGCCCCAACGACGGCAATAAACCCCTAGGTATGCGTCTTCGGCCATAATTCTGACATCACACCACAGTGCAAGCTCCATCCCTCCAGCTACCGCAGGACCTTCTATTGCTCCTATAACAGGCTTATTAAGTTCTAATCTGGATGGTCCTAAAGGACCTCTTGGTGGTTCGGCAGAGCCTAGTGGAAAATCAAGCTTGTGGAGTTCATCACTGCTGCCTTCACCCAATGTTTGAGCATATTTAAGGTCCCACCCAGCACAGAATGCTCCTCCTGCTCCATAAAACACCCCAACCTTTGCATTTTTACTCGCATTAAATTCCTTGAACGCATCTACGAGAGCGTCTGCTGATTCTGGATCCATTGCATTTCTTGCCTCTGGACGATTGTGTATAATGGTCCATATATCGTCGGTTTTAACTACTTCTACGGTCATTTTTAAACCTTTCTAAATTTTCCCAAATTATTATAAAGCGAACATTTGAGGAAACTAAATAACGAATATTTTCTCTTTAATGATTATAATTTAAACAAGATATCTCTTATAATTTTCTTTATTCATACTATTAATTTGTGCAGTGTTATTTTTTTGTTCCTTCCTCTAACTTCAAAATTCTTTACTTCCTCGGTAGGTAAATTTTCACTTAGCCGTAACTTAACTTCATCAGAAATCAAAACATCAGACTTCACGTCTTTACATGCCTCACAGATTCTACTTGCTACATTAACAGTATCTCCAATAACGGTAAACTCTACGCGATCCTCACTGCCCACATTTCCTACGAAGCACGAGCCATAGTGAACCCCAATCCGGTGTTTTATTAGAGGCATACTTTTATCAGAACGGTCCTTCTCCCATTCGCGCATAGAAATCTGCATCTGCCTTATACAATTAAGAGCATTTTGTGCATCATTACCCCTAGACACCGGTGTACCAAAGGTAGCCATCACGCTATCTCCTATAAACTTATCTACCGATCCACCATTCTGAAAAACTGCAGCAACCATTTTTGTTTGGTACTCCGAAAGTAAATTAAGGACCTCCTTGGGTTCCAAGCCCTCAGATAGCTTTGTAAAATCAGAAATATCTGTAAACATAACTGCGATGTTTTGCTCTTTTTCTGCAGTTTGATTAAAATCAAGTTTGCTGTTTTCTATTTCTTCTCTGACTTCCGGAGAAAAGTATCTACCTAATAAATTGTTAGATCTCTCTTGTAAGGTAGCTTCCTTAAGATTTCTATCAATTACCCATGCCAATGTTATTAGGCCGGCGGTTACTACCACGAGGTATGTTGAGTTATTAAATAAAATTTGACCATTAATTGCATTAATGTTAGTCGCTATTTCATTGTAATTAAATGAAAAAAATAAATCTGGCGTTGAAGAAATGGCAAATATTTGAAATATTGTCAATGCTAAGACATAAAATATTAGAAATAGCGAAAGATAAAACCTAGCAAACATTACAGACACGACCATGGGGCCTGCAGTACCAATAAATGCGTAGTCCATAATTCGACCACCCATGAGATCGGGAAATTTAGCAAAGGTATACTCATAGTTTAGAATAAACAAAATTGCTATAGGAAAGCACATCTGCATAAGGACTGCCAAAAAAAGACAAACACGATAGCGAGACTCATTTACAAAAACAGCAACGCTGCCATAAATCAATAAGCCACCTAAAAAAAGGAAAGTAAGGATCTGCCTTGTAAAAGGTGCTTCCAAACCTGGCAAGACTATCGCTGTTGATACTCCCATTAAATATAAGCCAAAAAGGGTAATTGAAGCAATTTTTAAGCCCTGCACATAGCGCCTGTTAATAGATCTTTCGTTGCTAATAGACAAACTCATATTTAAATTAAGCCCTATTTTAAGGTTCTAAATATGAACTATGTTGATACAAAAATAATTAATGCGCAAGAATTCAGTATCGATCTTGGACATAAATTTTACCAAATAAGGTTCTAAGAAGGTATTCCAGCTTTTTCAAGGGTAGTCGATAACTTGTCCATAAAGGATTTATCTATAATTATATATGTTTTCATCGCCCTCCTTAACTTTTTAAAATTTACACTTCCATCGATTTTTAATATCCTCTTAGTTAGCTTCTTTGCATCACTCGACCTATTTTCTTGCATATCAATAAAAGCCCTTATTCCAAGAGCTCCCATTTGTGAAACTCCAAAATATTGTTCATTCTCTGATAGTTCAGCTGCTAATTTATAGGCCTTTTCATACTCACCCACATACGTTAACGCCAAGGCGTAATTTAACTTTACGTTACCTGGTGGATGGGAGCTACTCTCAAGGCTTTTTCATAACTTTCAACCGCTATATCATGCAAGCCAACAATAAAAAGAGAATTTGCTGCTGATAAAATACTTATTATCCCCGTCGGATTTAAATCTGATGCCTTTTTTGCAAACTTTCTTGCAGTATCAAGCAATTCGTTCTCGGAGTACTCTGGAAACTCTTTAGGATTCTTAGCCATAAGGCCAGCAAAAAAGACTATTTGCGTATGATAAATTAGGGCCGTATTGAACTGCTCGTCTAGCAGTTTCTATCATATCTTTTCCAACATTCCAATCGCGTAGCCCTACATTTGCTTCTGCTGTGAAATACCAGGCATACATAGAAAGAACGGCAGGATTATTTGGCTCGGTATCAAAAATAGCATCAAATAGAATTCCTGCAACCTTTACACCTTCCAATGACATAGAAAGAAAAAGTGAATTAGCTTTCAAAAACCTTTGCCAATTTTCAGGATACTTAAAATATCTTCTATCATCGTCGAAGGACTCTCCGAGAGTTAACTTTATTTAAAGTTTTTCTAGTACTTTTTCAGAAATTGTATCTTGGATCTCAAATATATCATTAAGTTTAAAATCAAACTTTTCTGTCCAAACTATTTTATTCTTTACAATATCCGAAAGCTCTACAGTGGTTCTAATTTTTCTTCCTGAAACTTGGTTATAACCTCGTAAGATGTAATTCACATAATATTCATTCTTGATTTCTTGATCAGACATTCCTTTCTTCTTTATGAAATTACTAGTGCTACTTGATTGCTCTAAAAGTCTTGAATGACTGGCTAATGAAGAGATGATTATATCAGTCATGCCACTACTTAGCTGATCATCTGATTTATTTCCTGATCTATTTTCAAATGGCATTACTAAAACCATTGGCCTATCGGATTCGGCAATAACCTGTTCAACATCCTTCAATTCAGTATCATCGCTTAAATAAAAGGAAAATACGCACATCACTAAGGCTAAAATGCCTACAGCCATGATCAATATAGGACTTTTGCTTGTTTAGGCTTAAGAGATCTTTTTTGAGAAGGGTCTAAGACAATATCAAATGCATGGAATTCGTTTTGCTTCACTTTTTGAATGCCAAGATCATTGAATTGATGGGTTGTTTTACCTTTCACATAGTCAAAAACACTCTTAGACACTGAAATACCACCCGCCAGTGCTAATGCCTCCAGTCGGGCAGCTATATTAACCCCCTCACCTAATAAATTTCTTTTTTCCTTAATTACGTCTCCCGTATTAATACCAACACGAAACTTCAGCGCAACCGTTTTTGGTGATAATGGAACTGCTAGTTTTTATTGTTTTTGAAACTCGACAACATCCACCGCGCTAACGAATCCCGCCATAAAAGAGTCGCCTCCTGAATTAAATAGATTGTCATTCTATTTTTTAAATAAGCCTTTTAGCGTCTTTTCATAAAACCTAAGGCTTTTTACAGTCTCACTTTCATTGATTTCCATATGCTTACTGTAATTCACTACATCAGTAGCAAATACTTACAGCAATTTTTCGGTCAATTTCTTTTCGTGGGCATTTAATACTCGATTTAATAAAAGAAGGCGAGACTATCTAGTGAAATTTCAATTAACAATAGATCAATTTCAATTAAAAATTTATAACTATTTTTTTCATTTATGTTACCCTTAACTATGGGCACACAAGAATATCCATCATTAAACGACAAAACCCTTGGATGGTTAACTTTTTTACACCGCAAAGTTTCTATTAATGACGATTGGTCCGAAGATGGTGAACCGTTAGAATGGTGGGACAAAAAATCGAACCCTCCTGTATTGAATTTTGCCAGATTCGATCTTTCTGAGTCGAGCTATGCAATAGGTTTAATGGCTGACGTAACACCCGCATGGCGCGAAGCGTATGCTTATATTCTAAAAGGGCTGAGTGAACGACATCTAACATTTTGGGCCGCATATGATTGGTTAACGCAGATTGGACCTGACCCTAATAGAAACAAATACCCGAAAGAGTGGATCGATCTTTGGATCCCAGACCATTTGGTAGGAGAGTACGACACTCCCGGTTGGGTAGCAAATGGGGTAGAACCTTGGGGATTGCAGAAAGACCCTATAAGCGCAGATGGAAATTTATTTTTCAAAGGTTGGCTAAATTTAATTCAAAGCTTGCACGTTTACATGACTGGTGAAGACACTTGGGGAAATTCATTTCAAGTAGCGGGAGTTGACAGAACAAGATTTGATTGGACACAACACAGGCTAGTTGAACATTTGTCTTCCCAATGGACTAAAAACAGAATGGGTCCACATTGTGAAAACACAAAGATATGGCCCTATTGTTTATCAGCAGCAGGTCTAGGGTTACAACTTTATGATGCAATTTTTCAAAAAAGCACTCATTCCGTTTACCCAGAATGGGTTGCACATACAAAAAATAAGTATTACGGGTTTGATAGCTCTGGAGCGTTAGAATGGACACCCATATATTATGACCCATTGATAGATCACATTCATGCTGCTGGACCATCAAATGGATTGACTATTGCCTTTTACATGATGCCTCAAGACCCAGCTTTCGCAGAGTATTTATATCGAACAGCAGTTAAAAAACTTGCTTGGGACAACATTAATAAAGAAATAAAAATGAAGCCTGAACCACGCTTTATGGCGCTTGGATTAGCCTGTGCAAAAGAGTTTGGGGACACAACAGTAGAAATGCGTTTAAGAGCATTTGCTGAGGCAAACTTTGAACCACGGTGGTTTGGAGATAATAATAATAACTTCGGTTACTGGTTTAATTTAGATGAAAAATGGCCTAGAGGACAATGGGCTGCGCTAGCAATGATGGCCGAAGTTGGGCAATCAGGATCATGGTCAAACTTATTTAGAAACCCTAATTTAGAAAAATTCGATGCTCCTACTCTTGAAGGAGTTGATTTTCCAAATATTTCAGTGAGCCAGGCGTTTAACGATCCAGATAAACAAACCTTAAATATTAAATTAAAATCAACAAATAAGGCTAAAGCAAATAGATCGTCCAAAATATCAATAAAGAAACTTCCAGACTTATCCTCTATCAGCATAAAAAGAGATGGCTACCTCTATGACATGTGGAGAGCAACTGGAAAAAGTTCAATTGAAATTGATATTTCTTATTCTGATGCTGAGCTTGAAATCTATACTGGCTGGTCCGGTGAGAAAAAAAGAGGTGAATTCAACGTGGTTATTAATAAAGATAATTTTTCGGGGATTAGTTCAGGGATAATACAAAGACCGCAATCTCTTAAAATTATAAAGACATCATCATGCTCATGTTGTGCTTCTGTCGGCAATTAAAGTTTTGATAGATAAGGCTTACTTTTTACACTCGATCCTGTAAACTCTGTCTTTTGTTAAGGGATAGATTTCGTATTCAGGCTTAAATAACTTTTGTATTTCTAGTTTTTTTATAGATAACCCTCCAGTGAAATATCCATATGATGGCATCAATAACTTTTCTTTGTTTAAAATGAAGCAAGAAGTCCAAATTCCTCTAGAATTAATTTTTAGCCTAACTTTTGGATGGTAATGACCAAAAACAGAGAACTTTTTATCACTCGTCGCATGATGACTGAAACAAATATCATCAATGATAATATTTTTTGTTAAATTCAATCCAATATCTCTAAGAAAGCTTGCGTCATCATGGTTCCCCACGGTTAAAGTACAATTTATCTTTTTGATTATATAAAAAAAAAGTTCCTTTGCTTTTCCCGGCATCCTTTGAAAGGCTAACTTATCGTGGACTAAATCGCCTAAAAAAATAATCGACTCAACAGGATGATCATCTATAAATTTAGTAAGCTGCCTAAGCGTCTCAATAGTGTCAAAAGGTGGTATAAATTGCCTAGTTTCAGAAAAAAAAGAACCTTTCTCAAAATGTAGGTCCGAAATTATTAAGGTCTTTTTTCTTTGCCAATAAAGTTCTCCATTTGGAAAAATGGAAAAATGCTGATCAGCAAAAAACACATCCTTATAGTGCATTGACTTCTTCTAGTAATTCTTTTTCGAGTTTTTCTAAATAAAAATTGTCGAGTTCATTTTTATCAGGCGTCTCTTTGTGGTATTCAAAAAGTAATGAAAAGGCTAAAGCGGACGCCCTATTCAACTTATTTATCTTTATTTTGTTCTTTATCCTAAATAGAAAGTTTGAGAGTCTATCGAGATCAATAAGGTCTTTCTTCGCATTTTCTGTTGTAATTTTCAATAAAATGTGGTGCGGATCATGCTTTCGTAATACTTCATAGATCAAATCAGTATTGAAAGTCACTTGTTTGCCTGTTTTTTGGTTGCCGGGAAGATTTTTATAGATTAGCCCTGAGATAATAGCGATTTCTCTGAATAATCTTTTTATTAATGGAGTTTCTTCTAGCCATTCATACAGATCCTCAACCAAAATATCTTGAGAAAAAAGGAAATCAATATCTTCAATTTCTTTAGAAAATGAAAACAAAATAGAATAATCATTCGCAACAAATCCAAATGGTTGTACGCCAAGCTTTTTAATTCGTCTTAGAATAAGAAATCCTATTGTTTGATGGGTATTTCGGCCCTCAAATGGATGAAGGGCCATATAATACTTTTCTTGATTACCAATCTTTCTCCTAAACGTTTCTACAAGAAGTTCATTTTCTTCTGGAAAGGAAGAAAATTTTGACTGTAGCGCGGACCATTTTTTTAAGCTATCAGGAAGATCAACTCCATCCAGTTGTTTGGAAAAAATCTTTCTAACTGATTTCGAGAGATGTGTTGAAAGAGGTAAATTACCTCCTTTAAAAGATGGTATTTTTTGATGATCCAACGCAGTTATTTTAGCATATGCAATATTACCAACTACCTTTTCAAACATTAATCTTTTCCCAGCAAATATAAACGTGTCCCCTGCCGAAAGCCCATTTATAAACCACTCCTCAATATTTCCTAAATATCTATTACTTACCCTTAAACGTAACATTTCAGCTTCAACAATCGTCCCAACATTCATTCTATATTTTGCGATCAATGATTTATCCTTGATTTCAAAATACTCTCCATCACGCTTTAAGCGTGAGTACTCGTTATAGCCCTGAAGGGAATAGCCTCCATTTTCTACGAATGATAACGTTTTTTCAAAATCTTCTTTATTGAGGTTTCTGTAAGGCCACGCTTCTTTAGTTTGCTTGTACAAATCTTCTCTTTTGAATTTTTGGGAAATAGCAACTCCCACAATATGCTGGGCAAGAACATCTAAAGAGCCGTCAGAATATTGTTCATCTTCTAGAAGATTTAACTCAATACACTCTTTTGCAGCGATACATTCGACAAACTCAAAGCAATTAGTTGGAACTAAAATGGCTCGTGACGGCGTATTAATTGTGTGGTTTGCTCTACCAATTCTCTGTATTAACCTTGCTACTCCTTTAGGCGCGCCTACTTGCATTACCAAGTCGATATTGCCCCAGTCGAGGCCCAAATCTAACGAACTTGTAGCAACTACACACTCTACATGACCTTCCACTATTTCTTTTTCAACTTTTTTTCTGAGATCTTTTTCGAGGCTTCCATGATGAATTGCTATTTTCTTATTTTTATCATTTATCGCCCATAAGCTTTCAAACAAAATTTCTGCTTGAGCTCGTGTATTTACAAAAAGAATTGATGACTTAAATTTAAGTACTTCCAAATAAATATCTGAAAGAGCATATCTTGGGGAATGCCCTGACCAAGGAATTCTATTATCTGACTTTAATATGGTTATTTTGGGAGAAACCTTTGAATAAGTGCTGACCAGCTTTGTGTCCTTATTATTTGATAAGTATTTTTTAGCAAGATCGGTATTCTTTAATGTCGCTGAAAGACCGATTATTTGAAACGGTTTTATTGATCTTAATCTTGCTAGATTTAAGCTTAATAAGTGACCTCTTTTTGAGTTAAAAAATGTATGAAGCTCATCAATAATGACAAATTTTAAATTTTTAAATAAATCGGTTACATCCGTTCTAGCCATCAATAGTGCAAATGACTCCGGCGTCGTCATCAGAAAATTAGGAGGCTTCTTGACTTGCTTTGCTTTATTATAGGCAGATGTATCACTTGTTCGAGTTTCTACTTTTATATTTATTTGCAAGTCATTAATAGGATTAAGTAAATTCCTTTGAACATCCGCCGTTAAAGCCTTTAAAGGTGATATGTATAAGGTATGAAATACCTCACTCTCATAGTTATTATTTATAAAATCGTTAATTGATGGCATGAATCCGCCAATCGTTTTACCTCCGCCCGTAGGGGCATGTAAGATAACGTCGCATCCCTGTTTGATCAAGTTAAAGGTTTCAACTTGGTGGTCATATAAAAACCAACCTTTTTTCTTGAGCCACTTGTCAATTGGATTATCTTTATATTTCACTGTAATAACTAATATCCCCAATTATGATATCTATTGATAACAAACTTTATATTAAAGACATCGATACATATATAGACCCTTTTTTTCCTGTAGAAAGGGCGATTATAACCCATGGACATGCTGATCACGCGAGAGCTGGTCACAAACATGTGCTGTGTACCCCTGAAACTTCAGAGATTATGAAAATTAGATATGGTGAAAAATGTGCCAACACTTTTCAAACAATCAAATACGGGCATTCTGTAAAAATAGGAAAAATAAAGGTAACCTTGTTCCCCGCTGCACATATATTGGGAAGTGCGCAAGTTCTTCTCGAAACAAAAAAGCAAAGAATTGTAGTCACTGGGGACTATAAAACAACATTGGATCGACATTTAGATCCGTTTGAGGCCGTTCCTTGTGACCTACTTATTACCGAGGCTACCTTTGGGTTGCCCATATTTAAATTTAATAAACCAGAACTGGAAATTGAGCGATTGTTAAACAATATTTCTAAGAATAAAGAAAATACATTTTTAATAGGGGCTTATTCCCTTGGAAAAGCACAAAGAATTATTTGGCTCCTTCGAGAAGTGGGTTTTTCAGATGACATTTTTATTCATGGATCGATGGATAAGCTTTGTGACTTTTATCATAGCAAGGGAATAAAACTTGGAACACTTAGAAAGGCAACAATAGAAAATAAAAAAGACTTTAAAGGGAAAGTTATTGTTGCACCTCCATCAGCACTCAAGGATAGATGGTCAAGGCGTTTTGAAAACATCACTAGATGTTATGCTTCAGGATGGATGCAAGTAAAACAGCGGGCAAAGCAAAGCCAAATTGAAATTCCTCTTGTCATATCTGATCATTCCGACTGGAACGAGCTTACTAATACTATAAAACAAACTGGTGCAGAAAAAGTTTGGATAACACATGGAAGAGAGGATGCTCTGAAATATTGGTGCGAGAAAAATGGCATTGAAGCAGAACCTCTTTCTTTGCAACATAGAGATGAAACAAACGAACAATAATGAAAGCTTTTTCGAATTTACTATCTGATCTAATTTTGACTAGCTCAAGAAATAGAAAACTATCATTATTAGCAGAGTATTTTAGCTCAACACCTGACCCTGACCGAGGCTATGCTTTAGCGGCACTTACTGGCTCGCTTAACTTTAAAAATATAAAAGCTTCATTCTTCAAGGAGTTAATAAAGGAAAAGAAAGACGAATACTTATTTGATCTATCTTACGACTATGTAGGTGATTTAGCTGAAACAATTTCCTTATTATGGGACCAAAAAAAAGATGCTAACATGCCTAGTCTTTCCTCTTTATTGGAAAGACTAACGAGGTCTAAAAATGAAGAACTTAAGAGCGATGTAATTGACATTCTAGACATGAGTACCTCAGATCAGAGATGGGCCTTTATAAAACTTTTTACAGGAGGCTTACGCATTGGAGTTTCAAGCAGGATTGTAAAGCAAGCACTGGCTAATTATGGCGACGTTGATCTCGAACAAATTGAAAAGATTTGGCATGGGTTGCAATTACCTTATATCGATTTGTTTGCATGGCTCGAGAAGAAAGGGCCCAAACCAAAGATTTCAGTCTATGATGTTTTTCATCCAATGATGCTTGCTCATCCTCTTGTTATGGAAAAGGATTTAACAGCAGCCAATCCAAAAGACTTTGTCGCAGAATATAAATGGGACGGAATTAGAGTTCAAATTGTAAGCCATAGTGAAGGATGCCGCCTTTATTCAAGGACAGGGGACGAGGTTTCCAAGTCTTTTCCAGAAATCATTAAGGCTATAAAAGGTAATTTTGTGCTAGATGGAGAATTACTTGCTGGCAATAATGCTGAACCCAAAACATTTAACGATCTTCAGCAAAGGTTAAACAAAAAAGCTCCTTCACAAAAGTTTATAGACACAAATCCATGTTTTATAAAGGTTTATGATGTATTGTTTTTTGACGGCATCGATTTAAGGGACAAACCACTAAGTGAGAGAAAAAAAGTTCTCAACTCTTATTTTAGCTCAAATAGATCTCCATTGTTCTTATCTGAAACAATTGAGTTTGAAACCTGGGAATTTTTAGACAAAATTAGAGATATATCAGATAACCAAGTCCATGAAGGAGTAATGATCAAATCGACTCCAAGCCTTTATATTGCTGGAAGACCGCGCGGCAAATGGTTCAAATGGAAAAGAAATCCAAAGAATGTAGATGCAATAATAATGTATGCACAGAGAGGACATGGAAAGCGGAGTTCTTTTTATTCAGATTATACTTTTGGCGTATTTAATAAAGAAAGAGAGCTAGTGCCTATAGGAAAAGCTTACTCCGGTTTTACCGATGAAGAGTTAACTAGATTAGATAAGTTTGTAAGGACAAAATCAGTAAACCGATTTGGGCCGGTCAGAGAAGTTGAGAAAACATTAGTCGTTGAAATTGCTTTTGATGATGTGTCCTTCAGTAAAAGGCACAAATCTGGGATTGCTTTAAGGTTTCCTAGATTCAAAAGAATTAGATGGGACAAGCCAACTAATGAAGTCGAAACTTTGGAGCAAATTAAAAAATCCTTTTTAGAATAACTATGTGCCAGGGATCCAGTTGGTTCCAGCTAATGGAACTCCGGCCATTGCAGCGGACTCCACCGTTAGAGCGCACAGATCCTCAGGTTCTAGGTTTCTTAGATCATTTTTACCACAAGCTCTTGCAATAGTTTGCGCTTCCATTGTCATAACGTTCAGGTAATTGGCTAATCGCCTACCCCCAAGCTTAGGATCTAAACGCTTCGCTAGTTTTTTATCTTGAGTAGTAATTCCAGCTGGATCAAGCCCTTCATGCCAATCATCGAATGAGCCCGCTGTAGTACCTAATTTCTCGTAATCTTTCTGATATCTGGGATCATTATCTCCCAATGCGATCAATGCAGCAGATCCGATCGATACTGCATCAGCACCTAAAGCCATTGCTTTTGCAACATCAGCACCATTCCTTATTCCCCCCGAAATAATAAGTTGTACCTTCCTATGCAACCCTAATTCTTGCAATGCTTTAACTGCGGGTCTAACACATGCAAGCGTCGGTATCCCTACATTTTCGATAAAAACCTCTTGCGTCGCTGCTGTACCTCCTTGCATTCCGTCAACAACAACAACATCCGCTCCTGATTTAGCGGCTAGGGCCACATCATAAAACGGTCTAGAACCGGCAACTTTTACAAAAATAGGAACCTTCCAGCCAGTAATTTCTCTTAACTCAAGGATCTTAATCTCCATATCATCTGGACCTGTCCAATCAGGATGCCTACATGGAGACCTTTGATCAATTCCCTTCGGGAGTGTCCGCATCTCTGCAACTCTATCATTTATTTTTTGACCAAGTAACATTCCACCCCCACCCGGCTTTGCACCCTGACCTACAACAATTTCAATAGCATCAGCTTTTCTAAGGTCATCAGGGTTCATCCCGTATCTAGAGGGAAGAAGCTGATAGACTAACTGTTTCGAATGACCTCTTTCCTCTTTTGTCATTCCACCATCACCCGTAGTTGTTGAAGTCCCAACTAGACTAGCACCTCTTCCTAAAGCCTCTTTTGCTTGAGCGGAGAGAGCTCCAAAGCTCATTCCTGCAATAGTAATTGGAATATCGAGTTTGAGAGGATTAGAACTAAATCTATCCCCAAGAGTTACCATCGTATTGCACGATTCTCTATATCCTTCCAGAGGATATCTAGAAATTGAGGCACCGAGAAACAATAGATCATCAAAGTTTGGCAAGTTTCTTTTGGATCCTCCTCCCCTTATGTCATATATACCAGTCTCAGCTGCTCTTCTAATTTCAGAATTTGTATATGCATCAAAAGTATGCGAAGTTCTTGGTAGGGATATTGATCTTTTTTTCACGTAATTGTCCTAATATATTTTGGCATTATCTACATTAAAGTTGTATAGCGATCGAGCAGATCCAAAGCGCTTAAAATTATCCAAATAATAATCAGAAACGTCGGCATTAGATAAAATATTTTCTAAATTACTACGATGCTTTTTTGTCATTTTTTTCTCGATACAATCTGTACCCAGTGAGGCAACCTCCCCTGCAACATATATATTGGCTTCGTATATGCTATCCCCTAAAGCATGTCCAGCGTTACCGAAAATAACCAAATTTCCTTTCTGCGCCATAAAGGCAGACATATGACCAACATTTCCTTTTATAATGATATCTATACCCTTCATTGAAATACCACATCTTGAAGAAGCATTTCCTTCAACAAGTATACTTCCTCCATGCCCTGAAGCTCCTGCATATTGGCTTACATCACCGGTAACATGTATATTCCCCGACATCATATTTTCTCCTAATCCTGGGCCAGCCGAGCCTTCAATTTTAATATCAGAAAATTTATTCATACCTGCGCAGTAATACCCAACACTACCAAGAACTTTCACATTTATATTTTTATTGATACCAACAGCTAAAGCATGAGCTCCTTTTGGATTTTTGATCGAAAAAGAGCTGTTATCATCAGAACCTTGTAAAGTATTATTAATCTCCCTTAAGGATAATTTATTAATATCAAGAATGCCCATCCTTAATGTCCCCAGAAATAGACTGTAGCCGGCTCAGGCTCCCAGATCTTTGCCCTCTCTATATAAGGTAGAGATGTTAACGCTCTATACTCGGACCCAAAAGCTACATAATCAGATGTTTCTGCCAGCACAGCGGGCTTGCAGGCAATGGGATCTCTTAACACGCCAAAACCATTTTCCGTACCAACTAAGAACGTAAAAAACCCATCCAGCTCTACTAGGGAGCTTTCCAGAGCCTCTTTGAGTGTTTGGCCTCCGTTCATTCTATATGTGATGAAACTGGCAGCTACCTCCGAGTCGTTTTCTGTTTCGAAGGTCATATCTTTCCTTATTAATTCTCGTCTAAGAGAATTATGATTTGATAGTGACCCATTGTGAACCAGACACTGATCCTCACCTGTAGAAAAAGGATGCGCACCGAGTGTTGTTACGGCCGATTCTGTTGCCATTCGGGTATGGCCGATACCATGGGACCCTTTCATTTTATCTATCTCAAACCTTTCAATCACGTCATTTGGTTTGCCTACCTCTTTATAAATCTCCATTTTTTTTCCAACACTTAAAATTCTCAAATTAGGGAAAGCATCGCTTATGAGCTCAGTTACCAATTTTTTTTGTTTTACATCGAGCGTTATAACCGCATGAGAAGAATTAGTATCCAAACTGCAAGAAACTTCTTTTTTAGTAGATATAAACTTTTTTAATTTTGGAAATTCTACCTCAGGGGATTGAGACTGAACCGTTATCTTGGTTTTCATTGCAATAGGCTTTGCATAAATCGCTATACCCGCGCTATCGGGACCTCTATCGCTCATACTCACAAGCATTTTTGAGAGATGTAACCCAAGGTCTCTTTCTACCTGAGGGCTTTTTGCAAAAAGACCTACTATCCCACACATTCAAACCACTCCTTCAGAGTATAAAAATCATCCAAATTCATTGTATGCTAATATTTAAACTTTATTTTGCTTTTTTTAACGCTTTTTCTAGTTTTTTATATTCAGTACAAGAGGTGCCACAAATACTTTTGAGTAATGCAAGATTTTTTTCTGCCATATCTGTTTTATTAGTTTTTATAAACAGTTCTCCTTGGTACTCAAGTGCACCCTTATGTCGTGGGTCCAGCTGAAGTGCTTTTTTGTAAAACTGACCACTTTTGCCGTACTCACCCATTTTTCTATAGATAAAGCCATAATAATTATTGATGTCAGCATTATCTGGGTACTTATTATCCAATAGCCTAACTTGAATCAAAGCTTCGTTGAACTGCTGGCTATAGAGCAATTTTTCAATGGAATTCAATCCATTCTTTAATTGCATCGTCTTTAACATATCACCTGAGGTAAAACTATTTCCGCCAGAACTAGTACTGGAAGAGTTCGAGCCGTAGGAAGATGATCCGCCGCCTCCGGCATTGATATTAACAATAAATATTAGGCAGACTAAACCATAAAAGATTTCGTTCGACGTTTTTTTCATAGTACACCCCACACTTTCTTTGTTAGAGAATTAAAGCATTCTTTCTAAATTTCAAACATAGTTTCCTAGTATATATTAGGTAATCTCTGAAATAAGAGAAATCATTTCGAACATTATAGCCATTGCTGTGTGCGCGGTAATATTATTTGGAGAGTCTTTTGTTGGCATCATGCATACGATATCGCCACCGATAATGTTCATTCCTCTAACAGATCGAACAAGAGAAATTGCCTCATCAATGTCAAATCCTTTAGAACCCGCTTCCAAGTTTGCTACGCCGGGAGCAATTGATGGATCAAGGCAATCTAAATCGAACGTTATATAAACCGGCTTGTCGCGCAACACCTCTTTTACTTGTTTGATTACAGATTGTAAGCCGCGTTGTCTATACTCTTTCATGGTAACTACATTATATCCGTAATCGTAACTTGGCTGTAGCCAGTCAAGAGTTCTTGGATTTCCTCTCAAGCCAATTTGCATCGATGATTTTGGATCAACATTTCCTTGATCAGCTAAATACGCACCCCAATGAGCAGCTGATTTTTTCGCGCCTAAGAAGTGATCAACGTTAGAAAAGACATCTGTATGTGCATCTAAATGCAGCAAACTAACAGAACTACCCTGTGATAAATTTCCTCTTCCTAAGGCCTGGATAATACCACCAGTAATTGAATGATCGCCCCCCACTGAAATGGGTTTTACACCTTCTTTATCAATTTCTTTAAAAAAATTGGAAATTTGCTTAATACAATCTTCATTGTCATTAGCTTTAGGAAAAGGAACGTCTCCGACATCAACAACCTTTGATCTCTCCCATGGATTTATGCCAAATTCTAAATTTACTCTCCTACCAATAGAAGAAATGTTTCTTAGAGCACGAGGACCCAAGTGTTGATCTCTTTCAGTCGTACCATTTCCTGTAGAATGAGGCACACCCACCAATGCAATGTCATTGCCAGCGAGTGGTACATTTGGACATCTAAAAAACGTAGGAATTCCCCACCAATATAAGTTCTCCATCATTGCATTATCGTGTTCAAGTGCCATACAAAAGTCCTCACTTTAAAAATTATTAAATCTCTTGATCAAATTATAAGATAAACTAAACTGCAAAGCCAAGTTATTAGAAATTTGGATTAAAGGAAAAGTAATATGAGAATTATTTTACTAGCTTTTTTTTCTTTTTTCGCAGCAACTAGTAGCGCTGTTTCTGATCAAATTCCTTTAAAGTATCAAGGGTATTGGTCTGGTAAATCTTGTAAGTTTTCAATAGAGCAATATGCTCTCTTTGTTGGGACCAATGGTTATATTTATGAGGATGACTCTCAAGTTGAGTTTAATTTTGTGTTTCCAGAAAATATCGAAAATTGGACAGCTTTCAATACAAGTGATAATAATCCAGATTTTAGCTACTTTTATCAAATTGATAAAGGTCAACTAGTAGAAAGATATCCTCCAGAGAACTGGGATAGATCTGATTACAGTTTCCTTAAAAATCAACAAACGCAAGACACAATATACTATAAATGCGAAAGTAATGATCCATTAATAGAAAGCAAATATGGAGAATTACTTAGTTTGCTTAACAGCTCCGTAGTACAGTCTTGTAGAAACCCTGAACAGGATAAATGCCTCCAAGATTTATTTAAATTTTTAGACGTAAACAAAGACAAAAGACTTCACCGAGCTGAACTCAATAGAGGGCTACGTTCCCTAAGCTTGGTCTCTGTTCTTTTAGGCCAAAATGCTAACGACGACTTAGATAAGACTACTACCTTTGGAGTATATGTTGCAATTGTACCTTTCTTGCCACTAATTACTCAAACGTTAATGGCAAACATCGACTATGATGGGTCTAATAGTCTCTCGATTGATGAAATATCCCAGGATCGAAATGATTTGTTTTCAGCAATCGTATCTGCAAAAGATGGGGTAATTGAAGATATAAGGTCGCTTCCTGGGATGCTTCAAAACTTTGCACCATTATTTCAGGGCTTAGGTAATTTTAACTGAGGTAATCAATCGTTGTCTATATTTCCAGCCCCGGCTCCAGTGGCTCGAGATAGTTCGCTTTCAGGCACCAGCATATTAGATGCTAGACTAGTAAGTTCCTCAAATATATTTTCATCTAACAACATTCTGGAACGTTTAGCTAAGAGATTGTCCAGCTCACCATAAGTTAAGCGTATCTCTATGTCAGAGCTACTTCTATAGTTCTCGGTTTTCCAATAAAGTTGATCGTTAAAAAGTGCAGCATATATCCCTTTATTATTATAAAAACTAAAACTAAGACCATAATAGTTAGAAGCCAATCCAACCAAAAGCATCGAGGAGTCAATATTTTTCAAAATTACACTTTCACAAGCCTCTGAAACAAGAAAATCGATCGCGCTGAGCCCTTCAAAAATTGCTCGTGCGTTGCTAAAAATTAGACTTACACCCTTCTTTTGAGGTGATACGGGTGGGTGGCGTACACATTTTAGAGAATTTAAAAGCTCCTTGCTACCAGGCAAAGATCGAGACTCTAGAAAGTTAATACCAAATGATAAGTCTTCACAGGTTCCGGCAGAAAGATTGCTACCCATACTTGCGTTAAATACTAAGTCTTTAAGCTCAGAAAATGACAGATCCATCAGGAATATTCGAGAGTAGGCATCCACCAATCATCTTTTTTTAAGTCATTAAGCTCATTTTTTAGGGGTGCTCCTTGAAACAAATTTACTCTTACCCACCTGTCTGATTTTGGATCAAATTTAGATGCGCCAAAAAAAGATAGTTTGCAACGAAGCATATCAATAGGTTTACAGTTTTTATCGATCAAATTGTCATGGATCTCAGAGTATGGAGCCCAAGCATTGGTTTGTATCCTGCGAATAATAAACCGATGCTCAGGGTGTTTAATTAAGAATTCTGCTGTTGTCATATAATCGTCAGCGATTTTTAGATCAGCATTTAAGTAACATACTCGCCTAGCAATATCTAAAGGCCTTTCTAAATCCTGCCCTTCCTCTTTATACCTGTTCCCTAATCTTGGCTCCAATTTCTCTTCTGAAATGTACCAAAACCTTGATTGATTTTCCCTCAAAGAAAAATCTATTTTTATAGCCCAAGGGAAATTCTTTTTTATCAACCCAGCTACCTCATGCACTTTCATCTTAGGATAAAGCATAGGCAATTTGGTGCTCTCTAAACATAGATCAAGCCCGTCAATCAGATCCCCACCGATTTCTAACAACAATGAAACAATTAGCTCTTGACATTCAAAAGAATATTTTTTTGCGTCATTAAAAATATCTCTTAAAGCATTGATTTTTAACAATCTTTCGATATAAACTTCATTTGAAAATGATGCCCACTCAGCATTCAACATATCAATTCTTTTCTTCTGTCTCTTATCTCCTGTATTCCAAGAGCTTAGGAAGGCTTTTACTCTAGTCATAAGTTCAACTAATCTTTTAGCCTTTTTGTTAGAAAGCTTTATTATACCAAGCATTCGAGACAATGCGGTTTCCCGAACTTGGAACCAATTATTCAATAAGACCGGGTGTTTGACCAAAAATGGAGCCATCCCGAGCCCTGTTGCATTTCCAATTCCTATGTATCTTTGGATTTTTTTATCTAGGGGCACAAATTTTTTAGGGTTACGCGATTTTGCAACATGATTAACTAGGTCTAAGGAAAACCCTCTAATTAAATACACTGTAAGCATTTCAAGCTGAAACGGGACAGAGAAGTCAGAAAGTTCACGATGATTCTTCCTATCATCAATACCGAACTTGCCGTTTCCATACACCGCTGTAGTCCGCATTAAATATCCGATTTCATTTATAAGCTCTCTAGGAGGTTGCTTACCTTTGCTTAATGACTGCACTACTAACTCAAACATCCGGACAGATTTATTAGCCCTACTCAAAACCAGCTCGGTTTTATTGTACCGACCAACCTCTTGAAGAGGTAATTGTGTTTTAAGTCTTTCAATGTCAGAAATCGACGGCACCCCATCGAACAATGCAAAAGAAGTATCCCATGATGATGCAATAACTCTATCGGTTCTTTGGGAAGGGTCTAAGTGATTAGAAAATGCAATAAGTGCTAAGTCTTTACCTAATAAATTTAATTGATAAACGGCATTGCCGAACCCATTTTTATCTATTTCCCATCGTGAACAATTAATTTTAGTCTTATTCTGGATCATTTTTCGGATCAATATTCTTGCAAAAGACAGTCTTGATGGGTGGAAAGATCCCATTCTCTCCAATTTCATAACTTCCGAAGGTTCCCTAACATTTAATTCAGGGCCACATTGCTGAAATTTTTTTGCTACTACCAATTTATTTCTCTTTCTCAAAAGAATTTTTAAAGAAATTTATCCAGTTAAGCCCCATAATAGAATTAATTTCTGCATTATCAAATCCAATATGCCTTAATCCATTTTTAATGTTGCCGAAATCCATATTTGATTTAAACCAATTAGGCTGAGGAGGAAACCCAGGATTTGAAGAAGTTCCTTCTCCAAAATCTCTAGTTTTTGTCCATCTTCCATTTCTCATCCACTCAACGATAGTATCAGGTTGATTTTGACAAAGGTCACTACCTATTCCAATGTTTTTTGAACCAAATTTTTCGGCAGTTTTCCCGATCATTTCACAGAAATCTGTTACAGTGCATTTACTTCCATTATTCAAATGATAGGGATAAAGTGAAAATCCTAGCATGCCATTATTTTCAAACAAACATTCCAACACCTCATTAGACTTGTTTCTGAGCGCTGAATGCCAAAAAGTAGGGTTAGCATGGGTAATTGCAATTGGTCGAGATGAATAATTGATCGCTTCTAACGTAGATCGATCGGAGGAATGGCTCATATCCACAACAATTCCAAGCCTATTCATTTCTTTAATGACTTCTTTCCCCATTCTTGTCAAACCTGGATCATTCTCTTCATAGCACCCTGTAGCAAGAAGCGATTGATTGTTGTAAGATAGTTGCATAAACCGAATGCCGAGCTTTTGCCAGACTTCTAACAAAGCAATATCGTCTTCTATTGGAGATGGATTTTGAAAACCAAAGATTATTGCGGTCTTTTTATCTTTCTTTGCAGATAATATTTCATCATAGCTACCCGCATGAACAATATATTCAGAATAGGAATTAAAGTAATCATTCCACTGCTCCACGTTTAAAATAGTCTCCCGAAAGTTTTCATGATAGGCGATGGTTACGTGAACACAGTCAACCCTACCATTTCGCATCTGCTCAAATATTTCTTTCGACCAATTAGCATACTGCAAACAATCTACCGTAAAATTATTGCTCGACTCCAACTCAGTAGACAAATCTACCCCCCCCCCCGCTCAATGGCTCTATTCCATAATTGCTTTAGTCTCTAAAAATTCATCCAAACCCCATTCGGCTTTTTCCCGTCCATTGCCAGATTGCTTAAAGCCACCAAATGGAGCATTTGTTCCCCCACTACCATAATTAACATGTACTTGTCCTGCTCTTATCTGTCTAGCGACACTTTTTAATTTTTCTGAATCGCTACCACATACATAAGCAGAGAGACCATAGCTCGTATCATTAGCAATTTGAACCGCATGATCCATGTCCTCGTATGGTATCACAGATAGAACGGGACCAAATATTTCCTCTTGTGCAATATCCATAGAGTTGTCTACGCTCCCAAAAACAGTGGGTTTAACGAAGTAACCTGCATTAACCCCAATCGGTTTTCCTAATCCCCCAGTTACTATTTTAGCACCAGCCTTAATACCAGATTCAATTAACCTTTGCACCTTATCAAATTGCGTTCGACTTACTAAGGGACCAATGTCAGTCTCCTCTTTTGTAGGGTCACCAGTTATTAACTTCTCAGCAACATTTTTAGCAATTTCCAAAGCTTCATCTTGCCGGGTTTTTGGTACTATCATGCGAGTTGGTGCATTACAAGACTGCCCGGTGTTCTCCATAATTTTTTGCACACCAATAGTGACGGATTGCTCAAACTTTTCATCATCAAAAATTATGTTTGGTGATTTTCCTCCAAGTTCCTGACTTACTCTCTTCACTGTTTTCGCAGCGGCTTGTGCTACTGCAACGCCTCCTCTAGTTGAACCTGTGAAAGACATCATATCTACATCTTTATGGTTTGATAAGGCTTCTCCGACTACCGGGCCCAAACCATGTACCATATTAAATACTCCTTCTGGGACCTTTGCAGCGTCCATAATCTCAGCAATTATATTAGCGGACAGCGGAGATATTTCACTTGGCTTTAAAACTGCTGTGCACCCTGAGGCAAGACACGGCCCAAGTTTTGAAATGGTTTGGTTTATTGGCCAATTCCAAGGTGTAATAAGTCCACAAACACCGATTGGTTCATGTCTAACAATGTAGCCATTGAAAGGGTATTCGAATTTATACTCTTCAAGTACTCTTATCGCAGTCTTTAAATGGCCTAAGCCTACAGCTGCTTGCGCTCCACGAGAAAGTTTTAAAGGTGAACCCATTTCTTTTGTTATAGCTTCTACAAAATCCTCAAAGCGATTTTTAAACTGATGTCTTATCTCCTTTAATAGTTCTAAACGCTCAGCTACACTCGTCCGTCCATAATTTGAGAAAGCAGATTTTGCGGCCTCAACAGCCTTATCAATGTCTGCTTGGGAACCAACGTTTAGAGTTCCAACGACTGATTCATCCGATGGGTTGACAATATCAATCGTTTCATCTTTAGCGGGTAAAATCCATTCACCATTAATATAAAATTTATCCAGTTTCATTAATTTACCTCCACAGTTATATACCTGCTGGGTTTTCAACAGATTTTCCTAAAGCTTTTAAATCAGAGTAGCGGTCCCCTATCCTATGATGAGGTCTCCCACTTGTCGCAGCACCCAGTGCACATATTATTTCATCAACGCCAGGAGCATCATATATAGAAAATTGGACAGTCAAATAATGTGAACGCCTGCCAGTGTCATGCTTGTCCATAAGTGGTATTTGAAT
Organism: uncultured Alphaproteobacteria bacterium; assembly: GCA_902524845.1. Classification (GTDB taxonomy): domain Bacteria; phylum Pseudomonadota; class Alphaproteobacteria; order Rhodobacterales; family Rhodobacteraceae; genus CACIJG01. Next base: position 34,068 of record CABZEW010000009.1, read on the forward strand.
TTGCGTATTTGCTGGTCCTCTAGTATTTGTGAAACCTAGGTAGCTTTTGGCACCAACTGCTTCTCTGTAAAAGTTCCCAAATTGCAAAGTATGGATAATTGCTGAGGCATGCTCTATTTCACAGCTAGTACCAGCTATCGCTGCCTTCCCGTACGCTTCAATCTTTTCGCCACCACCTACCATAGAAATCAGACGGTCCGTAAGTAATTTGCCCATTACGGGAGCTATTCTTTTTATTTCTGGCTTCAAGTCTTCAACAAATCCTTTGCCCTTCCAAGGATTTTCTAAAACAGCGGCGACACCAATTATGCGAAGAATAGGTTCGGCTTCTTTTCCACCCTCACGGTATATATCCTCATCAAAAGTAACAATCTTTCTTAATTCTTGAAGCATTTAAAATTCCTATTCCAATACAAATTCGAATAAATGATTACCTATAAACTATACTAAAACTTTTAGATAACCAAAAAGTATTAATATCAACCTACAGTAGCAATAAACGAATCTATCTTTGAGAAAACCTTTTTATAATCTTCAACTAATGCCATGTGTCTTAAATCCTTAAGAATACAAACATCGCTTTTTGTGAAATTTTTTGCAATTTCTTTTGCGGCATCAGGGCCATTAGAAAAATCTTGATCGCACGTTATTATAAGACTTGGCTTATTTTCATTTACTGATTTAAGATCAACAGATCCGTAATAGAGTATGGGATAGATTTTAGAATAAACTTCTTTTTTATTACTATTAACCCAGTTACGTACTAACTGAACGATATGAGAGTTTTTTTGCTGAAACTCGTTACTAAACCATCTTTTTATAGCTGCCTCTGTAGTAAACTCTGGACCTTTTTCCCTCAACAATTCTGCTCTTTCTAAAATTTCATCCCTTTCGTGATCTAATAGCCTATTTGGAGAATTAAGAAGCACCAATGCTTCCACTTTACATGGATGAACAGACGCAAATTTTCGAGAAATCATTGATCCTAATGAAAACCCAACTAGTATTATTCGCTTCATATCAAGGTAATTTAATATTTCTGAAAGTTGATCCACGAACAAAGTCAGTGAAATTTCATCATCAGGATCTTTGCTATCTCCGTGCCCAAGAAGATCATAAATAAGCACATTGCAATTTTTAAATAAAGAAATTTGCCATGCCCAAACATCTTGGTTAAGTCCTAACCCATGGATTAAAACGAGTGTTTTAAGATTAGGTTCCTTAAAATAATATTTATAGCAGTTTCCATTAAAATATTGTCTCTTCATATTTTTTTACTCTGGTTTATACGCCACCACCTCTATTTCGACTAGAACATCTACCAAAAAATTGCTCACAAGGGCAGATCTAGCTGGTGGCTCATGAGAAAAATACTCACCATAAATTGAGTTAAACCCAGGAAAGTCATCTCTATTCTTCAGCCAAACCATAGCTTTAACGACATCTTGCAATTGACATCCAGCTTCTGAGAGTGTGTTCTTAATTTCATCAAGAACTATTCTTGTTTGCTCTTCTATGGATCCCTCAGTTATAATAACTCCATTTTTCATTGGAACTTGCCCTGTTAGAAATACGAAGTCACCTGCTCTAACAGCTTTGGATAATGAAAGCTTTCTTCCATTTATTATAAGTGACTCACCGATTATTTCTTTAGCCATATTCTTCACCCACATAAAATATTGAATTATCCGTTAAAATTGCAATTATGAAAATAGCTTTTTATTTATAACGCAATAAATAGTTATTGTTTTTGATCATTTTTCTCTTGTAAACTTGATTAAGAATTATAAAGAAAGCGTGAAACAAAGAATGGGCAGATTAGAAAATTTTAAAATGTTAATTGATGGGGAATGGGTATTTTCTTCTGACAACAAAACCTTCAAAAGCTCAAACCCTACGACAGGAGAAAATTGGTGCACTGTACCAGAGGCATCAGCAGCAGACGTCAATAAAGCAGTAGACTCAGCTTATAAGGCATTTGCAGAGGGGCCTTGGTCCAAAATGACGCCGACCGAAAGAGGAGAACATCTTCGAAAACTAGCCGACATATTAGCAAGTAAATCCGAGGAATTAGGGAAGATTGAAACCATAGATACCGGAAAGATGTTAAAGGAAACTAAATGGCAAGCAAAATATATCTCACAATTCTTTAACTTTTTTGCTGGATGCGCAGACAAAGTTTCCGGTCAAACATTACCAATAGATAAACCGGATCTATTTGTGTTCACAAATAGAGAGCCTTTAGGCGTAGTAGCGGCAATTGTTCCATGGAATTCACAATTATTTCTCGTTGCAGTAAAAATCGGTCCCGCATTAGCTGCTGGAAACACAATCGTTTTAAAGGCTTCGGAGCACGCATCAGCAGCTATGCTTGCTTTTGGTAAATGTGTTGAGGAAGCAGGCATACCTCCCGGAGTAGTGAATATAATAACTGGTCACGGAGATCCCTGTGGAAAAGCTTTAACAAGCCATCCTAAGATTGCTAGAATATCTTTTACTGGAGGACCAGCATCGGCACGGCACATAATAAAAAATTCTGCTGAAAATTTTGCAGAAGTTTCTCTTGAATTAGGAGGAAAGTCACCGTTTATTGTTTTCGATGATGCGGATATTGAGAATGCAGTTAATTGCTCTATAGCCGGAATTTTTGGCGCAACAGGCCAAAGCTGCGTTGCTGGGTCAAGACTATACTTGCAAGAAAATATAGCAGACGAGTTTTTGAGTTTAATTGTTGAACGAGCAAAAGAAATTAAAATTGGTGACCCCTTACTTGATGAAACTCAAATGGGTCCTCTTTGTACCAAAGGGCAACTCGAAAATATAAAAACCGAACTTTCTTTTGCTGTAGAAGAGGGCGCAACTTTACTTTGCGGAGGTAAATCACCGGAAGGTCTAGGCGAGCTATTTTTTGAACCTACAATTGTGTCATGCCCAAGTCAAAAGCTCAAAATAGTAGACACAGAATTATTTGGGCCCGTATTGTCCGTTATAAAATTTAAAACAGAGGAGGAGGTGATATCTCTTGCTAACGATACCAAACATGGCTTGGCAGCAGGTATTTTCTCAAAAAGTAATTCTAGATGTCTAAGATTAAGCAAAGCAGTTCATGCTGGGATAGTTTGGGTTAATACATATAGAGTGGTTTCTCCAATCGCAGAGTTTGGTGGTTTTAAGAATTCGGGGTACGGTAGGGAAAGTGGCTTTCAAGCTATTTACGACTACACTCGCCCTAAAACCATTTGGATGAATATGTCGGATGAGCCGGCCGCCAATCCATTTGTCATGAAATGAAGCATTAAAAATTATCAAGGGGGATAAAGTGCATGAAATTTGATTTAGCAATAAATCTGGAACGAGCAGATAAATCTTTGTCAATGAAGGACGTAAAGAATCATACACTTGACATGGTGCAAATGGCTGATGACAGCGGTTTTAATATTATATGGGCTGCTGAGCATCACGCATTAGAAATGACAATTGCTCCAAACCCTTTTCAAATAATAACATGGTGGGCGGAAAATACAAATAGTGTAAGGCTTGGTACAGCAGTAGCAGCTGCAGCTTATTGGCACCCAATAAAATTGGCGGGAGAAGCAGCTTTTACCGACTTAATTACGGAAGGTCGTCTAGAATTTGGAATAGGCTCAGGTGCATACCAAAGAGAATTTGACAGAATGCATCCAGGGCTAAAGCAATCTGATGCATGGAGATACATGCAGGAGAGCCTTCCTGCGGTCAAAAAACTTTGGGAAGGCGATTATGAGCATAGTGGGGAATTTTGGTCTTTTCCATTATCCACATCCGTTCCTAAGCCTGTCCAAAAAGGTGGGCCTCCAGTATGGGTAGCTGCTAGAGCACCGATAACCTATGATTACGCGATAAAAAATCATTGCAATATAATGTCTTGGCCTTTCACTAGACCATTTGCAGAAGCAGAACTTTATAAGCAACGGCTTGATGATGCCTTGGAAAGTGCATCCAATGGGTTTAAACCTATTTTTGCCATGATGAGGCATGCTGCTGTATATAGAAACAAAGAAGAGGCAAGTGTCTACATAAAAGCAATTCAACGCATATTAGGTCAGTTTGAAAATCTATATAGAAATTTGGGCGACGTAAAAGACGGCTTCCCTAAGGAAATAGCTTTAAAGGAACTAGAGAATAGACAGGAATACGATCCAAACATGCTGGAAGAAAATCTAATGTTTGGAACCCCTGATGAGGTTATAAAAAAATTAAAACTTTACCAAGATCTCGGAGTTGATAATTTTATCTATTACGCATCCATGGGACTGGACCACGATTCACAGAAAAGATCGCTAAAGTTATTTTGTGAAGAGGTTCTTCCTGCTTTTCAATAAGGACAAAAAATGACGAGTGAGCTTGAGGTAGAAATTAAAGAAAGAATATTAGAAATTAAAATTAATAAACCAAAAGTAAACGCTATAGACCTAAAACTAAGTCAAGATTTAGGAAAAGCTTTTGCAGAGTTACGAGACAACCCTGACTTGAGAGTTGGTATAATTACTGGAGAAGGAGATAAGATTTTTTCGGCTGGGTGGGACCTCAAAGCCGTTAATTCTGGAGAAATGGAATTAGACAATTGGTGGGAAAAAGCAGATTACGGTGATGGAGGGTTTGCTGGGTTAACGGAAAACTGGAATTTAAATAAACCAGTAATTTGCGCTCTTAATGGTCATGCAATTGGAGGCGGTTTTGAATTAGCGATGTCGTGCGATTTAATAATAGCAGCAGAGCATGTAGAATTTGGGCTTCCTGAAATGCCGCTTGGGATCGTTCCCGATGCCGGCGCATTACAAAGATTGCCAAGAAGAATCCCCTACAATATCGCTATGGAAATGCTTTTCCTAGGCCGTAGAATGTCAGCTCAAGAGGCAAAAAGCTATGGACTAGTAAATAAAGTAGTTAATAAAACTTCACTTCTAGAGACCGCGCGCGAGTGGGCTGATAAGATGTCACAAACAGCTCCACTGGCAATGCAAAGTGTAAAGGAAGTCTTGCGAGCAATAGAATGCTTGCCTTTGAAGAACGCTTTTTCTGAAATGAGATCGGGAAATTTAGAAACGTATTCAAACATGCTTAAGTCTGATGATGCAGCAGAGGGCGTGGCTGCATTTGTTGAAAAAAGAGACCCAAATTTTAAGGGAAAATAATTTGAAAAATTTAAATAAGGTCTCAACAGTAGCCAGCATTGGAGGTGGCCCTATAGGCGCCGGGTGGGCAGCTCACTTCTTAGCTAAAGGTCTAAATGTAAAGTGTTATCTTCATTCTGAAGATGAGATTGATGATTACAAATCCTTGATTAAAACAGCTTGGGAAACATTAGAAAAGTTAGGAATTAATAAAAATGCATCGATAGAAAATATGCATATTTATACTGACCTGAAAGATAGTTTAACAGACGTTGATTTTGTGCAAGAAAGTATCCCAGAGATATTGGAGATAAAGCAAGAGTTTTATTCTAAAATTGATTTGTTTTTAAGACCTGATGTTATAATAGCATCGTCAACATCTGGATTGTTAATCTCAGAGATTGTAAAAAACTGTGATACAAGAGATAGAGCAATTGTTGGACATCCCTTCAATCCACCCTACCTCCTGCCGTTGGTAGAAGTTGTGGCTAGTAACTATACGGACAAAGTCATTGTTGATCAGGCTGTTAATTTTTACAGGGAATTTGACAAGGTCCCAATTTTACTTAAAAAAGAAATTCCAGGTTTTATTGCAACGCGTTTACAGGAAGCATTGTGGCGAGAGGCATTGCATATGGTTGCAAATGAAGAAGCAACCCCTGAGCAAATTGATCTTGCACTTATTAATGGGCCAGCCCCCAGAATGGCTTATCAAGGTCAATGCATGGCATTTCACGTAGCTTGTGGCGAAGGGGGTATGTCAACAAATTTGGACCAGTTTGGTCCTGCCTTAAAATTACCATGGACTAGACTTAAGGCCCCGGAATTAACACAAGATTTACGAGATAAAATGGTCAATGGTTGTAAAGAAATGTCTAAGGGTAAGCACTTTCTAGAAATGGCTAAAGAAAGAGATAATGCCATTGCAGCAATTTTAAGTGCATTAAAAAATAACCATCCGAATAATTAGGAGGCAATCATGAACTTTGAAGTTATAGTGACATGCGCGATAACAGGCGCAGGTGAAACTGTTGATAAAAGCCCTCATGTTCCGGTAACTCCAAAAGAGGTAGCAGAGGCTGCCATCGAAGCGGCTAATGCAGGTGCATCAGCTGCTCATATTCATGTAAGAGATCCTGAAACAGGCAAAGGTTCCCGAGATGTGAGCTTATTTAAAGAGGCGGTCGATAGAATAAGAGATGATAAAACGGACGTAGTTCTAAACCTCACAGCAGGTATGGGAGGTGATTGGGTACCTGATGAAACTGATTTTTCAATGCCAGGCGCTGGTACTGATATGATAGGACCTGACGAAAGACTTGCTCATATAGAAATATGTAAACCAGAAATTTGTTCTCTGGATTGCGGAACTTTAAATTTTGGTGTTAACGACCATTCTATTTATATATCAACATTACCCATTCTAAGAAGAATGGCTGAATTAACTAAATCCTGGGGAGTAAAACCAGAATTAGAAGTTTTTGATTTAGGCCATATCAGATTAGCGAAACAGTTAATTGAGGAGGGTTTAATCAAGGAACCTCCCATGTTTCAAATTTGCTTAGGAATACCCTGGGGTGCCGACCAAAGTGTTGACACCATGAAGGTTATGAAAGATCACTTGCCATCAAACGCAACCTGGTCTGGATTTGGCATTTCGAGGATGCAGGTTCCGATGGCTGCTGCTGCAGTCGCGATGGGTGGGAATGTTCGGGTCGGTCTAGAAGATAACTTGTATCTATCAAAAGGCGTTCTCGCCACTAACGGCCAATTGGTTGAAAAAATTATAAAAATAATTAACCTTATGGGAGGTAGAGTTCTTACACCAGATGAAACAAGAAAAAAACTTTCATTAATAAAAAATTGATAATTGAGAAAAACTATGTATGACACTTCAAACGATTCAAAGATGCTTTTAGACACTGTTAAAAAATTTATGACGGATGAAATCTACCCACACGAAGATCGCGTTGATAAGCTTGGGTACGTCCCAGATGAAATTAGTAAACAAATAGAAGAAAAATCAAAAGAGGCTGGTCTCTTTGCCGCTAATTTACCAGAGAAATACGGTGGAGGAGGATTAGATTATTCTTCAATGATGGTTGTTGAAAGAGAATATGGGAAAGCTTCTCATGCTTTGCATTCATGGATAGCACGCCCAACAGAAATACTTCTTGCTTGCAACGAAAATCAAATGGAAGAATATCTTTTCCCATGTGTTAAGGGCGATAAACGAGAGTTATTTGCATTAACAGAACCTGATGCTGGGTCAGACATAATGAGCATGAAGTCAAATGCAAAAAAGGATGGTGCTGACTGGATCTTAAATGGTTCAAAACATTTTATTTCTGGACCGTGCATTCCAGATTTTGCGATTGTTTTTGCTGCTACTGGAGAAGATGAAACACCACGTGGAAAAAGAAAAAGAATTACAGCTTTTCTTGTCGATGTTGGAATTCCGGGGTTTGACATCCAAGAAGGCACTAAATGCATTAGCTATAGGGGCTATAAAAACTACCAATTGAGCTTCAATGACGTCAGGCTTTCTGATGATAAGATTTTAGGCAGTGAAGGAAATGGTCTTTCATTATCTGGGAAGTGGCTTGGCATGGGCCGTATATGGGTTGGAGCAACTTGTTGTGGAAAGGCAGAGCGAATACTTGATTTAGCTTTAGATTGGGCTGCTCAAAGAAAACAGTTTGGAAAGCCAATAGGAACTTTTCAAGCAACAGGATTTAAACTAGCAGACATGAAAATGAACTTAAGAGCCGCAGATCTTTTAGTAAAAGACGCTGTAGATAGGGCTTTGTCAGGAACGATGACAGATGAAGATGCCGCTATTGTTAAAATTTTCTGTTCAGAAATGCTTAACAAAGTAGCCGATGATACTGTGCAAATTTTTGGAGGAATGGGTTTAATGGAAGAGATGCCTATTGAAAGACTATGGCGAGACTCTAGATTAGAAAGAATTTGGGATGGCACTTCAGAAATACAAAGACACATCGTTACTCGCTCAATGCTTAGACCTCTTGGGGCATGAGTTCTAATTCTTTTAAAAGCATCGATCGTTTTTTTAAAGCAAAGTCAGTCGTTTTTATTGGTGGCAAAGATTTATTTGTTCCTATTAGAGAATTAAAAAGACGAGGTTTTAAAGGAAAAATTTTTGTTGTTAACCCTAAAAGATTGAAAATAGGTAGCTACAAATGCTTACGAAAAGTTTCAGACCTTCCATTGAGCCCAGATGCTGCCTTTATCGCCGTCCCTGCCTCCGAGGTTATTTCTACGGTTAGAGAACTAAAAGCAGTCAAGTGTAAAGGAATAGTATGTTATTCTGCGGGATTTAAAGAAACTGGAAAAACGGGTAAATATCTTGAAAATATGCTTATTAAAGAATGTGGAGATATTCCGTTAATAGGACCTAATTGCTATGGCTTTATAAACTTTTCTGACAACGTCGCACTATGGCCATTTTCCCACAAAGGCACACGTTGCAAAAAAGGTATTGCCCTGATCACTCAGAGCGGAATGCTATCGTCAGACATTATAATGGCAACGAGGTCACTACCCATAATCTTTATGGTGTCTGCAGGAAATCAAGCTGTGACAAAAGTTGAAGACTTAATTTGCTATTTCAGCAAAAAGGCCGACGTATCCTGTATTGCTATTCACATCGAAGGAATTTCTAATTTAACCAGATTTGTGGAGGCCGCAAAATTTTCGTTTTATGCGGACAAACCCATTATTGTTTATAAAACGGGCAGATCACAAATTGGGAAAAGAATTGCTAAAAGTCATACAGGATCTCTGTCTGGAAATAATGAAGCGTATTCAGCACTTTTTAAACAATTGGCTATAACTGAAGTACATGACCCAATTCAGCTACTTGAAACAGCTAAATTATTCAGCATTTCAAGCCCTATAAAAACAAATAGAATTCTAGCCTTAACTTGTTCTGGCGGTGGAGCAGCAATGGTCGCGGATAATGCTGAAAAACTAAAGCTTAGATTACCAAATTTTAATAAAAGCCAAAAAATATCGCTGGCAAAAGTGTTGCCAAAAATAGCAACAATCTCTAACCCGTTGGATTACACAACTCCTATATGGGGGATTTCAGAAAAAACAGGCCCAGTTTTCAAAAATGCACTAAAACAAAAATATTCAACTGCAATTTTGGTACAAGATTTTCCTAACGCGCAAATCAACGATACGGAGAAACTTTATTTAAATGATACCAAAGCTTTTATAAACGAATGCAAATTAACTGGGCTTACTCCTATTATCTGTTCAACTCTACCAGAAAATATAAATGAAGACATAGGCAGTAAAATTTTGAAGTTAGGCGGGGTCCCTATGCAAGGCATATTTAACTGTTTAAACGCAGTGAAGCACCTTGTAGATTATTACAATTTCAACAATGAGGATGAGCTTCAGAGTTTTAAATTAGTCCACTACAAAAATTTTAAATCTAAATTCAAAGATGAGTATGGAGGAAAGGCTCAAATTAAAGCTAAAGGGATAAAAGTTCCTATTAGAACCATTCTTGACGACCCAAAAAAGTTAGGAAATAAAAAAATTCAATTTCCAGTAGTATTAAAGTTTACTAGCACCACTATTTTACACAAAACAGAATTGGGTGCTGTTGAATTAAATATCAATAACGTTGAAGAACTAACTAAAAAATATATCAAAATGAAAAAAACAGTAGGTTCAAAAGAATTAAAAAAAGGCTCTTTTTTTATTGAGGAAATGCTTCCAAAGCCGATCGCTGAATTGTTTTTAAGCATACGACAAGATAAAACATTTGGCGATATATTAGTGCTAGGTATGGGCGGATCCTTGACTGAAATATATAGGGATACAAAAACATTTATATTACCGATATCGAAAAACTATATGTTGAAAGAGGTAAAGAAAATGAATTTCTTTTATTTAATCAATGGATTTCGAAATAGAAGTAAAGTAAATTTAGATATGATGACACATGAGATATTTAAGATAATCGAATTTCACCAAGAAGAAGGCAACCGGTGCCACTATATAGAAATTAATCCAGCTTTCGTTTATGAGGACGCAATGATTGCAACTGACTGCGTTTTAAGCACTGGATAACAAAAACTACTTATATTTTTCTGATTTTTTTAGTGATTTTTCACGAAAAAGTGCAGAAATAGCTGCGTCAAGGGTAACTTTGCCAATTTTTTTACCCTTATCATCGACTACACTACATTCATTATTTTTTTCATTATTTAAAATTTTTAGAGCATCTTCAAGTGGGCATGAACTATCTAGCGAAACTCCCTTACTGCTACCTTTTTGCATAATAGATCTAACTTCTATAACTTTTCCACGATTTATATCTTTTATAAAATCAGAAATATAGTTGTCAGCAGGTTTCATGATTATTTCTTGAGGATTACCTTTTTGAATAATTTTACCATCCCTCAAGATTGCAATATTGTCTCCTATTCGAAGGGCTTCGTCTAAATCATGAGTAATAAAAACGATTGTCTTATGAAGGTCTTTCTGAAGATCAAGAAGAATATTTTGCATATCAGTTCTAATCAGAGGATCTAGAGCAGAAAAAGCTTCATCCATCAATAATATAGGTGCATCAGTTGCTAATGCTCTTGCTAGCCCTACTCTCTGCTGCATGCCTCCAGATAATTGAGATGGGTATCTCTCCTCAAAGCCTGACAACCCTACACTTTCAATCCACTTGTGACTTTTTTCTTTAGCCACTCCCTCGTGTTGGCCTTGAATGGTTAATCCATACGCAACATTTTGTGCTACAGTTCTATGAGGCAAAAGAGCAAATTTTTGAAATACCATCGAAGTTTTTTTTCGCCTAAATTCACGTAGCTGTAATTGCGACATAGCCAGAATATCTTCATCATCTACAGTGATCTCACCAGAAGTTGGCTCGATAAGACGATTAATGTGCCTTATTAAGGTTGACTTTCCTGAACCTGATAACCCCATAATCACTTGTATCCTCTGCTCAGGGATATCTAAATTAATATCGTTTAAACCTAAAACGTGACCGTGATTGTCCAAAAGCTCCTGCTTTGATATTCCATTTTTGACTGGATCGATAAAAGATTCTCCCTTAGGACCAAAAATCTTATAGAGATTTTTTATTTTGAGCTTAGGTTTATTCATGCTCTTTCCCATATCGATGCGCTTGAAGTCTTTGACCATATCTCTGAGACACTCTATCAAAAATTATTGCCAAGGCCACGATCGCCAACCCATTCATTAAACCTAAGGTCAGGTATTGATTTTGGACCGCCTGAAGAACGGGCATCCCCAAACCTTTAACGCCAATCATAGAAGCAATGACAACCATCGCTAATGCCATCATTATAGTTTGATTAACGCCTGCAAAAATATTCGGCAGCGCTAAAGGGATTTGAACGGAAAATAGCTTTTGTCTGTAACTAGAGCCAAATGCATCCGCTGCCTCTAAGATTTCTTTATCAACCAACCTTATACCCAGGTTAGTTAAACGAATTATCGGAGGCAAGGCGTAAACGCATACGGCAATCAAACCGGGTACTCTACCGATACCTAAAAGCATTACAACAGGCAAAAGGTAAACGAATATTGGAATTGTTTGCATTAAATCTAAAATTGGTGTGATAGCGCTCTGAACACGATCATACCGCGACATCAATATACCAATCGGTATGCCAACTGCTATGCAAATTAGTGTAGCAACGGATATGAGGGATATAGTTGCCATCATATCTTTCCACATACCGAAGTAACCTATCAACATAAAGGAAACAACCGAACCTAAAGCTAGTTGCCAGCTTCGTGAGCCAAGATAAGCAAAGGCAGCAACAAGGACCAAAATAATTGGCCAAGGAGTCGCAATTAGCAGTTTTTCTAACCAGACTAAAAAAAAATATAACGGATCAAAAAAAGCCTCAATAGCATCTCCATTTGATCTGGACCATTCCCTAAAAGATCCATCTATACCTTTTTTTAAATCTCTTAAGTCTCTCTTACCTAAACTCGGAAATTCTGCCAACCAATCCATAGTAAGCCCTCATAAAATTAGAATGGCCGCCCCAGTTCCCTAGGGCGACCAATCACGAACAATTATTTTTAGAGTGATGCCTTAATCTTTTTGGCGATGTCTGCTGACACCCAAGGTGTCCAAACGTCTTCATATTCAATTAGGAACTCTATAGCCGCATCAGGACCATTTGCTTGGTTATCTTCCATATATACCAACATTTTATTCATTATTGGTCCTGGAAAGATGCGCTTTCCGAAGTAACCCATAGCATCTGAACCAGCTGATTCTTTGAAGTTTGTGGTTACAATTGTGTGAACCTCAGACTTTGTCCATGCTGAAGGTTTTGGATCGGCACAATCTTGCTCTGCCTTTGCGATACATCCATCCCAATTTTCAGCACCAGCAAACGGAACTCCAAAAGGAACAAGTTGCATATTAAATTTTCCGATCGGAGCTGTTGGGGCCCAGTAATAACCGAACCAGTTATCTCCCCTTTGAACGGCTTTTGCCATAGATGCATCAAGACCAGCTTGTGAACCTGGATCAATTAGTATCCAACCTTTATCTTCCATTTTAAACGCTCTGAAAAGGTTGATATTTGAAAGTTGGCATCCCCATCCCGCAGGACATCCTATGAATTCTCCTTTTGAAGGATCTTCTTTCGCAGGGAAAAGGTCTGGTCGTTCTAGAATATCCAACACTGTCTTAATATCAGGATTTTTAGTAAGTACATAATCTGGAACCCACCATCCTTCTCCGAGGTCAGTAATTGGCATTTCTCTAGCGGAGTGTAGCCTTCCGTCATCCATCGCTTTAAATAGCGGCTCTCTTACCGCGTTGATCCAAAGTTCTGCTGCAACATCTGGTTGCCCTTTTTCATTCATAGATGCAAAAGTTGTAGTAGTTGCACCAGCAACCATCTCTATTTCACAACCATAGCCTTCTTCTAGAATGATCTTATCGACGTTTGCCATTAGTGTGGCTGATGGCCAGTTCATGTCAGCCATAGAAATTGATCCACATGCCGCATAAGCATTTGTGGCCAAAGCCATGGTGCCAGCAACGACAGTTGACATCAAAAATTTATACATATCTCTTTCCTTCCGTTTGTGGCCTTAGTTTACTAGACCAAGATTTGTTTCCATAAGGCTACCCGTTTCATCAAGCTCTTGTCAATAGTGCACGAGTTTTTTATCTGCGTCGGTAAGGAGTTGCTTATGAAATTTTGCTGTAGAATACAAATATTAAAAAATTTGTTGAAATAATTTCCTTTTTTTGCAACGAAAAATAGACAGAGGTCGGTCACTAGCCCTCGTAAAAAAAAGGCCTTTATGATTTTTAAAGGCGAAAACGATATTTTTAGATAAAATTTCCACAATATTTAATAAAAACAAGTCAACCTATAAGGTTGGGCAACGCCTTTACTCGAACAAAAAACGTAAAAGCCTTGTTCTAGAACGAGAAATTTTTGTAAACGATATAAAGCATTTTCGCGTTCGTATTGAAGGAATGACAATTAAAAAAGCCAAAATTTTAAGTGAAAATGCTATACTTCAAGATCATTTCAAGCATATAGAAGACACATCAGACAAAAAGATATTACTTTGATTTTTTATTGCCCTAAAATCGTTGACCGCTGAAATTAGCGATCAGGAATTAATGTTATAACGTCCTCTGTTAAACCTTCTTTTCTCACGTCAACCTTGCTTAGCTTGCCTGATCCAGTTTTCCTAATACTATCAACGATCCGCATATATTTTGGAACCGCAAATCTAGGAAGCTTTTCCTGACAAAAAGAAAGAAAGTGGTCTGCATTTATTCGGGTTTCTTTATTTTTTACAATACAAATAAGCACTTCATCTTCACCACCCGAATTCTGGGTTTTCACTCCAATCGCTGCACTCTCCTCAATTACAGGATACGCATTAATTACTTGCTCTAATTCAAAAGCAGATATGTTCTCACCTCTACGTCTGATACAATCTTTTATCCTGTCAAAATAATACATCCTTCCCTTCTCATCAAAATAACATGCGTCGCCTGTATGAAACCATAAGTTTCGCCATGCCTCTATTGTCTTCTCGGGCATTTTATAATAACCAGCAGAGAAAATGCCGGGGTGCTTAGGTCTTATTAGCAACTCTCCGACTTTATTTGGGGGGAACGCTTCATCATTTTCAGGATTAGCAATCCTTACCTCGTATAACTCGCTTACAGGATAGCCTGCACGGCCTGGAATACATGTCTCTTCACTTAGTGCAGCCCAAAAGCTCATACCGCTCTCAGTCATTCCAAAACCTTGAAGAAATTTTACATTGAATCGCTTTTCAAACTCTTTTCCCCATTCTCCGACGGGAACCGCACTTACAAGTCTTAATAAATGATTTTTATCTTCCTTACTCTCCTTAGTTCCAAAGACAAACTCTGGCATAACACCGAGTAGATGTGTTGTTGTTGCCTTTGAGTTTTGCACGTCACTTAACCACCGATTGGGACTAAATCTTTCTACGCAATAAACATTCATACCGGCATACAAGGCTGCAAAGCATTGAATGCTAAGCGCGTTGATGTGGAATAAGGGCATGCAAATATATTGTGTATCTTTATTAGAAAAGTGCGCAGCCTCGGCACTAATAATAGCATAGGAGAAGAAGTGTCCATGAGGTAATAAAACCCCTTTTGAGGGACCAGTAGTACCAGATGTATACATTATTGCACAAATTTTATGAATTGAAGCACTCTTAAGCAATCTCAAATCGCTAATATTAACAACATTCTCAAAGCAAGAATTAAAGCTTAAAGTTTCTTCTGAGTGAAGGGCTGTTGGTAGAGACTCATTATCAAATGTATCAGTTATTATTGTTCCTTTAAGCCTCTTTTTTTGTGGCTTTATGTCATTAAAAATATCTAACAACGCATTGTCAATTATAGCTATTTTTGGTTCACAATTAAGATACTGGTACTCCAAGAATTGCCCACGTAATTCCGTGTTTATTGGAACAAAAACAGCTCCTGTCTTCATCACAGCAAAAAGCGATACAAGGAACTCTGGGCTATTTTTTAATAAACAAAAAACATTTTCATCTTCTTTAAGGCCAATATTTAGGAGTTTACAAGCCATTTTATCTGATAATTCATCGAGTGATTTGAAGGAAAGAGCGCTACCAGAGTCAAATTTAATAAACTCTCTGTTTCCGTATTCAGAAGCCCTGATCTTTAAAAGCTTTAAAACGTTCCAGTTAGATTTTTCTGTAAAAACGCCTCGTTTTATCATAACAAAACTCCGTAAAAAAAATTAGCTTTGGACTATCATTGCATTAAATTTCCAGTGTTAGAATATAACGCATTATAGAGCACAGCAAAGCAAATTAACGATCCTCCCAGAATGGTATTATATAAAATCTCCTCCCCAATAAAAGCCCATACCCAAACAGGTCCCAAAAATACTTCTCCTAACATCAGTAAAGTTAGTTGAGTGGCAGGTACAAATTTTGAGCCTAGAGTATATAAAACGAGACCACCTCCTACCTGGAAAACGCCTAAAATGAAAATAATAATAAAATCTTTGTCAATAAGCTGAAAGCTAGAATTAGAAAACAAGATAATTAGGAAAGCAACGATGGACGCAATGATCCCAGACGAAAAAACAGATGGCAACATTTGCAGATGTTTATTTATCCTTAGATTGATAGTAAAAAATGAAAAACCCATGGCTGAAATAATAGCTGATAAGTTTCCTTTCCAATCCCCGCCACCGAAATCACTCCAAACCATTATTAAAACACCTAAAAAGGCAATAAAAATGGACAGTAAAGTTCTTAGAGATATTATCTCCGTTAGGAATATTGGTGACAAAATAGCTGTAAATATTGGAGCGCACGCAAATAATAGGAGAGCATTTGCTGCTGATGTAGTTAGTAAAGCGTAAATTCCTCCTATGTACGCAAAAAATAGTGCTGTACCTCCAAAAGTATAAGAAATCCAGTTCTTTAAAAGGTCCAAAAAGTTAAACCTAAAGAAAAAATGAAGTAGTAGCCCTATAAAAATGCAAATGAAAATCGAACGATAAAACAATATTTGAAAGACATTAGCCTGCTCAAGACTCTTAATACTCAATCCTATAGTCGACCAAAGTACTCCTGCAGCAACCGCTAAAAGAATCCCAAAACTCTTATCCGTCATAGTCTCCCTACTCTTGCAATTATTCTTGTTACTTTTTTATCAAATAGTAAAGAAATACCTAATAGCTTTTAGTAGTAAAATATGTGTGTTAAACTTTCCGCAGGGGGAAATAAAATGGCAGGGAAAGAATTCTTAAAGTCAATTGAACTCAATTTCAAACAAGCTGTAAAATTTTTAAACATTAACAAAACAGAGAACAATTTAACTGATGATCTTGCAGACCAAATTATGAAAGCAAATTCAACGTATTTAGTAAGATTCGGGGTTAGATTAAGAAACAAAGTTTTTACATTTCAAGGCTATAGATCAGTACACTCTGATCACTTTGAGCCTGTGAAAGGTGGCATCAGGTACGATTTAGATGTAAATCAAGAAGAGGTTGAAGCTCTTGCAGCTCTTATGACTTATAAGTGTTCGCTTGTTGAGGTACCTTTCGGGGGCTCAAAAGGAGGCCTAATCATTGATCCAAAAGAATGGAGTGCCAAAGAGCTAGAAAAAATTACAAGACGGTTCACTCAGGAACTGGCTAAAAGAGATTTAATTCATCCATCGCAGAATGTACCAGCACCCGATGTGGGTACGGGAGAGAGAGAAATGGCCTGGATGGCAGACGAATATAGAAGATTATACCCTACGGATTTAAATGCATGGGCCTGTGTCACTGGAAAGCCTGTGAGCAAGGGAGGGATTGCTGGAAGAACTGAAGCTACTGGCCGTGGCATAAAATACGCACTCAACGCATTCTTTGACAGTAAAATAGATTTAGAAAAAACAGGTCTCTCACCGGGTTTAAATGGAAAGCGAGTTATAATACAGGGTCTCGGTAATGTTGGTTATCATGCTGCACTATTTTTATCTCAAGAGGATGGCGCTAAAATAACACATGTTTTGGAGCGAGGTGGAGCAATAATAAATGAGAAAGGGATTGATATACTTAGATTGCGAGACCATATCGTACAAAGTGGTTCAATAGAAGGATTTCCTGGGTTTATCGATAAAGGGCCAGAGCTACTGGAAGCTGATGCTGATATTCTCATTCCTGCTGCAATGGAGCTAGTAATAACTGACGAAAATGCTGAAAGAATTAAGGCTCCTTTAATCATAGAGGCTGCTAACGGCCCGATTTCGTCTAATGCTGACAAGATATTAAATAAAAATAATAAGATCATTATTCCAGACTTATACGCTAATGCAGGTGGAGTTACAGTTAGCTACTTTGAATGGATAAAAAATTTAAGCAGAATAAGGTTTGGGAGACTACAAAGGCGCGCTCAAGAAAACCAACTATCTTCTTTAATCAATGGTATTGAGACTATTACTAAAGAAAAGTTTTCTGATGAGTTTAAAAAAGAGCTTGTTAAAGGAGACTCAGAGCTTGATTTAGTAAGATCAGGCCTCGAGGACACCATGCGAACTACCTACGATGTAATAAGTACTCGGTGGAACTCAGATAAAAATATTCCTGACTTACGAACTGCTGCTATGATGGTTTCGATAACTAGAATAGCTAGTACCTATTCAACATTAGGTATTTAAGGAGCTTTAATGTGTATGAAACCAAATTACTTACATTCTACTTTCTCTAATATCAGAAATAATTAGTTCAAGCTCCTCTAAAGGTAAAAATCCTGGGAAAAATTTACTCTCTATAATGAATAAAGGCGTACCAGAAAAACCAATTCGTCTTGCAAGAGCTGTTGACTTTGCTATGTGGTTAATAACAAATTCACTTTCCATGTTTTTTTTCAAGCTAGGTATATCAATTTGTAAACTTTTGGCTATTTCAAAAATTTTTTTATCAGATAGGCTGCCTTCCTTCATAAGCCTCCAATGAAATTCTTTGTACTTTCCTTGTACGATAGATGCAAGAGCCGCTTTTGCAGCAATAACACTATTATTGTTTAAAATAGGCCACTCGCGTGGAATAAATTTTATATTCTCATCAGTGCTAATTAAATCTTGAAGATCTTTAGCAGCAGTTTTGCAATAGGGACAGTTATAATCAAAGAATTCAACGATCGTAATATCTCCAGCGGGATTTCCAATAACAACCGTATCTTTAGTATCAGTCAATTCTGAACTATATTCTCTAATTAGATTAGAGACACTATCGTTTCTTTTTTGTTCTTCCCTTGCTTGAAGAATTCTAGAAACCTCTCTTAATATTTCAGGATTTTCTAGTAACGCCTCCAGCGCTAACTTTTTTTATCGTTGCTGTTTCACCTTCTGAAAAATTATTGTCGCTTTTACTTTGAGCAAACAAAGGCAAACTAACAAAAACTGTGACTGCGAATAAGATGGCATATATATAGATGATTTTAGACTTCAAAAACATCATGAACCAAGACTTCCTATTTTATGAAATAATTGCCTATATGCCTCTTGCCCCTTATAGAAACTTGATAATCTGAAAAATTCGTTGGGGGCGTGCCAGTTTTCATCGTCTAGTTGAAAGGCAAACATAGTCGCGTGTACTCCAAGATATTTATAAAATGCCGAAAGAATAGGGATAGACCCCCCTACTCTAATCATGTAAGGCTCTCTGCCATAAACATTACTCAATACATCTCTTGCAATGTCAGTTGATTTATGAATTTCTGGGATCAATAGAGGATCACCTTCATCCTGTAAGGGGATTACTTTACCAATAACTCCATTGGGCAAGAAGCGCCTAACATGATTTTCTATTTTTTTTAGAATTTCCTTTGGCTTTTGATTAGCGACTAATCTACAAGTTATTTTTGCTTTTGCCTCTGAAGGTAGAACTGTTTTTGTCCCAACTCCTTGGTATCCGCCCCCAATACCGTTTAAATCTAGCGTAGGGCGTGCTCCTATTCTTTCTGGTGCAGTATACCCAGCTTCCCCATCTAAACCTATAGATCCTGTTAACTCCAAGTACTCTTTTTCATCAAAAGGCACTCTAGCGATTTCTGCTTTATCTTTATCATTTAAAGGAACAACCTCATCATAAAACCCGTCTATTGTGATTTCACCATCTGCATTTTTCATAGAAGAAAGTAATTGTGTAAGCGCCATAATTGGATTTGCAATAGCCGCTCCAAATAGCCCTGAATGTTTATCGGTTTCAGGACCAATGACCTCAATATCAAACCCTAATATGCCTTTGAAGCCAACTGCTAAATTTGGTTCATTTTCAGAAAATTGTCCTCCATCAGCAGAAAAAATCATATCGCACTTAAGTTTATCTGCATTATTTGAGACAAATTCTGGCATTTTTGGTGAAGCAATTTCTTCCTCTCCTTCAAAGAGGAATTTTATATTAAAGGGGAAGGACCCGCTGCTTTTGTAAATGGCTTCGAATACGATTATAGGTATAAACATAGATCCTTTATCATCAGAGGCACCTCTTGCAAAAATTTTTTCTTCTTTTATCGTCGGCGTAAACGGATCATGATGCCATAATTCAACCGGGTCTACAGGTTGCACATCAAAATGCCCATATATCAGTGCCGTTGGCTTGCCATTTCCTGCATGCATCCAATCACCATAAACCGCAGGTTGTCCACCAGTATCCATTACCTCCACATTTTCAATCCCTGCTTCAGACATTCTTGCCCTTAACCAAGCTGCTGCCCTTTGAACATCTTTGGAGTGCTCTGGTAGAGCAGCAATCGAGGGTATAGCTATAAAATCTAATAATTCCTTATTAAACTTCTCTCTGTTATTTGAAAGATATTCTTGATCATTTTTCATTTCTTAAGCAACCTTTTCACTATATATCCTGAATATTTTAATATGTTACGAACAAATTATATTCAAAGTTATTTTTTGTTTAAGTTTTACCATATCTTAGCTAAACAAAAAAACTCTGCAAACCCTACATTGCGAAAGGTATTCATTCGTAATAGAAACTAACCGAATGTTTGGCCTCAGCGAAAAATAACCATCTTGAAAAGTAAACTCCAACAAAATGAAAGAGGATCGCGAGGATACTAATGCTAAACTCACCAGGGAATACTAGAATTAGAGACATCGGGAAGACAAATGCCGTAAAGAATGATATGTATCTCAATTTTATGGAATGTTTCCTCCCAACTTTATAAACCATCTCATTTAGCAAGTAATTTTGATTAGTATGCGCTGCATCAAAAGGTCTAATTTCTTCATTAGCATCAAAGCCTAAAGCAGTACCGACACTTGTTTCCTTATCCTTAAAGCCTCGATCAGCAGTATACCAAAACAAGATTTGAAGAGTGCCAAAAACAAGCAAAGTGACTAGACTAGCGTAACTTGTTAATAGAATTGCCCCACCTGATAAAGCAGCAAAAATAAAAATAGCAGGCGTAAAGATATTATTCCAAGAGGGAACGGTCTTAAGCTGCGCATAAATCATAGAAGTGGTGAAAATTGTAAATAAGGCTAGAAAGAACAAAACTATACCGACTTCGTTTATATACATATTTTGTAAAAAAACCCACGCAATATTTGCCGAAACGAGCAATAAGCAGAAAATTGAGGAAATTGCCTCCCTGCTTAACCAGCTTGTTTGCCACTGAGACATAGATTTTATTGCATTTTTTTTATTTGCAAGATGAAAAAAAGAAGATACCAACCCAACGGTTGAGAAAATAATCCCTAGAATGGAAAAAGTAATAAGATCAAAAATACTGATCTGATTAAAAAATTGAAGGAGCCCTGTAATTGATATAAGCCCAAACCCGAAACCAGACAGAACAGTAAAAAGGATAATAGAGGGAGCAGGATGCATTACAATTTACTTAGAGCCCTATCTACCCAACCAAGAAGACCTTTGGCATTAGTCTCCTCCTCAACTCCCGACCCTGAAGAAACCGCTGAATTTTTGGACTTTATTCTGGGAAGCAAATACTTGTTGACTGGTTTCGTTTGCATTTCAGGCATAAGATCAACTCCACCTCTTTCTTTTACTTTTTTTGACACATCAGAATTCGGATCATTGAAATCGCCAAAAGCTCTTGCCCCTGTAGGACAACTCTTAACACACACAGGCACCCTATCCTCTGGCGGGAGCTCTTCGTTATAAATTCTATCTACACAAAGGGTGCACTTTTTCATAACACCACTTACCAAGTCCAACTCTCTTGCACCATATGGGCATGCCCAAGCACAAAGACCACAGCCCATACAGTCATCTTCGTTCACTAAAACTATACCATCTTCTTCTCTCTTATAGCTTGCCCCGGTTGGACAGACAGTAACGCAGGGTGCATCCTCGCAATGAAGGCATGATCTTGGAAAATAAAAAGGCTCTGTTTCATTCGTATTGCAGTTTTCTCTTTCATAAGAATGAACACGATTTAAAAAAGTGCCAACCGGGTCTCTTCTATGTGAATTAATATCACTTAACTGCTTATCGCTACCTGATGAATTCCACTCCTTACAACTCACCACACATCCGTGGCACCCGACACAAGTGTCAAGATCAATTAAAAGCCCTAGCTTTTTTTCATCGCATTTAGGTAATTTTGTCAATTCTCGCTCATTTTTTTTTATCTACCCCAACATCCAAAGGAGAACTTAACACAGGAAACTGTGGATGAGATACTTTACTAGGGTTGTTGACCTTTTCAACCTTAACCAATAGATCATACCATGCGGCCTGTCCAGTTATAGGATCGGAATTACTATATCTATAACCGTTCCCTTTCTTTGGCAAAAGATCAGAAATGAGATGATTGATTATAAAACCTTCATTAGCCTCCTCTACATTTTCATCTAAAGCCCATGATCCTTTCCTTTTACCTATTGCATTCCATGTCCATACCGTATTTTCGTTCTGCCCCCTCATGAGCGCAACTGGAACTACTATTGATGAATTTTCTGATGTTAATCTTGCCCAATCGCCCACTTCAAATTTATTTGCTTTCCATAAACTTTCTGACAGGAATAACTTATTCGAACCGTGTATTTGCCTCAACCATACATTCTGACTACCCCAACTATGGTACATCGCTGCTGGCCTTTGTGTAATTGCATGAATTGGATATTGCTCTAATTTTTCCTGATCATGGTTAGGCCACCAAATTGGTAACGGATCCATTTTTTCTTCAATTCTTTCATGCAAGTACTTTTGAGGCTTTAAATTGTCTGGTAATCCTTGATGATTTTGCAGTTTTGCTAATGGCTCAAGATATATCTGAAAGACAAAAGGTTCTTCTTTATCAAAAAATCCCTTTTTCACGGCCCACTTTTGATAGGCTTGATTCCAGGGTTTATAATATTGGGCATTCTCAGGAATTTTCTCACTCCAAAATCCTCCATTTTTTATATATTTTTCGATTTGATTAGGGCTAGAGACCCCTCTACCGCTTTCTGAATTATTTTCTCCTCTAAACCCTGCAAGAGGCCCAACACCCGGTCGTCTCTGATGCTTCTGCATATAGTCAGAGTAATCTTCATATAAGGGCTTTTTTTTATCGTCTACCATTCCTGGCAATTCCAGCAAAGCTCCCAGTTGCAGCAAAACATCTTGGAAGCTTCTTACATCTCTGTCTGGTTTTACAACAGGCCAGCGTATGGCATCACTGACTTGATCAGGCTCACCGATAGGACGATCCAGTAAAGATATGCAATCATATCTTTCCAAATAGGTGGTGTCTGGCAAAATGAGATCAGCAAAGGCAACAGTCTCTGAGTAATAACTATCTGAGTATATTATTTTAGGAATTTTGTATTCGCCAGTGTCAGCGTCTTTTTCTGTTAGCTTCTTCATTGTCTCTTCCGTATTCATAGAAGAGTTCCATGCCATATTGGCCATATATAAGAACAATGTATCTATCTTATAAGGATCACCACTATGACAGTTAGCAATTACGGTATGCATCAATCCATGAGAAGACATAGGGTTTTCCCAGGTGAACCCTTTGTCAATCCTTGCTGGCTTACCATTCTCATCATAAGCCAGATCTTCAGGCCCACCTATATATCCAAGATGAGGCCCATCTAATTCACTATCAGGACTAAATTTAAAATGTGGTTTTGGGTGTGCTCCAAACGGCTTCGGGTATGGAGGCTTAAATCGAAATCCACCAGGTACATCTACACTACCGATTATAATTTGAAGTAGGTGTATTGCTCGGCAAGTTTGAAATCCATTGGAGTGCGCTGAAATACCTCTCATGGCGTGAAAACTTACAGGCCTACCGACAAAACCAGACCTTCTTTCTCCCCTAAAGTCTATCCAATCTTGATCGATATGTATTACTTTATTAAAAGCAGTGGAAGCTATTTCTTCAGCTAAGCTTAATATTTGTTCTTCTTTTAATCCGCACTGTGGCGCAATCAGTTTTGGAGAATAAGAATCATCCAAATATTTTTCTGTTAACAAAGTAAATACAGTTTTAAAGGAACCATTTTTATTAGAATGAGACTTAGTCAAAGATGGTTTCACGCCATTATCTGAAAATCTCTTTAGCTCACCTGAGAAATGGTCAATAACAATAGGGAAGCCGTCTTTATCTTTTAAAAACAATCCTTTATTACTATCAGTTGAACTTATATTTACGAGGAATGGTGCATTTGTAAAACTTTGCAAATAGTCTAAATCAATTTTTTTTCTTTTAAGTAGTGTGTGTACGAGTGAAAGGACTAAAAGACCATCTGTTCCTGGGCGTATCCCGATCCATTGATCTGCAATTGAATTATAGCCAGTCCTAACCGGGTTAATGGCTACCACTCTTGCGCTTCTATCCTTTAACTTTCCTAACCCTCTCTTAATGGGATTGCTATCATGATCTTCTGCAACGCCGAAAAGGAGTAGTAGTTTTGTTTTTTCCCAATCTGGGGAACCAAATTCCCAAAATGAACCACCAATAGTATATATGCCTGCCGCCGCCATATTAACAGAACAGAATCCACCATGAGCTGCGTAATTTGGTGTGCCAAATTTTTGTGCCCACCACCCAGTAAAAGACTGACTCTGATCTCGGCCAGTGTAAAACACAAGTTTCTCTGGCGACTTTTTACGAATAGGAGATAACCACTTGACTGCAAGCCCAAGAGCTTCTTCCCAGGAAATTTCTTTAAACTTTCCTTCTCCCCGTTCACCAACCCTAAGTAACGGCTTTTTGAGCCTTGACGCCGCTTTGTGTTGAAAAATCCCAGCCGCACCTTTTGCGCACAAAACACCCTTATTTACTGGATGATCTCTATTCCCCTCAATGTGAACAACTTCATTATCTTTTAAATGAACATCAATCCCGCAGCGACATGCACACATATAACAAGTTGTTTTAGATACCCTTTCAGCGTTCTTAGTTGAATTAATTTCTGTACCCATGTTATTCTTCTAGACTAATCCTTTTTATCTAACTCTATTAGTTTTTGGTCCTCATTGACCATTTCACCTTCATCTACAAAAATAGAAATAACCGTGCCAGAAACATTAGAGGTAACAGGAATTTCCATTTTCATCGACTCAATAATTAATACTTCCTGACCTGTTTCAATAACATCTCCAACTTTGCAATGTATTTTCCAAATTGATCCTGAAATTTCTGACAAAAGAATGACTTTATCCACAATAAATCCCCCAACAAAAGTATTACAACCTAACGTAATTAAAAAGTATTTCAAATATTAAAAAAAGATCATAGCATAAATATAGTTTAAGGAGACCTAAATGCAGATACCTTCTTTTCAAAAAAAAATAACTCCTGAAAAATCTCCAGAAAAAATATCTGTTTTTTCAGAGCCTACAGATCTAGCTTTAAAAGAATGGCAGGTTAAAGGATTAAAATTGCCAGATGTGTCTATAATAAATTCTTATAGAAAAGAAAGAGTTGTAAGGCAATTACAGAAAGACAAAGTTGATGCCGTTTTGCTTTTTGACCCTTTAAATATAAGGTACGCAACTGGTACATCTAATATGCTTTTATGGAATACACATAATCCGTTTAGATCCTGTCTGGTTTTCGATGATGGGTACTGTATACTTTGGGACTATCAAGAAAGCACTCACTATGTAGAGTCAAATTATCTATATATCGATGAAGTGAGAACCGGCGCATCTATGTTTTATTTTGCAAAAGGAGACAAAGTGAAATCTGCTGCAGAGAACTTCTCTGATCAAGTGTGTCAAGCTTTCAAAAAAAAGGGAAAAAATACCAAGAATCTAGCAATAGATAAAATAATGCTCGATGGATTTAAAAGCCTTGAAAATAGAGACTTTGAAATTGAAAATGGAGAAAAAATTATGGAGCACGCTCGATCAATAAAGTCTGGAGAGGAAATAAAGGCTATGAGATGCTCTATTTCGGCGTGTGAAACCTCAATGCATATTATGGAGAATAAAACTAAACCAGGAATGGCTGAAAACGATATTTGGTCAGTTCTCCATTCAGAAAACATAAAAAGAGGTGGAGAATGGATTGAAACTCGATTGCTTTCATCAGGTACCAAAACAAACCCGTGGTTTCAAGAATGTGGCTCTAGGGTGCTTCAGAACAATGAAATAGTGGCTTTTGACACTGATCTAGTTGGCTGTTACTCAATATGCACCGATATTTCTAGGACATGGTGGATAGGAGATCAAGAACCAACGAAAGAAATGAAACAAGATTACCGTATAGCATTGGATCATATTCAACAAAATGCTGAACTTGTTGCTCCTGGGGTTCACTTTAAAGATTTGACCTTCAAAGGACATCAGCTCGACAATATATATAAAAAACAGCAATACAGTTGCAGGTTTCATGGTGTTGGGTTGTGTGATGAGTTTCCGCTTATTACATACCCTGAGGACTATGAAGAAGGTGCTTTTGACTACGTCCTTCAGCCAGGAATGACACTATGCGTCGAGGCACTAATAAGCCGCGAGAACGGTGAATTTTCCATTAAACTGGAAGACCAATTACTCGTGACAGAAAATGGGTTCGAGAATCTTACCTCTTATCCTTTCGACGAAAAATTTTTAAGTTGACCCCGTTTTAAACAGCACCCTCTGTT
>CABZEW010000010.1 GCA_902524845.1 uncultured Alphaproteobacteria bacterium
CTTTTTTCAAACGATGTTCGAGTTGCAGATGTTTCCTTATAGATTGGTGCTAAAATTGAATTCAAAATAGTTTTTCTGTTGCTTAAAGATAAATTCATAGTTTGATCCAGTTTTACAAACAATAGGATCATGTCGACGTTTGTACTAACTAACCAAGATTTTTGTCCGCTAAATGAAAAAGTGTTTTTCTTACTTTCATAGGTAGTTTTCAGAGGTGCGCTTTTGATCTCTCTTACTGCTAAAGAAACAGTTCCACTAAATCTTTGTTCAAAGTGATATCTAATCGCACATTGATAGGCCGAAAAAAAGACCCATGATAAATTGTTTGAAACGGAAGCTACAGTAATTAGCGTTGTAATAAAATCAATTTTTGAAAGCCGTTTATCAATCCAAAACCGAAAAAAATGCTTTTCCTCTTGAAGCCGAAAAGATAGTGCTTTTCGCTCAACTATTTGGTTAATTGATGGTAATTTTAAATGGCTTTTGATTTACTTGGTCCTGATGAGGTTTAGCAGAATAAATCGGCGGGTTTATAACATCCTTTACATATTTATACAAAGTACATATTAATTGGTACAAATTTTTTTTAAATGATTCAAGAGGCGGACGGTGATAAAAACAACACTTTCAATATTAGCAGAGAGTTTTGAGAATAATTCTCTTAACAAACAACTCTCTATTTCGCTACTAAGAGTAGAAATTCTTGCGGGATTAACAGTTGCGATCGCGTTAGTCCCAGAAGCCGTTGCTTTCGCTTTTGTTGCAGGTGTAGAGCCTCTGGTAGGTTTATACGCTGCTTTCATTGTTGGTCTGATTACAGCTCTATTTGGAGGACGACCGGGGATGATCTCGGGCGCGACAGGCGCCTTGGCGGTGGTTATGATTTCTCTCGTGTCGGAGCATGGTGTTCAATATCTATTTGCAACCGTTATACTTATGGGCATCCTTCAAATACTAGCTGGAGTTTTCAAGTTGGGAAAATTTATAAGGATGGTCCCACAACCAGTTATGTTGGGGTTTGTGAATGGACTTGCAATAGTGATAGGTCTTGCTCAAATTAGACAATTTCAAACCGAAACAACAGATGGCAAATTAGAGTGGATGAGTGGTATGTTATTAAGTACTTCAGTTCTTATTGTCTGTATTACCATGGTTCTAATTTGGCTAACTCCAAAAATAACGCGGCTTTTGCCAGGGCCTCTAGCAGCAATTATAATTGTAAGTCTGGTAGTTATTTATTTTGACATTCCTGTACCAGCGGTCGGGGACCTTGCCCCAGTTTCCGGTGGCTTGCCACCTTTCTCTGTCCCGACAGTTCCCCTCAATCTAGAAACCTTATATATAATTTTCCCGTATGCGATAGTCTTGTCCGCTATCGGATTAATTGAAAGTCTCCTAACACTTAACTTGGTTGGTGAAATAACCAATAAGAGAGGCGGGACAAGACAGGAGTGCATGGCCCAAGGTGCTGCAAACACAATTACAGGCTTTTTTGGCGGTATGGGTGGATGTGCTATGATTGGTCAATCGATGATAAACGTCAAATCTGGAGGTCGAACAAGAATAGCTGCTACAGCAGCATCCCTTTTCTTACTCTTTTTCATTTTATATGGAAGCGCTCTTATCGAAGCTATTCCGATAGCGGCCTTGGTTGGTGTTATGTTCATGGTGGTTATAGGTACCTTCGCTTGGAGCTCTATTACCTTGATAACTAAGATTCCGAAGTCAGACGCCCTTGTTATTATTTTAGTCACTGTTGTCACCGTTCTTGAAGACTTAGCCGTAGCGGTTCTAGTAGGGGTGATTGTTTCTGCCCTAGTTTTTGCTTGGAACTCAGCTATAAGAATCAGAGCCGTGGAACGTCCCTCTATAAGAACAAAAGGGGCTAAGGTTTACGATATTGAAGGACCCTTGTTTTTTGGGTCTGTGGAAAGTTTTGTTGAGATTTTCAAGCCTGACGATGATCCCAAAACAGTTATACTGGATTTTGCTAAGTCAAAAGTAGTTGATCAATCTGCATTAAAAGCTATTGAAGACATTGCTGAAAAGTACCAAAGTTCTGGCCGGCAGGTCAAGTTACGTCACTTGAGTCGTGATTGCCATGATCTCTTGACAAAGACAGGCCAGTTGATGGTTGACAGTGATGACGACCCGACCTACCAAATTGCAGTTGACTATAATGTGAAAACAGGGGTCTTGGCTAAATAAACAATCTAACCTAAATCAATCAGGTTTCAGTTGTTTTTCTACTAATCTTGCTAAAACTGAAGCGCCAACAGGGATAATATCTGGGTCAAGTATAAACTTTGGGCTGTGCAGCGGTTGTGTTCCCTTATGACCTATTCGGCAGTAGGCTCCTCTTACATGCTTCAACATATCCGCAAAGTCCTCAGAGCCAGTAGCCGGGTTCGCGCCTCTAATTATGTTTTCCTTCCCAACGATTTCTTCTGCGGCATCCATATAAAAATCACTAAGTTGATCGTCATTATGTAGAACATCAAAGGTATTTCTAAGATCAGGAATTACTTCAACTTGGTAGGCTAATTCGAGACCCTTACATAGCGCTCTTACCCGTTCCTCCACTAGCTCATAGATTTCTTGAGAAAAATACCGTATTGTTCCACATAGACTAGCCTCTTCAGGAATTACATTGTAAGCAGAGCCGGAGTGCATTTGTGTTATGGATAAGACAACACTTTCTAGAGGCGGCGTATTTCTGGAAACTATAGATTGCATTTGGTCAATCAAACTGGAGCATATAATTATCGGATCTATCGATTGATGAGGCATTGCCGCATGACTTCCTTTTGCATTTATTTTTATATCAAAAAAAGAAGCACCCGCCATGGCTTTACCTTTACATATAGAAATTTCGCTATGTCTTCCATTTGGCGAATTATGCATTCCATAAATTTCGGAGCACGGAAATTTTTTAAATAGCCCTTCTTTTAGCATTTGGCGTGCTCCGCCCAAACCTTCTTCAGCTGGTTGAAAAATTAAAACTGCTTTTCCTTTAAAATTCCGCGTTTCACATAGATACCTTGCCGCCCCTAACAACATTGTAGTGTGTCCATCATGCCCGCATGCGTGCATTTTTCCTTGGTTCTTCGACGCATATTCAAGGTTAGTAGTTTCCTCTATTGGGAGCGCATCCATATCAGCTCTGAGTCCAATTTGATTATCACTCTTTTGATTGCCATTGATAACAGCAACTACTCCCGTCTTCCCAATCTCTTTGTGTATCTCATCAACCCCAAACTCTTGGAGTTTTTCTTGTACTATCTTTGATGTTCTTATTTCCTCAAAACCTAATTCTGGGTGCTCGTGAAGATCTTTAAAGATATTCGTGAGTTCATTGGATATTTTATCTATTTCTGGTAATATATTCATGTTTAACTTCTCGCCTTGAGTATTTACTAATTAATATAATACAGAAAATGATGAGATTAATTTATTTAAAAATTTAACAAGTTAATTGGAGAAAAAATTGTCAAAGGCAATCGTTATAAATTCGTATGGTTCTTCAGAAGTCTTATCTTATCAGGAAAAGGTCATTAATGAACCAGCTGCTAATCAGATTCAAATCAGAAACACTGCTATAGGCGTAAATTATCATGATGTATATGTTCGATCAGGACTGTACAAAACGCTCCCTCTTCCCGGCGTTCCAGGTTGTGAAGCCAGCGGCATAGTTGAAAAAATTGGTGATCATGTTCAAGGCTTCAAGGTTGGAGAGCGAGTAACATATTGTACAAGAGAATATGGGGCATACGCGACCCATATCAATATTTCCCATGACAAAGTAATAAAGATACCTAATTTTTTAAGTGATGAATTAGTGGCAACAAATTTCTTAAGAGCGATGACAGTAGAGATGCTTATTAATCGAATAACTTCCGTTGATTCATCAAAGAAAATTTTGGTAACAGCAGCGTCAGGAGGGGTTGGTCGCTTACTTTGCCAATGGGCAAGCTCATTGGGCGTTAAAGTAATAGGTAGCGTAGGGTCACAAGAGAAAATTCAGGAAACTAAAATGATTGGATGTTTTGAAACTTTGGTTTCTAGTGATGAAGGGTTTAGTAAGAAAATTCTAGAAGTTACAGAAGGAAAGGGAGTCGATATTGTTTTTGACTCTGTTGGAAATGATACCTTTGAGACTTCGCTAGCATCATTAGCTCCTTGTGGATATTTAATAAACTTTGGTCAATCATCAGGTCCTGTTAAACCTTTATTAATGACAACACTAGCAGAGAAATCACTTTCTATTTCCCGTCCTATACTTTTCCATTATTTTGGGACTCGTGAAAACTATGAAAAAATGGCATCTTCAGTTTTTAAAGCTTTTGAGGATGATATAATTAAAGTATCCAATTTTTTGCCATTTGATTTGAAAGACGCATCCGGTGCACATGATACATTAGAATCTAGAAAGGGTGGGGGTAGCTTATATCTTATCCCCTAATATTAATAAAATGGAAAGAACTGAAATCGATTGGAAATATCCTGAAGCAATAGTCTCTTGTGAGTGGCTTAATAGAAACTTGGAAAATAAAAATGTACGCCTTTATGATTGCACAACCTTTCTGCACTATACGGACAATCATCCTTCAAAACCGTATGATGTTGAAAGTGGGTACAAAGATTATTTAAAAGAACATATTCCGGGTGCATCATTTCTAGATCTCCAAAACCAGATCTCAGATACTGAAAGTCAATATAAATTTACCTTTCCTAAAGTTGAGCTCTTGAGGAATAGATTTGGTAACCTAGGAATTGGTGAGCCCTACCACATTATTTTGTATTCAACAAATGGCCTTCAATGGGCCACCAGAGTTTGGTGGATGATTTACGTACTAGGGTACACAAAGGTTAGTGTATTAAATGGTGGCCTGAAAGAGTGGAAACGAAGAAATTATAACCTTGAGCGTCGCGAAAATTTTTATTTAGAAACTGCATTCTCAAGCGCAGAAAAGCAAGGCTTTTTTGTTGGAAGGGAACAAACATTAAATTCTATGATTGATAACAATTGTTTTTTAATTAACGCACTGACGAGCGATATTCACAAGGGAGAAAGTACGCGTTATGGTAGACCAGGTAGAATTCCTTCTAGTATAAATATTCCCTTCAGTGATCTTATGGACATAAATACGCATATGCTAAAGTCACCTAAAGAAGCCTTAGCAACTTTTGAAAAACACAACATCACACAAGATAGTGAGATACTTAACTACTGTGGTGGAGGTATTGCTGCAACACTGAATGCTTTTGTATTGCGTCAACTCGGTTTTGAGAAGTTGAAAGTATATGATAACTCGCTAAGTGAGTGGGCTATGGATAAAAGCCTTCCTATGGAAATAGATTAGTGAATAATTTACTAGATAAAAAATTAAAGAGGCTTTTTTGTGGATAAAGAAATCCCGATACTTTATAGTTTTCGTCAATGTCCCTATGCAATAAGAGCTAGGTGGGTACTTCTGTCATCAAATGTCAATAAGGAATTGAGCGAGATTGTATTAAAGGACAAGCCAAGTGAATTTTTGAGGGCTTCAAATTCTGGTACTGTTCCAAGTTTACAATTCAAGGATAAAATAATTGATGAGAGTATTGATATTATGATTTGTGCTTTAAGAAAAAATGATCCAGATGGCTGGTTAGATATGCCTGAAGAAGGGTATCGCTTAATTGCCAAAGTGGAGAAAAAATTCAAACCTAACTTAGACAAAACAAAATACGCTAATCGATATCCTCAAAATGACAATAAAGTCAGTAGGTACTTAGCCATAAAATTTTTGATTGATCTTGACAAAAAAATCAAGGGTGATTTCCTTTTTGGCGAACAACCCAAGCTAGTTGATATAGATACCTTCCCATTTGTAAGACAATTTGCAAACATCGATACAAATTGGTTTAATGAATTCGGGTGGGAAAAACTTCAAAATTGGCTGGAAGCTTTTGTTGGATCTAATTTGTTTGATAAATCTCAAAAGAAATTCAATCAATGGAGGCCGGATGCCGCCCCGGTATTTTTCCCTTGAGCATCAAAACTAATCTTTCAAATTACTTAATTGAATGCTTAGAAAATAAAGCTCAGGCGCAATTACCGAGTAATACTATTCCTAACTTTTCTCTCTCAGATGCTTATAAAACCGCATCAGAGATTAAACAAATTCGAGAAAATAAAAAGGAAAAAGCTTCAGGAATTAAAGTAGGTTTTACCAACAAAACAATTTGGAATAAATATTCTGTAAACGCACCAATTTTTGGCTTAATGTACTCCTCTACGATTTTGGACAACGAACAATTATTTTCACCAGAGAAATTCCTTGAACCAAAGTTTGAGCCCGAAATCTTCTTTAGGTTAAGTAAAAAACCTCATAGTGAAATGAGCGATATTGAATTAATGTCTTGTTGCAAGAGTTTCGGAATTGGAGTCGAGTTAGTGCAGAGTATCTATAAAGGATGGATTTTTACACTATCCGATACAGTTGCTGGCTTTGGTTTACATGGCCAATACAAAATTTTACGAGAAATTGCAATTCCATCTGATGAAAATGTCAAATTGAAAATAATCAATGAATTAAAGAATTTCAATCTCATATTAACGAAAAACGATACTGTTCTAGAACAGGGAAATTCTAAGAATATATTGGGTGAAAGTCCATTGGTAGCGTTGAGATCTTATGTAGAATTTTGTGAAAAAAACTCAAAGTGGTTAATCCTTAATGGACCGATAACAACGGGTACTATTACAGACGCATACGATATTAGTGAAGCTGATGTTTTTTCCTGTGAACTTGACCGTTTATTTGAAGAGAGGTTTTTTGTAAAATTTTAAAGTCACCAAACTTTACCTCTGCCAATAACTTGCATATTTTTAAAGTTCCTCTCTTCAGTAATAACAGTCACCTCATCTAACATATTAGTTACAACACACGCATGATTAGGAATTATTTGGATCTTCTGTCCAATTTCTAAAATTTGTTCTTTGGTCACTTACAATAGTGCCATGCTCTTCAGTTAATTGTACAATTCTGAGGTTAGGAAAGTTTACTACGCGACCATGATCTTTCATTCCAAAGAGGTCAGAAGTTAATACTTTTGACCCAGCGTCTATTATCGCTCTATTTTTAGTTGGAGTTGATACTACTGTTGCTAAAACAGTTAATGCCACCCTGTCCTCTGAACAAATTTCTTTTTCGACCATAGATCTATCATTAAATATGTAAGTTCCAATTCTATACTCTGTTGCAACCGGAATATCTTTGACTTGCCACATGTCAGGCGAGCCACCGATAGAAACTGTATTTACAGCAATATTTTTCGCTTCAATTAGTTTTTTTGCGTCAGTTAAAAAGCTGTTAATTTTTTGAGCTTTAGAAGTAGGAGGGTAGGTCATTAACCCTCCGAAAATTAGTGCAGGGCTTCTATTAATCAATTCTGCCAATTCACAAGCTTCTTGAGGACTTATGACCCCGCAACGATTGGCTCCAGTATCACACTCAACTAATACAGGTAAAGCTTCCTTAGCCCCTTTAAATGTCTTTGATAAGCCCTTTATGCAAAAAGAGCTGTCAGCTACGACGGAAACTTTAACTTTTTTGGCTAGATCTTGAAGAGCCCTTAATTTTTTTTCTCCTATTATGTTGTACGTAATGAGGACATTATCAATCCCCCCTCAGAAATTATCGCCTCGGCTTCACTAATTTTTTGTGCTGTTATTCCTATGGCTCCAGCTCTGACTTGTAATTTAGCTAGCGCTGGAATTTTGTGTGTCTTTATGTGAGGTCGTAACGTAATTCCAATATCATCACAATATTTTTGGTAAGTTTTTATATTTTCTTTAACTATCCTTAAATCCACTAAAACTGCTGGAGTATCGATATCTTGGATTAGGCTAATTTTTTCAGTCGATCTATCTGTTTTCATTTCCGCTAAAGTCTTGAGAGGAACTCTAAAATAAACTGATTAACTTCTTCAGGTTTTTCCTGTTGAACCCAATGCCCCGCATCATCCAAAAGACATGTTGATAAAAGGTTTTCGTAACTTTTACCAATTTTATCCTCCAGATCTTTACTACTCTGGTAGTTCGGACCTGTAAAGGAATTTACTGGATCATATTTACCTGTTAAAAAAGCAGATGGTTGCTGTACTTTTGCCCTTGTTAGCTCAATTAAGTCCTCAAAATCAATTGGCTGCACCCTGTATCTATTTAGAGGACCACGCATTCCACTTAATTCAAATTCATCGACTAAATAATCCATATCAACTGGGGTTATCCACGGTGGATAAGTATCAAATGTTTGGTAGTGCCTCTAAATATTTTCCATTAACAGCTTTTGAGCTTCCTGTGATTGCATTTTCTTTTTGAGCTTTCATACCCCTTGCATCTATTGAAAAATAGGTTCGCTCCAAATATTTACGTATATTCTCTTCAAACTCCGTCTCTGCAACGCCTTCTTCTTGAAAATAAAGTTGATAGAAAAACTTCCCTTGATATATCTTTTGCCAGAGATCCATTGATGAAATATCTCTTCTTGGGAAAAATGGTACTGAAAGTCCTAAAACAGCAGATATTCTTTTTTCATTTAAAACTGCCGTATTCCACACAATTGGTCCTCCCCAATCATGACCAATTAAAATTGCTGTATCAAAGCCAAGGGCATCTATGACACCAATTACATCTTTAGTAAGTTCCCTCATACTATATGCTTCAATTTCGTAAGGCCGTGATGAGCCTCCATAGCCTCTTACATCAATGGCGGCTACGGTGAAGCCCTTCTCTGCTAGCACGGGAATTTGATGTCTCCAACTATACCAGCTTTCAGGACATCCATGGACTAAAACGATTAGTGGCCCTGATCCTTCTATTTTTACTCGTATATTTATGTTATATGATTTTAAAAGTTTGAAAGTGATTTCTTCTTCACCTAGTTCCTTCTAAGACAGAAACTTTTGCCATCGCTTGCTCTTTTAGACTTTGCATGGCTTTTAATACTTCAAGATTAGATCCCGCCACTTGTTTTGAAGGAAATATTTCAATAATAAAACCCGTATTATCACTTGATTTAAATAGATTTCTTTTCAACTCTTCAGTTTCAATAGGCTGAGCTACTGCTTCGACTACAGACCATAAGGAAGGTGCCAATAGAGTGAAATTAATTGCCCTTCCGTACATCAAGAATTCTCTGCGGCTTGCATAGTTGTCACATATGCTGCCATACTAGTTTTTGCTTTTTCGCATATTTTCATATGTTCCATTGAGTCAAATGCTCTGGTCCAAAAAAAGGTGGACCATGTTCCAGAGGCTCTAATGATTTGCATAAAAGCTTCCATATCTTCATCGCTCTTAGCATCTAACACACAGAAAACAGTAAAACTTTCAGTATTTGTAAAAAGGAATTCCCTGAAATTCATGTCAAATTGATCAGTGACTTTTTTAACTATTGAAAGTCTATCTTGAGGTTTGTTAATCATGCCGCTTGCGTATTCTGAATTAGCTTTTCCAAAAATTATGTAAGTATTCATTTTTTACCTTTATTTTGAATTGTTTAAAGATTTAGCGTTAACATGTTTAGATATTCTAAAATGTAATTACTATGTTATATGACCACGATACATCAAACCTACGTTAAATTAAATCATGTTGAGTCTATTTTATGAAACTTAAGCTTATTGTAGCTCGATGGATCCATAAGTTTCTTATTCATACCGAATTGATGACAAAAAATATGAGGTCCCCAAAAACGATTGGGCTTTCTTGGGTAGCAAGAACATTAATGAATTATTCAAATGCGCAAGTAAGCATCGATATTGTAAATAGAATGAAACTGAAAAAAACTGATCATGTGCTGGAGTTGGGCGTAGGAAATGGATTGGCAATAAAGGAAATTGCAAAGATTAGTGGTATTAATATAATTGGGATAGAAATTAGTGCTGAGTTTAGACGAAAATTACACAAAATGAAACTGCCTAAAAATATAGTTATTTTAGAAAATGATGCAAAAGACTTGAGCAATGAAATTCCAGATGGGTCAATAGATAAACTTCTAGCCATAAACGTCATATACTTTTTAAAGCCAATAGGGGAATATCTTCTTGAGTTCAAAAGAATATTAAAACAGGGCGGCATTGGTTATTTGGGATGTAAATTTGAAAGTATAAAGGATTTTGACATTGAAGTTGCTCCGAATAGAAATGAAAAAGAAATAATAGGTCAACTGTCCGGCGTTGGTTTTAACGTTTCAAGTGAGTTTGTAGATTTAGGTGAGGAAAGTTCGCGTTATTCTTTTATTCGATTTGAAAAACAATAGAGAGGAAAGAAGATGGAAAAGCGATATGCAGAGGATTTTAAAAAGGGGGACATATTTGAGCTTGGAGAGTATGCTTTTTCAGAAACTGAGATTATAGACTTTGCAAAAAAATATGATCCTTTCCCTTTTCATGTTAACAAAGAAGCAGCAGAGAATTCCGTTTTTGGTGGCATAATATCAAGTGGATGGCTAACAGCTCTTGTTTGGCTTGGAATGATGCATAAAAGTTTTTTATCTTATGATACTATAATGGGATCACCCGGGCATGAGGAAATGACCTGGCCAAAACCAGTAAGGCCTGATGACAAAGTGACTGGTCAACTAGAAATCTTGGAGAGTAGAAAATCAAAAAGCAAACACGGACTGGGTTTTGTTAGATATGAGGCGAAGTTGTTCAACCAAGACAGGGAAATAGTGTTTCTCACCAAAAGTACCTTGATGATTAAGTCTCGAATTTAACTTAAATATATTTTGTAACTAATTTAAAAAAGTTTTTTCTCGCACCGAATTTTCGACCTAGAAGAAAAATACCTCCTAATTTTCTCTGAATAAGGAGGATTTGAGGATCGGGTAGCTGAAATTTATCCTTTTGGTTTATCAGGGTTGATGTAAGCATGTTCAAATCCTCTGTAGAAATGCAATGTAGGAAATCGAATTCCTTATTTTTCCGTAGAGGCATAGATAAGTTCCAGATAGTGTCTAGAAGGTAATTCTTTATAGAATTACTAGCGTTAGGACTAAAGATCTTCAACGTTATAAGAGCTTTTTCAACCATCTCCTTTCTATCAAGTGCCAAGCCGTTAAGAATATCTTTAAAGACCCGTATATTTTTTTTAGAGACGTTACTTGTTGCACCAAAGTCCAGTAAAACAACTTTTTTTGATTTATCATTATATAGAAAGTTAGCAAAATTAGGGTCTGTTTGAATTAAATTAAATTCAAATATTTCTTTGAAGGCAAGTTCTACTAAAGCATTTATTATTGAATTTTTTGTTTTTAGATCAAGATTTGCGACCTGATCAATTGTTACCCCTTTTTTATATTCCATTGCCAGAATTTTTGTGGTGGTAAGTTTCTCATTAATCTTTGGTACAATAAATTTTTTATCCATTTTAAGTAGATGATAAAAATTTTTCTGATGCGCTGCTTCAAGCAAATAATCGGTTTCGTTTAGTAACTGTGTTTTTCCAGCTTCAAGCAGCTTATCTAAATCGAAGGATTTTGGTAAGATTCCAAGGTTCTTGGTGACAAGTCTAATATTATTAATATCACTTTCTATGCTCTCTCTAATTTTTGGGTATTGAATTTTTAATATTAGCTCCTTACTGCCGTATCGACATTTGTGAACTTGACCTATTGAAGCAGCAGCGATTGGCGTTTCATTAAAATTGGAAAATTTATCTAAAAAATTATCGCCATAATTTTCCCTTAAGACCTCACCAAGTTGATAATTCGGCATGTGAAAGTTCCTATTTCTTAAGTCGCCAAGCATTTTAGTAACTTGCTCTGGCAAAAAGTCATTTGCTTCAAGAGATAATAATTGGCCAATTTTTAACGCCGCACCTCTTAACTTTGCAAGTTCTTCTATAAAGGTGAAGATATTTTTTTCTTGAATTAAAAGTTTTTTTAACGATGGAGACCGCCCACTAACCAATTCTTTTGTACCGTCCACCACGACTGAGCTCGCAAACTTAACTGCCATTCTACCAAAACTTGATGCCCTTCTAATTCTACCTTTAGGCACCGGCAACGACTTAAGTGCTCTGTCTTTGTCCATAAATTATCTGCTATGCAGCCTAGCGGTTTTTCAAGTTTTACTTTGAATTACTGTACATTAAACAAACGAGTTTAACAAAGTAGCCATAAAAAACGGTCAAAAAAGCTACGCTAAACGCAGACCCAAGCCTTTGATCTACTAATAGATTATTTAAATCACCAGCCATCAAAACTAAGCCAATGAGAAATCCTAACCAACCAACTATAACCGCAGCATCTCCGGTCAGTGAAATTGTTCTTTCATCAAATTTTCCTTTGCTCATAGCAAGACTCGCAAAAAAGGAAGAAGCAGCGACAAATATCAGAGAAGCTAGATCAATAAATGCACCGGGATCGCCACCCCATGTTGCTGCAAACATTATTACACCAATTACTCCAACTAGTCCTAAAAAAAACATTATCTCTCTCCTAATTCAAGGTTAAGATATCATTAGTCAATTATTTAGCAAGTTTTAAAATTGAAAATTTATTCTTCGTCAAGTTCCATAGGGCACGTTGGATCATTCGACCACTCGAGAAGGGAGTTATCATATAGAAAGAGTTTTTCTAAATCGAAAATCTTGGCAACAAAAAAAACGGTCGTGGCCGCTATACCACCCCCACAGTAGCTTACTATTGACTTATCTGTATCAATAAGCGGTTTCATCATATCTAGCATTTCAGAGGGGGGTAGGAATTTACCGGTATCATGATTAAGTAAATTTAAAGCAGGAATATTTATGCTTTTTGGTATTCTTCCGGGCCTGCCATAATGTGTTCCCCCACCACAAAATTGCCTATATGTTAGGGCATTCACAAAGATAAATTCATCATCCTTTAGAGCCTCTTTCATTTTATTTTTATCAAAAATGGTTTCTTGGCTGCGGTTCCCTTGAAAATTTCCTTTTACAAAAGACTCTATCCCTGATGATAGTGGAAGGTTTTGTTCTTGCCATGCGTCTAACCCACCATTTATAATTTTCACATTGTTGGCCCCAGACATTGTTAACACCCACCACGCTCTTGTGATAGCCATGTGAAACCCAGACCCATAAAGAATAATTTCATCTTCATTATTTATCCCAATGCTTGACAGTTTCGCATTTAACTTTTCTTGCGAGACAATTGAAAAAGGTATGGGATTATCCTTGTCGGACAGATCATCAACCATATGTAAATACGCAGAACCAGGGATATGCCGTTTTAAATAATCTTCATGTCCACTGTGTATAGTTGAGGCGCCTACCTTTTTAAGTTCAAAGTATACGGTGCAATCAATTACTTTGAAATTCTCATTACCTAACTTGTCAAAAACATACTTTGGCTCTACGATATTTCTTGTATAGTTTTTCATTATTTTATTTTATCCTTTATTATTTTTCTGTCACCCATAGAATGATTTCATGAGCGCTTATACCGTGGATTTGGACTGGCTTAAAAGAGTTAGAGAAGATGTAATTGATCCTGATCAAAGGATTATTGATCCTCACCATCACTTGTGGGCGAAGACCGTTGCAGGTTCCTCAAATGTTAGGCGGCATCGACTTTATAATTATCTGCTTGAGAATTTTTGGGAAGATACAAGCTCGGGACATAACGTAACAGATAGTATTTATATTGAGTGCTCAGAGTTTTTTTGGAGCTCTCAGGAAGAGCACTTTAATCCCGTTGGCGAAACTGAACACATAAAAGGATTGGCGCAATTGTCTCAAAAAAATACTACAAAAACATCAATTTCTGGAATAATTGGTCATGCTGATCTTTTATTAGGAAAAGATGTGAAGGAGGTTCTAGAAAGACATATTGATATTGGAGGAAATCTTTTTAAAGGCATCCGGCATGCGGGGAGCTGGGATCCCAGCGATAAGATAAATAATTCGCATCATAATCCACCACAAGATATGTATTTAATGAAAGAATTTGGGGAAGGAATAAAATGCCTATCCGCTAAAGGCCTCGTGTTTGAGGCATGGCAGTACCATCACCAGCTAACCCAAGTAGCTCATTTAGCAAAGAAAAACCCTGATCTTTTAATTGTTTTAGACCATTTTAGTGGACCATTGGGGGTTGGCCCTTATGCAAATAAAAAGGAGCAGGTTTTTGAAAATTGGAAGAAAGATATTAAGGAATTATCCCAGTATAAGAATGTCTTTGCTAAATTAGGGGGTTTAGCTATGCCAATAAATGGTCTTGGTTTTGAAGCAAAACCAAATCCTCCTTCTTCTGAACATTTTATGTCACTTCAGAGACAATTTTATTTAACGACGATAAATTTTTTTGGGCCAGAACGATGTATGTTTGAAAGCAATTTTCCTGTAGACAAATACTCCGTTTCATATCATGTTTTATGGAATTCCTTTAAAAATCTCGTAAAAGACTTTAGTGAAACGGAAAAGGACCAACTGTTCTATAAGACTGCTAGTCACGTTTACAATATTTCCTGAAAGCATTTAATCCAATTCAAAGATAGTTTGCGTTCATTAGTTGGCTTTTCTAGGTTGAACAAGGAAGATTCCCATCATTATTAGCACAAGAGAAACCCACACAAAAAGAGAGTGACTTTCACCAAGGATTATAATTCCCCAGACAACACCAAAAAAAGTAACAAGATATCCCACTTGAGATGAAAATACCGATCCAGCTCTTCCAATGAGATAAATAAAAATTGAGTAGGCGG
The DNA here is from genome assembly GCA_902524845.1 of uncultured Alphaproteobacteria bacterium. Lineage (GTDB taxonomy): Bacteria > Pseudomonadota > Alphaproteobacteria > Rhodobacterales > Rhodobacteraceae > CACIJG01. Next base: position 14,743 of record CABZEW010000010.1, read on the forward strand.
TAGCACTGATAAAACCCAGGCCTAAAGTCGAGACAAACAAATATAAATTTGTTGGTTTCAGTATAAAGAATTGATTCATTACTATGGACAAGACAAAGGTAATGATTGCGGAAACAAAAGAAACGGCACAAACTAATCGAATAGGTCCGAAATTTTGAAGTTCTAGGCGATCAATATATATATTTTCCAGGGCGTAACAAAGAGCACAATTGAGCGCAAGCAAGACCCATGGGATGTCTCTTTTATCTGGTAGACTATTCTCTGGAAGTATTAAAATCAGGAGGGCACAGAAACCGGTGATAAGACCTATTACTCTTCTCACTTTAAATTTGTCCATTCTCAGACCCAAGGCGATCAAGTATGTAAATAAAGGGATTACGGAGACAGAAATAGATAGTACACCGGCATCAAGGTATGCAACGCAAGCATAGAAAATAATATTGGGTATAACTACTGATAGGAAAGTGATAATAACGATAGGCAACAACATTGTTTTTGGAATAATAATCTTTCCATGTCTAAAAAATACATAAGCCAGTAAAATAAGCCCACTAAAAAGACTTTGCCAAAAGGTCAGGCCGATAGGAGTTCCCCCAGCTGTAATGGCAATTTTCCCGAGCGTAAAGCTTAGGCCCCACGCCAGACCTAGAATTATTAGAATTAAAAAGTTCACTGCCAATGTCTCATAAATTATATTTATTTTTTTGGAGGCTGAGGATTATTACGAGGATTTGAGTCAATTATCTTAATTTCTTCAATCTTATTCTCATTATTGAATTCTAACAAATCATTGTATAGCGAATCCGCAAGGCGCTTTTCATAAATTTGCTCATCTCCGTAGTAGAATGCGAATGATTTTGAGTGTTTAATCTTTTTTTTAGGGTCTTCTACTACAGACTTTGTCCAATGATAAAGTGGGTACCCCTCAATGCCATTTTTCTGTGCCTCTTTCACATAATCTAGAAATCCATCAAGCGTACAGACGGGTCTAGTCTTATGTTTTTTCGCAATCTTATTTATTTCTTTCGATAAATTCAAGTTGCAATCATTCCTCAAATCATCTGCAAAATTTTGTGAGAGCTTAATTCTTACTTGATACAACCATTCATTACTTGTCATGTTTAACCTCATATTTTACTCATTGAAAGAAAGCTGAGCACCGCAACCACTAATAATGAAGAACCCATTATTATGTTTATATATTTTTGCGTTCTAGGTTTTAAATTTATTCTCTCTATCGTTGAACCTAAAGCCAACCAGGCTACATGCAAAGGGATCCAGATCAAATTCATAATGATAAATTTCCAAGTTGTTTCTAAAACAAAATTATTAGGAAAAACCACAAACCCAGTTAGAAGAATCGAGTGGAAAGCATATGCTTTTGGATTTACCAGCTGAAGAAATATACCTTCTGCTAGTGTGGGTTCTTTTTGTGGGCTTACGAAAGCAATTTCTGAACCCCTAAACATGATTTTTATCGAGAGATAGACTAAGTATCCTGATGAAATAAAAAGAAAAATAGTTCTCATCACTGGAATGGAAAAAATCACTGATGCAAATCCGGTTATAACGAGAGCCCAAACGGATAGATAACCTATTGTTAGTCCAACAAGAAACTTTAAACCAACTTTAAAAGAGTATGCTGCGCCCACTCCTGCTAGCGCTAATACAGCAGGGCCAGGGGTAGCAATCATGAAAAAAACAGCAAAAGCAAAGGCAATCATTTTAGGTATATAATTCTCAAAATTAGGTTACTTTTTTTCTGTTCAAATACGTTGGGTTATCCCAAAGTCTATTGGACAGAATTTCCTCTAAGACCTTGACCGTTTGAATTATGTCTTCCTCACTGACATAGAGCGGTGTTATACCAAATCTAATAATATTGGGTGCTCTAAAATCTCCAACTATATTCCTATCTATCAGCGCTTGCATGATTGCATAACTGAAGGGATGAGAAAAGGACACCTGTGATCCCCTTTCGGAGGAGTTTAAAGGACTCTCCAAATGAAGATCTGAACATGTTCGTTCAACCATATTTATGAATAAATCTGAAAGCTTTATGCTTTCTTCTCGTAATTCATGAAAGTCGAGGTCTCGAAAAACATCTAGGGATTTTTCTAAGATTGATGATTGAATAACAGAAGGCGTACCAACTCGCATCATTTCAATTGAAGTTGATTTCTCAAATGTATTATTGAAATCAAATGGTGCTTTATGCCCAAGCCAGCCTCTAAGTATAGGGTAACACTTTTTGATCAAGTCAGGTCTTACATAAATAAAAGCTGGCGATCCCGGTCCACCATTTAAAAACTTGTACGTGCAGCCAACGGCAAACTCACAATTTATAGCTTTAAGATCTAAGGGGACAGCGCCTGCGCTATGTGCCAAATCCCAGATTATGGTTGATCCATTTTCATGAACTTTATTTGTGATATTTTCCATATCAAACATTGCCCCGGTCCGATAATTGACATGGGTTAGTAACACTGTATTAACCTGCTCATTTAGAGATGATATGATGTCATTTTTCTTTACTTTCTTAAGCTCAAAATTTGAGTTAAAACTATCAACAAGGCCTTCAGCTATATAAATGTCTGAAGGAAAATTGTCGATATCTGTAAGTATTATGTTTCTTTTGGGCTTTAAGTGAATGGCTGCTGCTAAAGCCTGGTAAGTCTTAATGGAAAGTGTGTCCCCAGCTACTATCGAGCCTTTATCCCCACCGATTATATTAGCAATTTTATTTCCAACAGAAAGGGGCTGCTCCATCCAATTGGATTCATTCCAACCTTTAATCAGCTTTCCACCCCATTCTTTAACAATTACGTTTTCTGATATGGACTCTATTTCTTTCAATGGTGGGCCTAAGGAATTGCCATCAAGATAGATCATACCTAGTGGAATATTAAACAGTGATTTTCTGTATACCGCGCTCATGTAATTTTAACCGCCCAAAAAATGGTAATTCGTTGGTTATATAAAATATTGCTATTTTTGGATAGAGAAATCTATTTGAAACACTAACCTTATGGATTTATAATTTAAATTAGAAACGGAGCCTCTTAGCATGAAACCCATTCCAATCTACCAAGTCGATGCATTCTCTAAGAAAGTATTTTCCGGCAACCCTGCCGCGGTTTGTATCCTTGATAATTGGTTATCCGACAGAGTACTGCAGGATATAGCATCTGAAAATAATTTATCTGAGACAGCGTTTATAAATATCAATACTCAACCCTTAGGCATCAGGTGGTTTACACCCGAATGCGAAATGGGGTTATGTGGTCATGCAACATTGGCAAGTGCTCGGGTTTTGTTTGATGAATATTTGGATAGAGATCAGAAAGAGATCACTTTTTCTGCACAAAGGGGTCTCCTAAAAACAATTAAAAAAGAAGAACAAATCTTTTTAGATTTTCCTGCTGATATACCAATCCAACAAGAAATAAATGATATTGTCAGGGATAGTGTTGGGGCCAATATAAGATTCTTGTTTAAGGGTCGCGACGATTATTTAGCAATTTTAGATGATGAACATAGTGTTAGAAATATATCTGTTAACATGAGGAAAGTTTCGGAGCTTAACTCAAGAGGATTAATCATAAGTGCTCAGGGAGAGGTTTATGACTTTGTATCACGGTGTTTTTATCCAAAATCCAAAATAGATGAAGATCCAGTGACTGGATCAGCCCACACTCTGCTCATTCCTTATTGGGCACATAATTTAAAAAAGAATAAACTAAAGGCTTATCAATGTTCTGAAAGGGGAGGCGCGCTCAACTGTGAACTTAGAGGAGCGAGGGTATTGATTGGAGGCTATACGGCACGCTACTTAGATGGGAGCATACACCTAAATAGTAAAGATTGATAAGGCAATTCAATGAAGCCATCCATAAAAGTAATTGGGGTTCCGGATGATATAAACTCCTCTTTTATGAGAGGGTCTAAAAATGCTCCACCTTTAATTCGAGAGGCGCTGTATTCTGACTCTTCTAATTTGTTTTCTGAGTCAGGTTTGGACTTGTATCAAAATGGTATCTGGGAGGATCTTGGTGACATCGAATTTTCAGGTGAGGTAGCGGTGGAAAACTTTAAAAAGATTAAAACTTCTATAAAAGATGTTTTGGCTACAGGTCAAAAACTTGTTGCGTTAGGAGGAGATCATTCGATTTCGTGGCCCATACTAGACGCCCATTTGGATATATGGAACACTTTAGATATTCTCCATATTGATGCACATCCAGATCTCTATGATAATTTATTGGATAATAAACTTAGTCATGCGTCACCCTTTGCTAGAATAATGGAAACGGGTAGGGCTAACAGGCTAGTTCAAGTAGGTATTAGAACGTTGAATAAGCATCAGCGTGAACAGGCAGAAAAATTTGGGGTCGAGATCTATCAAATGAGAAATATAGAGGGACTCAGTGCAATAAGCTTTTCAAAACCAGTTTACTGCAGTATTGATGTCGATGCTCTAGACCCAGCATACGCTCCAGGAGTTTCTCACTTTGAACCAGGGGGGCTATCTACGCGACAACTAATTGATTGTATTAATGGCTTTAAGGGCCGCCTTATCGGTGCCGATATCGTAGAGTATAATCCGAAAAGAGACTTTCATAATTTGACGGCAATGGTTGCCGCAAAATTATTGAAAGAAGTAATCGCACGTATTTATCATGATAATAGGTAAGAAGATTAGGAGTAGTCATGGAAAGTGAATTTAAAGACGAGTTAACGGAAAGGTTGATACGGTATACTGCTATTGATAGCCAGAGCGATGAACTTTCTGATAAATCTCCAAGCACCGAACAGCAGTTTGATATGCTGAACTTTTTAAAGGCTGAGCTTAATGCTTTGGGAGCTAAAGATGTCGAGCTCACAGACTATGGAGTAGTGTTAGCAACTGTGCCTGGGAATATATCAGCACCAACTGTCGGATTTTTAGCGCATGTGGATACGGCACCACAATTCAATGCTTCAGGCGTTAAACCAAGATTAATAAAAGGCTATAATGGGGGAGATATCACATTTCCCGATGATCCGGAGTTGATCCTGTCACCAAATGAGTTCGAATACTTTAAGGATAAAAAGGGTGAAGATATTATAACCGCGTCTGGAACTACATTACTTGGAGCTGATGATAAAGCTGGGATCTCAATAATAATGACAGCAATAAATCACCTGTTACAAAATTCTGAACTAAAGCATGGTCCCATCAGGGTTGCATTTACTCCAGATGAAGAAATAGGTCGCGGTGTAAAAAAACAACTGGCCACTGATCTTGGCGTAGAGACTGCATATACCTTTGACGGGGGGAAAATTGGAGACTTAGAATATGAAACCTTTTCTGCAGATAAAGCGGAAGTCAATATTAAAGGTGTATCGATACATCCTGGTTTAGCTAAAGATAAGCTAGTAAATGCTATCCACATTGCAGCAAAAATCATTGGTACTTTGCCTCAAGCCACTCTTACCCCAGAAACTACGGAAGATAAAAAAGGTTTTATTCACGCTACAGATATGGTTGGGAGGTCTTCTGAAATGACTCTTCGCTTTATTTTAAGGGATTTTGAGCTTGTAGGCTTGAAGAAGAAAGGTGATCTATTGAAGCAGGTATGTGAAGTGATAAACTTCTCCGAGCCAAGAGCCGAAATTACCTGCAAAATCATACCGCAATACAGAAACATGCGTTATTGGCTCGAGAAGAATATGAGGCCTGTTGAAATAGCCAAGAAAGATATGGAAAACTTAAATATTACACCTGTTTCTAAACCGATAAGGGGTGGCACGGATGGTTCACTATTAACTGAGCTAGGTGTGCCCACGCCAAACATATTCACGGGCATGCAAAACATCCATGGCCCTCTTGAGTGGATTTCCGCTCAAGATATGGAAAAAGCTACGCATGTATGTTTGGAAATCATAGAGGAGCTTTCAAAAGAAAAAAATTAGTTGTTTTTTTAAATGTGTAGCAGTGCTCAGCTTGCTTTTAACCGTCCATCGAGGGAATCTTCTTGGTTTAATTTTGTGTCAATTATTTCAAACCAATTTCTCAAATCAGCAATGGTCCGGGCGTTTGGGCCAGGAAAAGATCCCAAAAGGCCTTCCTTGCAAGATTGGATCACAGCATCTGGCCCTGAGACAGGAAACATTGGAGCTACTACCGCCGGTAGTTTTAAGCGCTTTTTAATTGAGACAAGAATTTCATTAGACATCGGTTGCTCTTAAAATTTACCTTTCCGTTTAGAAAATTTGGATGTGAAGTTCAATAAATACTTTAATATATAACAAATTTATAGTTATTTTACTTAGTATGTATATAATACTTACATGGCTTTCTTTGAATCAAATTACTGGCACCCCTCCGTTGCAACAGACATTGTTTTATTATCTCTAAGACAAAAACAGCTCTCAGTTTTACTTGTAAAACGCTTGGATAATGTAAATGGATGGGCACTGCCTGGCGGTTTTTTAGAAAAAGGTGAAAATCTTGATCAATGCGCACAAAGAGAATTATACGAAGAAACAGGAATTCGAGTTCCCTACATTAATCATTTTGCTAATTATAGCGATCCAAGTAGAGACAATCGACATCAAGTAATTTCAGTTGCCTATTTAGCGGTACATCCTTCAGGGAAGTTAAGGATTAGGGCAAACTCTGATGTTTTTGATGTTAATTGGTTTAATGTGGATAGTTTGCCAGCCTTATGTTTTGATCATAATAAAATTTTTAGCGATGGGATCAAATATTCACGGTTATTAATAGAGAGAAAGCCCTCTCTAGCTTTTGCTTTTCATAAAGATGGTTTTACGTTAACAGAATTACAACAAACATTTGCTGCTTTTGGGGGGCAAAAATTTAGTACTGAGAACAAAAGGAATTTTCGTTTATGGCTGAAAAATTATTCAAACGGTAAGGGATTGGTTATAGAAACGGATAAGTTTAGAAAAGGTAATCACAGACCTGCCCGAATTTATAAGCCAAATCTCGAAGCGTTGGTTGAACATAATCAAGAATAATTATTTTATATGCCTTTGAACTACTTGTCCTTCTAGATACCAAGCCTCTCGTGGCTGTATTTCTGCAGTTTTAAAATGTTTGTCCCTTCGGATAAGAGACTCCTCAGCCGATTGCTTATCTGGATAAATGGAGACCGACATTGCTGTGGTTGGGCCTGTTTTTATAGTCAATAGGATCTCAGCAGTTGGAAAAAGCGTAGGCGCATCCTTTTCATACAATTCAGCTCTTTTATTTAGATCATCCTCTGTCTCAAAACCCAACATATTTATTCGTGCAACACTCATTTCCTTCTCCTTAATCAAACTAATTGTATCTAATAAAACTTAGGTTAATGTTCTCACTAAAATAATAAAAATCTTTTTTAATGAAAACCAATTCAGCAACTTGTCTTTCTATGGTATAGTATATCTGTTTTTCAGACTGGGATAAGATATTGGAAGACTCTAGCGAACAAAAGTTTATAGGACAAAGAATACCAAATGGTATGCTCGAGGATAACTATCCAAGAAATATGTGGTGGGTTGCAGCGCGCTCAGACGAGATAAAAGAAAAACCGGTTTCACGATGGCTACTTGAAACTCCGGTTGTCATATATCGCTTAGAGGATGGCACTCCTGCAGCATTATATGATAGATGCCCACATAGGTGGGCACCTTTATCTGCAGGACATGTTGAGGGAAACAAAATTATTTGTCCTTATCATGGTATGCAATTCAATATTGAAGGACACTGCACAAAAGCCCCAACTCAAAAGATGATGCCAAAGACTGCCCAAATACCCTCATTCAAGGTTTTGGAACGCGGTGCTTTTCTTTGGATTTGGATGGGTAATCAGGACGCTATAGATTGTGAGCCCCCAGATGTTAGCTACCAAACAGATAATAATTGGACCTTTTTAGGTGGCTACTATGATGTAAAAGCAAATTGGGTTTTAATAAGAGAAAATGTAATGGATTTAACACATATTGCTTTTCTCCATAAGAATACCTTTAAGCAAAATGACTGGATAACAGCTCCAGATAGTTTTTTAGATGGTGAAACGATTTGCTATGAACAAGAATTTGATTTAGCACCTCTTTCTCCTCTATTTTGTGCCGGTATGAGCCTGCCAGAGGATAAACCAATTTTGAGAAAGCAAGTAGGTAGAATGCCTACCCTAGCCATATCATTTTCTGATTGGAATGTGACCGATCCTAATCCAGAAGAAGGAGCTAGATCAAAGTTTGTTATGCGTGGTTGCCATATCGTTACTCCCGGAAAAAAAGGAGAGACACATTATTTTTGGGGGGCAGCGTTTGATGTGCCTCAACTAAACGAAGATGTTATAAATAAAACAAAAAATAGCGTTACAGCTGCATTCGATGAAGATAAGCACCTATTAGAAATAATGCAGAAACAAATTCAGGATGATCCCACCGGCATGAGCTACCTCGAGGTAACTCTTGGCGCAGACGGTGCTGGTATATTGATAAGAAAGCTACTAAATAAAAAACTTTCTGAAGAGGGACGAAGTTTACAAAGATGACAATCTGCTGAAACTAAAAACATCAACTTTTTGATAGTTTTTCCTAATTCATTATTTGAAAGATTCTAAAGTTGTAATAGCATCTTCTTTTATATCTTTATTATAAATTGCCTGTGCTAATACATTTTTTGAATATCGATTTGCCTTAGCTTTTGAAAAATAATATTTAGCGGATTCCTCATCGCCAGTTTTAAGTTTATCATAAGCAATTAAGGCGAGTAATGCAGCTGGGAAATCAACAGCTTCTACAAGATTATCTATAAGTAAATACATTTCTTCTTTTTGGTTGTTTTCATATAGTCTAAAAGCTAGGCGGGAAGTTGACCTCCAATTTGTGTCTATGGGTTGCAAATTAAATGCATTTTTAGCATATTTTGCAGCCTCTTCTGGATAGCCACATCTCCCAAATATAATACTGGCATAACCGTAGCTATCAGAGTTCCCCGCTTTTCTATGTGCTAATTTTAAATCTTCAATAGCCTCTTTGCATCCAATCATTCCTGTTCCAAAGCTTAACAGTGCTCTACTGCCATAGTTTTCTGGGCTAAGTTTAATTTCTATAGTTTTATCAAGTTCAATCTTAAGTTTTTTCAGATTTTCAGGAGTATTAGGAATTTTTTTCTTAGCCATACCAAAAAAGTTCAACCATGTATCTTGTACTAACCAATCTTCTGGTCTATTAGTTCCAGGCCATTTTTTCATTTCAGATAGGATTGTGCTGGCATTTACATAACCTTCTTCAGTCCATTTTGCCATTTCAGAACGGAAATTAACATATTGAAGTAATTGTTGCGGGGTAATAGGAACTTCTCTCCAACTGAAGTAACTTTCGTAAAGTCCTTTCTGATTCAATATGTTTGCAAGAAATTCACTTAAAATACTTTCTCCAAATTGATCTTGAAATTCAAAAATACTCTTCAATTTAAGGTCCTTAATTGACGAGATTACTATTTGTTTTTTTTCAAGATCAGAAATTTCAACATTAACGCGCGCGTCACTATCAACTATTTGTAAAGAAGATGAAACAAGGAATTTTACACCGTGTGTTTTGAATAGTTGTTCACTACTAATTTCATTTTTCTCAAAACTTTGGGCTGTTTTTGTGGGTACTAGCCTGATGGACTTGGACTTGGATAATGAGGATATAACGTTTCCTGTGATACCTTCTACATATTTTTTATCATCATCCGATAAACGTGAACTATCCACCCTTGAAACAAAGACGAGTGGTTTTGAAGAGATAACTCCTTTTTTTGTAGTTAATTCTTCAGATGTATTAAAATAAAACACTCCCACTATTACCACCAAAGCCGCGGCAACAGCTCCCAGGATAGGTAGCATTGAGTTTGACTTTGTCTTTAATGTTCTTTTCTGAGAAGGATCAAGAAGAATATCAAAAGCATGAAACTCATTCTGCTTTACCTTTTGTACTCCGAGATCATTAAACGTCATTTTGGTCTTGGGTACAACGAGGTCATACACACTTTTGGATATAGAGATCCCATTGGGTTGGGCTAATGCTTCTAATCGTGCCGCAATATTTACCCCATCACCAAAAAGATTACCCTCTTTCTTAACAACATCTCCCATATTGATACCAATACGGAACTCAAGCTTTACCTCTGTTTTGTCGGATTCATTTCTTTTCTTAATGTCATTCTGAAAAGCAACACCGCATTCAACCGCGTTTACCGCACTTGGGAACTCAGCAAGGGCTGAGTCACCCGCTGTATTAAAAATGGCTCCCTTATATTTCTTAAGACAGTTTTTAAGTATCTTCTCGCACTCGGCATAGGCTTTCAGAGTGGCATTCTCATCTCTTTCCATATGCTTTGAATAACCGACAACGTCGGCAACAAATATTACGGCTATTTTACGATCTATTTCGGTGTTCATTTGGCTTCCCTAATTTCGTGCTTATAATGAACTCAATGGACTTAGTTATAAACACCCCAATTGTCTGTCGCATATACCACAAAGATTGCAGCCTGACATTCTCGTTGATAAATACCGATAACACAATATACAAAAGGTGTAACCCTTATCCAAAGAGGTTACCATCTTAAACTTGGCGCTAAAGAATCGAAAGTATTCTTTTCAAAATTAAATATTCCAATAACTACGGTCATGTATGATCGTCCATAATCATAGTAGCGCATTTTTCTCCAATCATAATTGTGGGAGCGTTGGTATTGCCTGAAGTAATAGTTGGCATAATAGATGCGTCTGCTACTCGGATATTATTAAGCCCTCTTACTTTCAATGAACTATCAACAACAGCTAAAGGATCTTTACCCATTTTACAGGTCCCAACTGGATGATAAATTGTATCAGCACGATTTCTAATATGCTGTTCCCACTCTTTATCTGTGAGATTACTATGAACCCCATAAATTTCTCTCTTTTGGTATTTTTTTAGAGGTGGAGTGTTTAAAATATTTTGAGTTATTTTTGCACCCTTTATTAAGGCGTCTACGTCTCGATTATCATTTAAGAAATTAGGATTTATCAAGGGGGCATCATTGTATTTAGCTGAAGCTAAAGAAACTGTGCCTCTGGAATAAGGTCTAAGCAGACAGACATGGCATGAATAACCATATCCATAGTGTAGTTTCCTAAGATGATCGTCGATAAGACCTATAACGAAATGATGTTGTATATCGGGTCTGTCCAAAGATTGGTCGGTTTTCAAAAATCCTCCAGCCTCTGAAAGAGTGGAAGAAATCATAGAGTTCCCATGAGTTAGCCATTTTGCCATTTCTCGTAAAATTTTAAAAAAGCCACCTGGAGAAAATCCTAGGGTATTTTTATCTTTAGTTTTAAAGCAGAAGTTAAAGTCAATATGATCCTGCAGGTTCTTTCCAACACCAGGTAGTTTATGGATTAACTTGATACCATGATGTTTTATATCCTCTGATGCACCAATTCCAGAGCGCTGTAAAATAGTAGGTGACATCAAAGAGCCTGCTGAAAGAATTACCTCTTTGTGTGCCCTGATTTTCTTTTTTTTACCTTGATGCATATATTCCAAGCCAACTGCTTTTTTACCATCAAAAACTATTCTCATGACATTTGCCTTGGTAATAATTTCTAGATTTTCTCTATTTTTTACATGGGGCAAAACGTAAGCCGCAGCAGTAGAGCATCTTTGGCCATTTTTGTTTTCAGAATGGAAAATTGTTGATTGCCAAAAACCTGCACCTTCATTATCCCCTGTATTGAAGTCGTCTCTAATTTTGACCTGATAGTTTGCACAGGCCTTAATATACGCATGTGAAATTGGTTTTGGTGCTTTTTGGTTGGATACTTCTAAAGGCCCAGTGCTTCCATGAAACTTTTTACTTCCAATTTCATTATTTTCAGCCTTCTTAAAAAATGGAAGTACTTCATTCCAGCTCCAGCCATTATTTCCTTCGTTTGCCCAACTGTCGTAGTCTTCCTTCTGTCCCCGAATATAGATCATAGCATTTATTGCGCTCGATCCACCGAGTGCCCTGCCTCTAGGTTGATAACCTTTCCTATTATTCAGACCTTTTTGAGGTGTTGTATGAAATGCCCAATTATTAAATTTGGGCTTGTCTCTTAGCATCAAAAGTCCACCCGCGGGGGCTCTGAAAAGCAAATTGCTGCCCCAGCCACCAGCTTCTAAAAGACAAACTTTATATTTGCTTTTTTCACTCAATCGGGACGCGATTACCGCCCCTGCTGACCCGCCACCAATAATTACGAAATCTGCTTCTTCCAAAAGTCTATCCAAGCTTTTTCATAATTTTTGAGAGCAAACTAAAGGCTTTGCCTCTCGGTGGCCGTATCATGGCCAGAATAAAATCTATACTGGTTTGATGATAAATAGACTTCAAATGTGAAAAATTTAAAAACCCTTCATATCCATGAAAACACCCATGCCCTGACTGGCCCACTCCTCCGAAAGGAAGTCTGGACTGTAAAATGTGAAACATTGTGTCGTTCACAGTAACTCCCCCAGATCTTGTGTTATTTATAATAAAATTTTGTTCAGATTGGCTTCTGCCAAAATAATATAGTCCTAGTGGATTATCATTTTTATTTATGTACTCAACAACATCACTGATACTTTCATATGTCATGATAGGAAGGACTGGGCCAAAAATCTCATGTCTCATTACATCCATGTCATCATTAACTTCAGTGACTATTTTTGTTGAAATCATATTTCTATTAAGATCATCATTCTTGCCTAAGCTTTCAACCGTTGCTCCCTTGTTAGTGGCATCCAATAAATAACTATTCATTCTTTTTAAATGGTGTTTATTAACTATTGAGGTTTGATCATGGCTATTCGGGTCAGGGAAAAATTTTGAATAAGCTTTTTGTAATTCTGAAATCAGTTTTCTTTCCTCATCTTTTTTAACGAAGATATAATCAGGCGAAAGGCAGATTTGACCGGCATTTAGTGTTTTTGAAAATAAAATTCGTTCTGCAGCTAACGCAATGTTGGCATTAGTTCCAACTATGGTTGGGCTCTTGCCTCCGAGTTCAAGCGTCGTTGGTACAAGGTTTTTTGCTGCTTGAACTGCTACCTTTTTTGCAACTCTATTACTTCCTATGAAGAGTAGGTGATCGAGTTTTAGCCCACTGAACTGTTCCCCGACCGATGGACCGCCAGTTATCACAGCAAGTTCGGAAATATCAAAATATTTTTCAACACCTTCTTTAATAATATTAGCGGTAGCAGGTGTGATTTCCGATGGTTTAACCATGGCCCGATTGCCTGCAGCAAAAACCGATGCAAGAGGATAAAATATTAAACCTACAGGAAAATTCCAGGGTGAAATTATGCCTACTGTTCCCAGTGGAGATGGCTTTAAAAAGCTTTTTGCACCAAGTAGGTCTGTTCCAAGCGATGAAAATCGCCTCTGTGGCTGCATCCACTTATTTAATTTTCTTATTGTAAAAAAGATATTCCGTATCGTTTGGTCAATCTCTGAAATCTTTATTTCGTCGACAGATCTATTTTTAAAATCTTGATTTAATGCTTCGACAATTTTATCTTGATAGGTCTCAATTAATGCAACACATCTCTTCAAAAGATCTGTTCTGTGTTCTAAAGAAGGTGGTCCTTCGTTTAGAAATGCTTTTTTCTGAACCTTTAAGATATTTTCCATAGTTAGACTATTCAATTTTTAACTATCTTGCTACTACCTCGACCCCAGTATTCATCACGTAAAAGTCGCTTATATAGCTTACCGGTGGGAAGTCGAGGTATTTTATCTATGTAGTCAATCGAACGAGGTATTTTTTGTCGTGATAAATGTTCAGAAAGATAATCAAGTAACTCTTTTGTAAGTGTGTCGTCTCCCTTAATACCTTCAACAGTTTGGATCACCGCCTTTACTTCTTCTCCCAAATCGTCACTTGGAACCCCAAAAACAGCGGCATCAAAAACCTTTGGATGTGGGATTAGTAGGTCTTCACATTCTTGAGGGTAAATATTGACACCTCCTGAAATAATCATAAATGTTTTTCTATCCGTTAGATATAGATATCCGTCGCTATCGGTATAACCAACATCCCAAACAGTGGTCAGCCGTTTATCTTCGGAGTACGCTTCTGAAGTTCTTTCGGGATCATTAAAATATTCAAAATCTGAAGTTGGTTTAAACCATAAAGTGCCGGGCTCTCCCTGAGGAAGTTCTTTCATATTATCGTCCAGAACTGCCAACTCACCGGAAACAATCTTTCCAACCGTACCTGGATGTTCAAGCCATTCTTCGCTATTGCAATATGCAAAGCCAAAAGCCTCTGTTGCCCCATAGTACTCATATATGATTGGGCCCCACCAATCTATCATTTGATACTTAACTTTCTCGGGGCAGGGCGCAGCACCATGAATGGCATATTTATGGGACGACAGGTCATACATACCCTTTTCTTTTTCTGATAGTTTTAGCATTCTGGAAAACATAGTTGGAACTAGTTGAGAATGGGTGACTTTATACTTTTCAACGAGCCTCAAGAATTCTAATGGATCAAATTGTTCCATGATTATAGTCGTTGCGCCGGCACCTATCGCAAAACTAGCAGCAGCTAAAGGTGCGGAATGATACAAAGGAGCTGGTGAAAGGTATATGACATTATCTTGATCAAAAGACCATAATTTCATTAGAAAATTAAATACCGGCAACCTTTCATCTGGTTTTTGAAATGGTAAAGGTCTTAATATACCTTTAGGGCGTCCCGTTGTTCCCGAAGAATATAGCATTGAAGTCCCTAGACATTCATCATCTATTGGATAGGTAGGAAAACTCGAAATAGTTTCTTCGTAATCTAATATTTTTTTAGATAGAGATTGTATTTCTGCCCCCACGACCAGGATCTTCTTAAGCTTGGGACAAGATTTTTCAGCTTCGATCACTGTTGGCAGCATTTTCGAAGATGTTATCAATACCTGAGATTCTGAGTTGTTTAGTATATAGGAAACCTCGCTAGCTGTTAAATATGAGTTTATGCATGTGTAATATAAACCGGCACGTTCACCAGCAGAGTTTGCTTCTAGAAATCTGTCATTGTTTTCCATAAAGATAGCATAATGATCTTTGAACTTCAGATTAACTGACCGAAGGTAGTGAGCAAGTTGATTTGATCTACACTCAAACTCTGTATACGTAACTTCTCTTCCAGTTGATGCCATAATAAAAGCAGGGCGATTGGCATACTTCTTTCCCAGTTCTCCTGGATACATAATTTATTCTCCTAATAATACTATTCCTGGATAATTCGACTTTTACCTTCGCCCCAGTATTGATCCCTCAACACTCTTTTATACAGTTTACCGGTTGGAAGTCTCGGAAGTTCTGTCACAAAGTCAATGGAACGGGGGACTTTTTGTCTTGATAGGTTACCATGAAGATATTCTAATAATTCACCAGCTAGCTCCTCATTTGAAATAGTAGTTTCAACGGGTTGGACAACTGCTTTTACTTCTTCTCCCAAATCTTGATTTGGAATACCAAAAACGGCAGCATCAAAAACTTTTGGGTGAGATATAAGTAGGTCTTCGCACTCCTGAGGATAGATGTTGACCCCACCGGATATGATCATAAAAGCTTTTCTGTCTGTTAAATAAAGAAAGCCATCTTCGTCTAAATAACCAACATCTCCAACTGTGGTTAAGCTTTTGTCTGGGGAATAGGCTTCTGCAGTTTTTTCAGGCTCTTTATGATAATTAAACTCAGAAGCCGGTTTAAACCAAAGAGTACCTGGATCACCCACTGGCATTTCATTCATCTCATCGTCCATTACTGTTAACTCACCGATCATTATTTTGCCCACTGTTCCAGGGTGATCTAACCATTCTTTTGTATCACAATAAGCAAAACCGAAAGCCTCTGTGGCTCCATAATACTCACAAATAATTGGTCCCCACCACTTAATCATTTGTCGCTTTACCTGTTCTGGGCAAGGAGCAGCGGCATGAAGTGCATATTTTAGTGACGAAAGATCATGCCTATTTTTTTCTTCATCACTTAGTTTGAGCATTCTACTAAACATTGTTGGCACTAATTGCGAATGCGTAATTGAGTATTTTTCTATAAGACTTAAATATTCTAGCGGTTCGAACTTCTCCATTATTACGGTTGTTGCCCCTTTTCTAATTGTTAAGCTATTTGCAGCCTGAGGAGCGGAGTGATAAAGAGGGGCAGGAGAAAGATAGATCATCTCCTCACTATAATTCCATAAATTAGATAAAAAACTGAATATAGGAAGTGGCTCATCAGGTTTTTGCTCGGGCAAGGGACGCAAAATACCCTTTGGCCTTCCAGTTGTACCAGAAGAATAAAGCATGGCCGCACCAAGACTTTCGTCTTGAATGGGTGACTTAGGGTTTTGAGAAACGGTTTTCACAAAATCATGCATACCATCGGGCAACTGTTCTTCCTCTGCCCCTACTACTAAAATTTTCTTTAGAATAGAGCACTTTTTCACAGCTTTTTTGACCAAGTCTAATTTTGATATTGAGGTAATAAGTATTTTGGAATCGGAGTTCACCAAAATATACGCTAATTCCTCCTCTTTCAGATAAGAATTAATACAGGTATATATTAGTCCAGCGCGCTCACCTGCAGAGTTTGATTCAAGATACCGATTATTATTTTCCATGAATATCGAGTAGTGATCCCCTTTCTTCAAGCCTTCATCCCTTAAAAAATGCGCAAGCTGGTTTGAGCGTTCCTCAAATTCTCTATATGTAACCGTCTCCCCGGTTGAAGCCATTATAAAGGCCGGTTTGTCTTCATACTTTTTTGCTAGATTTCCAGGATACATTTTATAATCCTTCGAATACTCTACAATCTCTGTTAGCTCCCCCATCAAGTGCTAATAGGGCATCTTGGTATTCTTTGCTATCAATGCATTCAGCTGCTTTTTCAAATGATTCAAACTCAACCAAAACGGTTTGTTCTACTTTGCCGTCTTCAAAAACTTTTATTTTATTTGTGCTTGCGAGAACTTTTCCGTTGTATTTTTCTATAGCAGGTGCAGCTAATTTTAAATAAGCCGCCCGTTTTTCAGGATCTGCTTCACTCCGGTGCGCGCTAACGAAATAACCTTTAGGCATGTTTCACTCCTCTTAACTGTTTAATAGGTAGTGTAATTTATCTTTTTTAAGCAAACAATATATAAACCACATACGTAATTGGCTTTAAAAAGTTTAGGTAACCTATAGGTACACTTTATTAGCTAGCGATTTTTTGACTTCTTTTTCTTTCAACTGAATTAAGTAGTCGTTTTCTCAGACGAATATGGTTTGGTGTGACCTCTACCAACTCGTCGTCATCAATGTAAGCAATAGCTTGTTCAAGGCTTAATTTTGTCGGAGTAGTCAGTCGTACTGCCTCATCGGTGCCAGAAGCTCTAACGTTGGTTAATTTCTTTCCTTTTAAAGGATTAACTTCTAGATCATTATCTCTATTATGCTCTCCAATAATCATACCTTGATAAACTTCTTCACCTGATCCGATGAAAAACTTACCTCTGTCTTCAAGGTTGAAAATCGCATACGCAACCGAATTTCCATTCTCCATAGAAATTAAAACACCTTGACGGCGGCCCGGAATAGATCCTTTATGAGGACTCCATGAGTGAAACACGCGGTTTAATATGCCTGTTCCTCTTGTATCAGTCATGAATTCACTGTGATACCCAATTAATCCTCGAGAGGGAACTAATGAAATGATTCTTGTCTTTCCAGAACCTGAAGATCTTAAATCTACCATTTCACCTTTTCTAGCTGACAATTTTTCAATAACGGCACCGGAGAATTCTTCGTCGACATCAATTGTAACTTCTTCTACAGGTTCATTCTTCACACCCTCGACGTCTTTATAAATTACTCTTGGTCTTGAAATTGAAAGCTCAAAGCCTTCTCTTCTCATGTTTTCAATCAGAACACCCATTTGTAATTCACCTCTACCCGAAACATCGAAGGCTTCACCACCCGCAGTATCTACCATCTTTATTGCAACATTACTTTCACACTCCTTTAATAAGCGATCTCTTATCACTCTACTTTGTACTTTTTTACCGTCTCTTCCTGCTAGAGGACTGTCATTAATGCCGAAGGTAACTGTGATAGTTGGCGGATCTATCGGTTGTGCTGGAATTGGCTCTTGAACTGATTGATCTGCTATTGTGTCAGCAACAGTCGCTTTGCTCATTCCAGCTAATGAAACTATATCTCCAGCTTCGGCTGTATCTATTGACTGCTGCTTCAAACCTCTAAATGCCAAAATCTTATTCACACGAAAGTTTTCTACAAACTCATTATTAATGCTTATCGCCTTTAACTGTTGCCCGGTTTTCAGAGTGCCTGACTCAATACGTCCAGTGAGAACTCTCCCAAGGAAGCTATCTCCTCCTAATGTCGTAGCAAGCATTTTGAATGGCTCACTGCGTTTAGATATCTGACTTGGTTGAGAAACGTGTGTAGAAATTAATTTAAAGAGGCTATCGAGATTTTTTCTTGGCCCTTCCAAATTTTCATCTGCCCAACCCGAGCGTCCGGACGCATATAAAATAGGAAAGTCCAGTTGTTCGTCATTCGCGCCCAAATTAGCAAAAAGATCGAAGACCTCATCGAGCGCCCTATCAGGTTCTGCATCTTGTTTATCAACTTTATTCAAAACAACAATAGGTTTAAGTCCGAGTGAAAGAGCTTTTGAAGTAACAAATTTTGTTTGTGGCATCGGTCCTTCTGCTGCATCAACCAATAGTACAACACCGTCTACCATTGAGAGGATCCGCTCTACTTCGCCGCCAAAATCTGCGTGTCCTGGTGTATCAACTATATTGAATCTAACATTATTCCAAACAACTGAAGTCGCTTTTGCTAAAATTGTGATACCTCTTTCGCGCTCGAGATCATTGCTGTCTAAAGCACGTTCCATTGTCGCTTCATTCTCTCTGAAAGCTCCGGATTGTTTCAGTAACTCGTCGACTAATGTAGTTTTTCCATGATCTACATGCGCTATGATCGCAATATTTCGTAGTTCCATATGCTTTCCAATATAAAAATAAATGTTTCTGCTCGTGAGACCGAATTACATATAAAACGAAAAAACGCAAGTAAAATTAATATTTTTTCCGTTATTCAGCATTACTAGGATCGCCATTGGGCCAAGCAACGCCGTCACCTTTATCCATAGTAGTTATTTCTTTCATGTCAGTATTATCAATTTCAAAAGACAGATCAAAATTTTCCCTTATTCTACCTTCATCTGAGGACTTTGGCAGTATCACATAACCCATCTGGAGACCCCACTTAAGCAATATTTGCGCTTCAGATACTCCATACTTAGCAGACATTCTCTTGAAGGGAGAGGACTTATCACCTCCAATTTCTTTCATATCTAGAGATTTTGCGCTGTCTTGGTTAGGCTTTTCCCGCCATCCCTCTAAGGGAACTAATGAGCTGTAGGCTACTATCTTTATATTTTTCTTTCTTAAAAAAGAAACTAATTCGGGTTTTTGGCACCAGGGATGTAGTTCAATCTGATTAAATTCAGGAATTTCTAGCCCTTCACTAATTATTTCTTGAATATGTGACTGACTATAGTTCGAAACACCTATGGTTTTTGTTTTTCCTTCCTTTTTTAAATCACATAATGCTTTCCATTGCTCTAGCCTATGGTCCTTGCAAAATGGCGCATGAATTAGATAGCAATCAAGATAATCAAGATTAAGCCTTTCGAGACTGTTGTCACAAGCCTCAATACACATCTTGTAATTCTTTACTTCGCGACCCCAACTTGGGTTACCAGGAAAAACCTTACTCGTTATAAATATGTCGTCTCTCTTGACGGAAAATTGGGTGAAAGAGTCTTTGAGACCTAATCCAATACCTACTTCATTTCTATAAACTTCAGCAGTATCAATATGTCTATATCCAATTTTTATAGCTGAATTTATAGTTTTTGGAGCGTCTTCATCCGAAATTAAGTAGGTTCCAAAACCAATTGTTGGCATAGCTATGGAGGTATTATTTTTAATCATGTTTCTTCCTTTTCATAGATTTTGAAAAATTTTAGAGTTCTTTTCGTGCAAGAAATTCGCCTAATTTTATTCGAGACGATACGACGACTTTAGTCAAAGGTTTAAACGGTAACTTTTTAGGTGGAGGGCTATTTAATAATTGTTTGACTAGGGACGTCTCTTTTCCCATTGCTAAGTCAGCAGCAGCTAGTCCATGAAGTGTTCCTTTTACAGTTCCTAAACCATTTTGACAGCAAGCAGAAAAAAGCCCAGGCTTTAATTCGCCGAAAGCTGCTACATTGTTTCTTGAAAGTGTTAAGTGCCCGCCCCACGTTTTCTCTAGTTTTTTATCCTTAAGCATGGGGAAGCGATCCGAAAAACTTTTGACATGACTTCGGAACACATTATCGATCGTTGATTGCTTAGGATCCTTATTTGGTTCGTAAGTGAAGCGGTTGCGAATTACAATTCTATCACCTCCAACCCCACATACACGCCTGACTGTAGTGCCTAGAGGGTCTGCCGGTGTAATGCCCCATTCTTTTTTACCCCCAAGTATTTTTATCTCTTCAGATGTAAGTCTCTGTGTGATGGAACCGTACGTGTAGATATGAAGAAGAGAGTTATTGAAATAACCAAAATTTTCTATGTTTCCATTTACTGCAAGTATCACTTTTGAAGCCGTAACAAGACCGTTTGGTGTTTTTGCTTGCCAATCAGAACCAACGTTATGTAGTTCTTCTACAGGTGAACTTTCATACAATCGAACTCTATTAGACAGCATTTTTTCGCCCAAAGCTCTTATATATAGGGCCGGTTGTATCATTACAGTTCCCGGTGTAAAAAGCCCTCCTTTATAATAATTCGTCCCGGTAATATTTCTCATCAAATGAGCATCAAGTTTCTCATGTTTTTCACCAAGTTTTGAGAGATGTTTTGCATAATCGTTATTATGGCGCATGCCTTTAGATGTTGCTGCACCATTAATTTTCCCAATTTCTTTAAAACATTCTTTAGGAAGTTTTAAAGATTCAACCGCTTCTTTTGCAAAGCTAATAGCGTACCTATTTTGATTTATAGTTTTACGATCATTTTGCAGTTGTCCTCCGTAATCATCACTCGCCAAGTCATGGGGTAAATCAATCATAAAACCAGAGTTTCTTCCCGCAGGTCCTGACGCAAGTCCCTGAGCATCTAATATAATAATGCTATCATTTGGTGCCTCTTTTTGTATGCGGTGCGCTGCCGACAATCCAGCAAATCCCGCCCCTACTATAAGCCAATCAGATGTTAGATTGCCTTCAAGGCTGGGAAGTGCCTTTCTTTCTGGAAGCAAATCATTCCACGCAGAAGGACCTGGGTTTTTCGAAACACCTATCATCTCAAGGTAAACTCAATTTTGCTGTCCTTCCTCCATCAATAGTTAGGACTTGACCAGTCATAAAAGATGCCCTTTCGGATGCAAGCCAAACAATTAATTCGGAAACTTCTAGAGGTTCCCCGCTTCGTTTTAAGGGATGAATTTCACCAATTTCATTTTTAAAAATATTAGGATCTGACAAGGACTTTATAAAGTTCTCATTCAACTCCGTATTAATCCAGCCTGGAGCAACAGCATTACACCTTACACCTTCAGGTCCGTGATCAACTGCAACTGCCCGCGTTAATGCATGAAGTCCTCCCTTTGAAGCACAATACGCTGGATGACGTGGGTTACTCCCTAACCCCTCTATAGAACCAACATTAATGATCGAGCCATTATTTATCTTTAATAAAGGAAGAGAATATTTTATTAAAAGAAAGGGGATAGTTAAATTTATATTAAGCTGCTCAAACCAATCCTTTTCACTTGTTTCTTCAGCATTGCCCTCGCGCATGATTCCTGCGTTATTTACTAAAATATCGAGGCGGCCTTCTAAATCTTTTATTTGAGACAGAATTTTCTTTGGCATTTCTAAATCGTTAAAGTCCGCTTCGAGCCAATAATGCTCCCCTCTACTTCTTTGGGCCGTATAAACTTTAGCGCCCTTCTCGTTTAGCAGTTTTGCGGTACTAAGTCCTATTCCTCGTGAAGCCCCCGTAACAAGCGCTATCTTGCCCTCCAGATCTCTCATGATACGGGTTTGCCTCCATTTACTTCGACTAGAGATCCACACATATATCGCGCTTCATCAGAGGCTAAAAATAGAATTACGTCTGAAATATCTTCTGGCTCAGCAATACGCCCTAGGGGAACAGTCTCGTTAA
This sequence comes from uncultured Alphaproteobacteria bacterium, assembly GCA_902524845.1. Classification (GTDB taxonomy): domain Bacteria; phylum Pseudomonadota; class Alphaproteobacteria; order Rhodobacterales; family Rhodobacteraceae; genus CACIJG01. The sequence continues at coordinate 37,047 of CABZEW010000010.1, forward strand.
GTTCTTCGATGGCTTTATCTGGATCAAGACCACGAATAGAAAAACCAGAACGTATCATAGGTGTATTTACTTCATTAGGACATACCGCATTTACCCGTATGTTTTGATGTGCGTGATCACGACCTAAACACTGTGTCAATGAAGCTAAGGCGGCTTTTGACATTATGTAAATCGGATGATCAGGACCAGGATTTAAACCCCAGCAGCTAGCTATATTTACAATTGATCCACCTCCATTTTTTACCAAAATAGGGATTGTGGATCGACATAACCTAAACGGAGCTTCTATGTTTACGGCCATGGTTGATCTAAAGTCCTCATCCGTAGCTTCAGTAATTTTTCCTCTTCGAATAGTGCCAGCGTTGTTTATAAGAATATCTAGCCCCCCCAATGCATCTGTCGCTTTACTAGGCAATTCGTCACAAAATTGAGCAGCGGAAAGGTCGCCTGAAAAATGAGCTTCAGCTTCAATATTACCAATAGTTATATCTGTTATTGCAACTGATGCTCCTTCGGCCCTTAATTTTCTTACAAGAGATTTGCCAATTCCTCCAGCGGCACCTGTTACAAGAGCTTTTTTTCCTTGAAATCTCATTTTTATTAAAACTCCTGATTAAGGGAGTCAGTAGCGGGAATTTGCGACTCTCTCAGAGCAATAAATTCTAATAACTCATCATTGATTGCTTCATTGATTTTTGGTTCTTCATAATCTGCCAAAAGAGACTTTGCGTGCTTCAGCGCTCTTTCAGTAATCTCTGTTGAGCCTTCAGCCTGCCATTGCTCAATAGAGTTGTTATCAAAAAGCTCAGGCATAAAGAAAGCTCGTTGAAAGTTTTCTAGCGTGTGGGGATGACCGAGATAGTGACCGCCGGGTCCAATGTCATTAACTGCTTTTAGGCCCTCATCAAAGTCGTCCCAATTAATGCCTTGAGCCATTCGATATGCCATCGCGCATTGCTCTGCATCAACAATAAACTTAGCTGTACTACAGTGCATACCAGCCTCATTCCATCCGGCTGAATGCCAAATATAATTTGCACCAGACAGCATGACAGCCATCAGAGTTGTTGCACTCTCATAGCCGGCTTGTGCATCAAAAGTCTTTGCGCCTCCTAATGTGTTTGATGTTCTCCACGGTACTTTATAATAACGTGCCATTTGACCAATCATAAAATTCATTAAACTGATCTCGGGTGTTCCTGCCATCGGAGCTCCTGACTTCATTGATACTGTAGAAAGATAATGACCATAAATCGCCGGTGCACCTTTTTTAATAACTTGTGTATACGCTAGAGCCGATAACGCCTCAGCATTAAGTTGTGCAACTGTTGGAGCTACCGATGCTGGTGTGTTTGCGCCTCCTAAAACGAACGGGGAGCATAATACTGGTTGTTTTCTTTTGCAAAAAGCTCTCATCGCGCCAAGCATCGTTTCATCCCAAACTAAAGGAGAGTTTCCGTTGCAGTTACCTGTAACTACTGGATGACTTTCGATAAAACCAGGGCCAAACAGAATATCGCACATTTTAATCACATCTTCTGCGTTTTTGGGACTTGTTGTCATTCCCATAAATGTTTTGTCGGAGTATCGCATGGATGAATATGTAATACGTAAATGACGCTGGCTTATAGGATGATCGTAGGGCTCTACTATATGATGTGCACTTGAGTGCATAGAGGGAAGCATGTGTGATAGTTTATGAAAATTAGCCAAATCGTCTAAGGTTGGATAACGACGTTTGTCTTCTAAGTCTCTCAGGTAGGGCGCACCAGTCATTGGAACAAACATGCTATAGTTTTTTCCAAAGTCTAGATTGTTTTCTGGATTTCTTGCATGATATGTAAATGTCTCAGGAATGGATTTAACAAGATCTTTAACAAGATATCTATCAAGAAAAACTGTTTCTTCAACAATTTTTGCGCCAACAGATTTCCAATCTTCGAGAGCAATTTTATCTCGAAAATGAATACCAGTATTTTCAAGAATATCCATGGACGCATTATCAATTCTTTGTATTTGGTCTTGATCTAAGGGTTCTGTAAGAGGAAGACGGCCTCTTAATCCTGGAAGCATTTTAAAATTTTTTGTTTGGCTCTTTAGCCGTCGAGAGCTACGGCCCTTTCGCGTTGTTCCTACGGCTTGTACCGTCATTCGATCTTATCCTGTGAAGCCGGATCTGTCAGATCAATCCAAATGGTCTTTATCTCACAATACTGGTCATGGGCATGTATGCCATTATCACGTCCACCAAACCCTGATTGTTTGTACCCTCCAAAGGGTGTTGTTATATCCCCTTCTCCATAACTATTTACAGTTACGGTTCCAGCTCTAAGCTCTCTTGCAGCTCTTAACGCATTTCGGGTGTTTGCACTAAAAATGGATGCGCTTAATCCATATTCCGTATTATTGGCTAAAGAAATCGCCTCCTCATTTGTTTGGACTTCCAGAACACTTAAGATAGGGCCAAAGATTTCCTCTTTTGCCTGTTTATTATCTACTGTTGTTTCATATATTGTGGGGGTAACAAAACAACCTTCTATTTGTCCTCCAACTACCGCCCCTTCCGTAAGATAGCTAGCAACTTTTTTACAATGCTCACCGTCAATAAGTGCTCCTAAGTGATTTTGGGGGTCAAGAGGATCACCCGTTTTCCAATCTCGTAATCGCTCGAGTATCTTTTTAAGTAAATCGGATTTGATTTTCTTATGAACAATTAGCCGTGATATTGCACTACAGTTTTCACCCATGTTCCAAAAGGCACCATTGACTATATGTTCCGCTACAAGGTCAAGGTTTTCGGCATCATTAAAAACAACAGCTGGATTTTTACCTCCACACTCAAGAACAACCTTCTTTAAATTACTTTCGGAGGAGTATTTTAAAAAGAGCCTTCCCGTTTCTGTAGAGCCAGTAAAGCTAACCATATCAATATCTTTATGACGCCCCAGCTTTTCACCAACTGCAGGTCCAGTACCTGGTAACACCTGTAAAACCCCACGAGGAACTCCGGCCTCTGTGGCTAGTTCTGCAACTCTAAGAGCAGTAAGAGAGGTTTGCTCGGCTGGTTTTACAATTACAGAACATCCAGCGGCAAGAGCTGGGCCAATTTTCCAGGCTAGCATTAATAATGGAAAATTCCACGGGAGAATTGCTGCGGCTACTCCTATTGGTTCTCTTGTTATGAAAGATAAAGCATTATCACCACTAGGTGTTGTTTTGTCATAAATTTTATCTATTAACTCTGCATGCCACTTAATAGTATGTATTGTTTCTGGCAAATCAATCTGAACACAATCTCTTATCGGTTTCCCACTCTCCAGGCTCTCCATTACAGCAAGTTCTTTTTTATTTCGCGTTAACAACTTGCATAACTTTATAAGTATGTCTTTTCGTTCAGAGGGATGAAGGCGACACCATCGACCTTGATCAAAGGCCTCTCTAGCTTTTCCAACTGCAAGATCTATATCTCCGTCGCTAGCGGTAGTAATATTTGTTATTTCTTTACCGGTGGAGGGATTGCGAGTTTTTATAGATTCTCCTGAACCTACTTGATACTTACCATCAATAAATGGATTTTGAGGAAAGTCTAATGATGCTCCAAGACTTTTATATTCTTCATGTGTCAAAAGCTCACTCATAACTATCTCCCCATAATTTTATCAATAGTAACATTCATTGTATTCACTACCTGCTCGAAAACACGTTTTTCATCTTTGTTAAGAGGCTGCAGTGGTTTACGAGGTGGTCCGGCATCAACACCTCTTAAATTCAAACCATATTTTATACATTGAACAAACTTTCCACCTTGTTCAAGAACACGCATTAAAGGGAGCATCGCCGACATTATAGCTCTTCCTTTAATGAAATCACCTTCAATAACACATGTTTTATAAAGAGCTAAATGGGCTTCAGGTGCAAAATTTGAACCAGCACACACCCAGCTTCTGGCGCCCCACGCGAAGAATTCTAATGCCTGGTCATCCATTCCACAGCTTAAAGATATGTGGGGGTAATCTCGTGCCAACATATGTAATCGATTTGGGTCTCCAGAGCTCTCTTTTATTGCGCAAAAGTTCTTTGATCGCCCTAATCGGTCCAGTGTTTCTTCATCCATATTGACGCTCATTCGCCCCGGATAATTGTACAGAATTACAGGTAAATTTGCTTCTCTATCGATCGCTAAGGCATGTAGTGCAATCTCTCGTCCAGTTGGATAAGCATACGGTGGCGTGGTAATCATAATTCCGTCAGCACCAGCAATTCTTGCTTGCTTAGCATATTCAATACTGTCTTCCGTACGAATGGCACCGGTTCCAATAATTAAAGGCAAACGATTTTTAAGTAACTCTTTTACTTTATTCATTAAGAACACACGTTCTTTCATACTCATGGCATAATATTCACCTGTAGTACCAGCTACAATTATTCCATGAACGCCAGAGCTGACAAGAAGGTCTATTGCGGAACTCATTGCACAAAAGTTGAGTGTAAAGTCACTGTTGAAAGGGGCAATTAATGGTGTATAGATCCCCTCAAATTTCATCACTTATACCTTTTCGCAGTGGTTTGTATTGAATTGTATAAGAATATTAGTTGCAAGTTAGACAAAAAAAGCACCATAATTTTTTTATTTTGAATGCTGATAGTTGGAGAGTCAATGATTAGGAGAGACAAAGGGACCTAAAGGAGCCCCTTGTCTCATAATGTGTAGAATTTAGTAAAGTGCTAGCAGTTGGAAAATCGCAATGACAACGAAGACTCCGGCAAAAACAAATTTAAGTACTCCAAGTGGAATAGCTTTTACCTCTTTACCGTAATTAGTTTTTGAAGTCTTATCATCCATTTCATCTATAAGTAATTGGACTGTACCCATTTGCCTTAAGACACCAAATGCACCTGTGAAAGCCATTAAAACAATTGTTGCCGCAACTGCATTTTCTTTCCCAGAAAGATCTCCAAAAATTATAGCCATAAGTGTAACCGACTGACTGACCATAGTTATGAAAACAATGATTAAGAAATTATATAATGCTGCGCTTTGTAATGAAGCTCTAATATTTTGATCCATATCAAATCCCCCTTTGTTTATGTTGGAAACAATCGTAATCCAATTCATTTTAGTTCAAAAGAAAAACTTTAGATCAATGAAAAGACCTCAAAAGATTTACTGTCTCTTTAAAGACTTTATTTCCCTTAGGACTTTGATCGCGACATCTAATGAAGCCGTGAATTAAAGACTGTGCTTCATTATGAAAAACGGGTACACCATCATCAATGAGCCTTTTAGCTAGTTTTCTACCTTCAGTGGCTAAGGGGTCAAGTTCTGCATTCAGCAGAACCGTTTTTGGCATGCCAGAAAAATTCTTTTCTAAAATTGGAAAAACTGAAGGATTTGAATAGTCCTCAGGTCCGTGGAGATAGGTATCAAAAAACCAAAGCATCATCTTTTTTGTAAGAAAAGGCGCCTCTGAATGTTTTATGTAGGAGGAGCTATCGAAATCTTTGTCTATACAGGGATAGATAAGAAACTGATATAGTGGAAGAGGACTACCATTTTTCATCATTAAAAGTGTAGTTGATAATGCTAAGTTCCCGCCTGCAGAGTCTCCGCCAATTGAAAGCCGCTTTTTATCAATATTAAACGCATCAGCATTTTCAAAAACTTCATTGAAGATCTCGTGACATTGATACAAAGCTTTTGGAAACTTGTTTTCTGGGGACAAGCCATAATCAAGAGAGATCACTTGGCAGTCTCCATCTAAAGCTATGTCAACGCATACTCCATCATGAGAGTCAAGATCTCCAATAATCCATCCCCCTCCATGCATGTATATTAAACAAGGAAGCTGTATATCATTTCCTCTTGGTCGATAGATTCTGGAATTTACAAGTCCGTTTTTGGTAGCGAATAGATGTTCTCTAACATCTAATGTTGAGGGTCTTTTGAGAGCAGTCATAGCGACTTTTTTTTTCATCGAGTCTCTGAAAGCTTGAGGTGTGTAATTATACGGCATGTCGTCATTCTTAGGTGCCATAGTTTCAACAAAATTATTCAATGAGGGATCCATATTTGGGTAGACCATTTACATCTATCTTTCTATTTGCAATAATAATAATGACTTCATTCTACTAAAAAGTTAGCCTTAAAGTAGTGGTTTTACAAGTGGTGGGTGTTTATGAAACTTGAGAGGGGTGGACCCATACAAACCTTTTATATAGGTAATAAAAAAATGCCTGTAGTTGAAAGAGGTGAAGGTGTCTATCTATATGATGAAGAAGGTAATAAATACTTCGATGCTTCTTCGGGTCCCATCACCTGTAATATTGGGCATGCAAACCCAAAAGTATTAGAAGCAATTAAAAATCAATCTGAAAAAGTCTGTTTTGCAAGCCACGCTTTTTTTGAAAATAAGCCCAATAGAGATTTAGCAAAAAATTTAGTAACTTTAACGGGAGAAAAATACGATCAAGCATTCTTTGTATCCGGGGGCTCTGAGGCGATCGAGGCGTCTTTTAAACTGGCAAGGCAATACGCAATAGTCTGTGGGCAAACGAAAAAACATAAAATAATAGCAAGAGCACCCAGTTATCATGGATCAACAATGGGAGCATTTTCAGCGTCCGACGATATTGAAATGAAAGAAAATTTTCAAAGTTTAACAAAAATAGCTATCAAAGTGCCAGCTCCTTTGTCCTACAGAGTTCCCGATAATTTTGATGTATTGTCTTATGCTAGGTTTTGTTTAGATGAGCTTGAAAGAACTATAATGGAAGAAGACCCTGAGGAAGTATTAGCTTTTATTTTGGAGCCAGTAGGGGGTCTCTCCACAGGGGCGCTTGTTGCGCCTGATTTCTACTACAAAAACGTTAGAGAGATTTGTGATAAGTATGGAGTATTATTGATCTATGATGAAGTTATGAGTGGTGCTGGACGGACTGGAACGTTTCTTGCGGCTGACCATTGGGAAGGATCAGATCCAGATTTAGTAATCTTAGCAAAAGGCCTGTGTGCGGGCTATTCTCCATTAGGTGCTTTATTGGCTCCAAATAGAATAGTTGAGCCAGTAGTATCGTCCGGCGGATTTTTGCATGGGCATACATATGCCTCTAATCCTTTGTCATGTGCAATAGCAAATGCTGTGCTTAATGAGGTTATTGAAAATAATCTTGTAGAAAACGCACGAGTGGTTGGTGACTATTTAAAGGAAGGTTTGGAGAATTTAGCGTCGCAACTGTCAATAATTGGGGATGTTAGAGGGAGGGGACTGCTTCTTGCGGTGGAGGTGGTACAAGATAAAACAACCAAAGCTATATTCAACACGGATCAAAGGGCTATTTATAGAATAAGTGAAATTGGAATAAAAAATGGAATTCTTCTCTATACTCGAAAGACGTCGAGGGGTGAAAATGGAGAGTGGCTAATGATTGCGCCTCCACTTATTTCTACTACAGATCACCTCGATGAGTTTTTATCTAAACTTTATGAAACTCTGAAGGATTTTGAAAAGGAGCAGGAGAAAAGATAGGGGCATTTCAAATAAATGAGGTTACCGCAGTAAATAGTACGTTTTTTTAAATAAATTCACTTTAGTGTAGGAAAATTCAGAAATTTAGGCAAATCACAAATTGGAAAAATCACTCATTTTTGTTATGACTATTAATTATTATCTCTCTAAATAAACTAATTGTCATCGTAATTTTCAAAGTAATTTGTTGCAGAAATTTTTCTTTATAATGGCGAGATAGACAGCTATTTGTTGGATAGGTTGATCATTGTCGCATAGTGGGTCCGAAATAAACTTTCATATTCAAGGCTAGCAGTATCGTATTCTGAATATTTCACGTTGAGAGCTTTGCCTATTAATTCATTAACTTGGTCAACTACATATTCGGGAGCTTTAACAATGTCCTCAAAGGATACTGTTAAGCACTTATCAGGCACTTTTAAAGCTAATAGTTGACAAATCCTGTAATAAACGTCCAAATAATTTGAAATTTCATTTGCATCAGATGAGTGAATGTTTTCCGTCTTATACTCGGTAGTAAATATTTCCGGTGAGACATCCTTAAGATCTCTTTTAATAATTACAAAGTAAGTATCGGGTAGCATATCAATAAGGTAATCTGAATAAAATATACTCCCAGGATTAGTGGAGGTTACCACCTCATAACCTTCTTGACGAAGCTTTCCTGCGCTTTGGGAAAAAAGATTTTCAAAGAGAAATTCATTTGTATCTCCTTTATAACCATTATCTCTTAAAAGCTCATTATGCTCTATTGTCTCGTATAGCGCCTTAACACATGGGCTTTTGCTAAGGATATGTTCTAACGAAGATTTTCCCGATTTTGATGGACCTATTATAAAAAGTTTCGTTAATCCTTTTCCTTCTGATTTTGGAAAGCTGGACATCCATTTTTTAATTCTCATTAGACTGTCAATATTTTTCTTAGCAGCCACCTTCATTTTATCTTCACTAAGTCCTAGTTTTAATTTGTTGGCTTTACAAAACATACAAAACGATTGGTCTAAAAATCCACGATGTTTGAGAAGATTTCCTTGGAAAAAAAAGTATTTTATTTGATGTTCTAGTGAATTATCTGAAGTGCCAACTGCTTTTTCACATAAATTAAGAGCATGCGAGTCTACTTGTCCCACAGGAAGTTTGACTAAATTTCGTGCTGCATCCATAAAGTTAGGCATCAACGCTATCGCTTTTGTCAAGCTTACTTTAGAGTCCTCTAATCTGCCCAGTTCTTGAAAAACGACGCCCAAGTTACTATGAGCTTCTGCAAAGTTCGGCATCAATGCTATCGCTTGATTAAAGCTGTTCTCAGCGTCGTTTAACCTTCCTAACTCTTTAAGCACATTACCCAAGTTGCAATACGCTTCAGCATAGTCAGGCATCAATGTTATTGCTCTGTTGTAGCTGGACTCAGCCTCTTTTAATCTGCCCAGCTCTTGCAACGTGATACCCAAGTTGATGTAGGCTTCAGCCAATTCAGGTTTTAACGCTATTGCCTGGATATAGCTGGCTTCAGATTTATCTAATTTTCCCAGGCCATGAAGCGTAATGCCCAAGTTGCAATACGCTTCAGCATAGTTAGGCATCAACACTATTGCCTGATTGTAGCTGGCTTCAGCCTCTTTTAATCTTCCTAGTTCTTTGAGTGTGTTACCCAAGTTATTGTGAGCTTCAGCATCGTGAGGAGATAATGCAACTGCTGTTTGATTAGCTTCTACGGCTTCAGTTTTTCTACCTCTTGCTTCCAATAATACGCCCAAAACTTTCCATGCAAATTGGTGCTTAGGAAAGTCTTGAGTGATTTTTACAGCAAGTTTTTCTGCGTCACTGAAACGTCTGTTCTGATAGTGCCCTAGAAGGCTATTGATAAGATCTGCGGATGGGCTTCCTCTTTCAGAATTATTCATTTGGGGAATTTGTCTTTAACCTTTCCATGATCACTTCTCTTTGACTGTCGCTCATGATTACCCATTCGCGGATCTCATCTTGAGTTCTTCCACATCCTATACAAGCTCCATTCTCCAGTTTGCAGATTTTAACACAGGGGCTTTTGAGATCTTCCCACCGAATTCTATTTCTCTGTCCTCTTCTCATCATAAAAATTAGATCTGATTATTTTATTTATAGAAGGTCTTAAAGCCATTGATCGCTTTTTCAAGACTATCGTCGGAAATATCACGATGTAAGACCATTCGAATAGATGGTTTTTGATCACCTATTTTAACGCTATATTTTTCCAAATGCGATCGGAGTTTTTCGGTTTGACCGTCTAAAGGTGTGAAAAACACCATGTTTGTTCCGCTTTCTACATGCCCAATATCCATTCCTCGAAGCTCTTTAGCGAAATACTCGGCTCGTTTATGATCTTCAGCAAGACTTGATATGTTGTAGTCTAAAGCGTAATGCCCAGCCGCGGCCACAACACCAACTTGCCTCATTGATCCACCAAGAATTTTTCTGTTTCTTCTTGCTTTTCGAATAAATTTTGATGAACCGACTAGTACAGTACCAAGTGGTGTTCCAAGTCCTTTTGACAAGCATATGGATACACTGTCTGCACAATTTGCCAATTCTTCAGGTTTGCAGCTTAATGCTGTCACTGCATTAAAAAAACGTGCGCCATCAAGATGAATGCTTAGATTGTTTTTCCTTGCTATATAAGAAACATCTTGCATCTTTTTTAATGATATAGCTTTGCCACCGACGGTATTTTCTAGGCACAGTAATCGACTAGATGCATGATGGGGATCGTCCTCTTTAATAGCTTTTTCAACCGACGACGGTGAGATGGATCCATCTTTTCCCGTTTCAACAGGCCATAATGATATTCCAGCTAATACAGAAGCCCCAGATGCCTCGTCCCAGTACACGTGGTAATTTTTTCCAACTATTATTTCTTCACCCCTTCCGCAATGTGCCATAACAGCTGACAAATTGCTTTGGGTTCCAGAAGGGAAAAAGACGCCTTCTTCTTTTCCCAAAAGTGACGCTAGTCGCTTTTCTAGTAGATTGACAGTTGGATCTTCACCATAGACGTCGTCTCCTACGATAGCAGTAGCCATTGCCGTTCTCATTCCTTCATCAGGAGAAGTAAATGTATCGCTTCTAAGATCACATTCCCATGCTTGATTTCTTATCGAATTATGCTTGTTCAACTGTAAACCCCTTCACTCACATCATAAATCACGAGGATGATTTGCACCATCAAAGTTTTCTATATCTCCCTTATAATTTGCGATATTGAAATCATCAATGCAAGCTACATTTATACAAATCTTATCTGGGTTATTTCTACTTTTATGATGAGTATGAGTGCCACAGATTATGCAAAAGAAATGCGGAGCTTCAGTGGTATTAAAGATATATTCCGTAACAGACTCAAATCCTTCGACTACAGTTACATTTTCCTGAGATACACAAATCATCCCGAAGCCCTTACTTTTACTGCATATCGAGCAATTACATCTTACAATCTCTAACAGGCGATTCTCGAGATCGATGTCTAACCTTATTGAGCCCCAGTGGCAGGAGGCGTGCCGTTTTGTTAAGTTTACAACCATTATTTCTCTAGATCTTAATATAAGTTAGGCGATGGTTAGACGTAATTATCAATGAGTACATCTTTATCAATCTAAATATCTATTTTACAACAGCCTACCACTATCTTAAACAGCCCATAGATTACTATTTTCATATTACTTAACTTTGTCTCAGACATTGGTCTTATTTTAGTATGTTACGGATTAAATCTTCAAGACGCTTGGAATAGATCAAGCGCTCCTCTTTTGTCATATTTTCAATTTGTGTTATCAGAACTACCCGTGCCGAGCTTGGTCTTGATTTTGAGTATTTTGCTTGCTGATCTAATAAATCTTCAAAGGCCTTCCTGTCAAAAGGGTGCTTCCTTAGAATTTTCACTGCGGAGCTATAGCTTGAGCGCTCTTTAGCTCTGATTATTTTTCGACTATCTTTGTCTTTAAACAGCTCCTGTCTTAATGCTTTTTTGTCCTCAAAGTTCAGTGCTCGCATGTAAAGATAACCGGAGGCGCGATGTTTTACCATCGGTCCTTTGCCTACTCGTAACATCGCTCCGCCTAACGCGCCGATTATTAGAAGGTTTAAGGCAAGAGATATACCAAATAGGATTTTCCAAAGATTTCTTGGTTTTAAATCTGTTGAAGCTGACATTAGATATCCTCAAAAAGTTCGTTCATTTCAAAAAATGAACCTGTAAAGTTTATTTCTTCAAAAATATTAATATTTAAAATACTTGCTAAAGGTTCGGACCAATTTGGTGAATAAAACCCAATACAAGCACCTACCATAAGGGATGCCGCAAAGCCAACAGTTGACGGAACCCCACCTAGATTCTTCAAAAAGTTCAGTGTATTGTTGAACCAAGATAAATTTCGAGGCAGATAGAGATTGCCATGTATTTTTTCTGCATCTCTTAGAATGCGTGCCTTTAAATATGAATTAACTCTAGGGGAAGCACTTCTAGCTGCTTTGAAGAACTCAGAAAGTTCGTCTTTGGAGTTGCGCTTATCTTTACCCATGACTATATCCTAATTCTGATTTGTGACTTTGCAAAATTTTTGTTAATTTGCGTTTTCCTCGTGCTGTGAGACTTTCAACCGCTTCAACACTTAATTCCATAATCTCTGCAATTTGTGGATTTGTTAGCTCATCAATATGCCTTAACTGCACTGCTAGACGCTGACTTTCTGGCAAAATGGATATTGCAGTGTAAAGAGCTTTTTGACGAAGCTCATCTTCAATCTTAGAACTGGGGGATTGGGGCTCATTAGTCGGTTCTCCTTTACTAAGCATCCCTTCTAGGGTCGCGCGTCGATATCGATCTTTACACAAGTTACTGACTACACGATAGAGCCAAGTGGAAACTTGTGCCTTATCTTGTTTCCAACTTGGCGCAATTTTCCATAATTTTAAAAAAGCCTCCTGGGTAACATCTTCAGCATCTGCTATATTTCCTAACCTATAATAAGCGTGTGCGTGAATTTTTGGCATTAGTTGTTCCGTGAGTTGCTGGGCCGCCCCGTGATCTCCCTTTGCGAAAGCGGCTAATAAAGCATGATCGGTGTATTTTTTTTGCAAGCCCCTAAACATTTAATTGTTCCAATTGGTCCTACATTAAAGTGATACACATATTTGTATAAACAGCACCTATCTTTTAAACATATTTTTTTTTCTTAATTGGGATTCCTCTTTACTGATAAATCCATCAAGATCTTTATCCAAGCGATAAAACATTCTGCTTAGTTTCCACCGCTGACTTTTTTTAAGTTCTGTAAAACTTAGGCTGCCGTCGCCGTCAGCGTCCAGTTTTTTTATCATTTGTTTAGCAAAAAGATCTGTTTGTTTGGCGTGCTGTTGCATTAGCTCTTGAGCGCTCACCATTTTGTCACCATTAAGGTCCATCGACTGAACCATTGAGTCTCTTTTTGTTTTTATCTCCTCTATCGATAGCTTTCCATCATTATTGATATCCAAATTTTCAAAGGATAAAGTTCCAAGAAATTTCATGTTGCCATGGTTTTTTGCTGCTGCTGTATTCCCAATCGAAAGCGCTAATAATAAGGCAACTGAATATTTAAGTTTTTTTGACATTTTATAACTCCTTTATACGGTTTGAATTGCCAACATTTTTGTTGACGATGTCTGTTAAACGTATGAGAAGGAAAATTCCGTCACAAATTTCTTAAAAATTTTTAAAATGCCATATGCTCAGACCGAAAGAAAGAGGATTGACGGGTCATTGATCTACTCAAAACCTCTATCTTGTAGTACAGAAAATTTCAATTTTTTATTTTTGGTTTTCTCCAACCAAGAGTTTGAGCCTCTTTTTCAGAACAAAACCATTTTTCACCCTTGGAAGGAGAGATTTTCGTTTTTAAATAATTTTTAGATTTAGGAAGGTGATAGATTTTTTCTCCGTTCGAGGAAATATTTCCTTTGATATGACAACCAACTTTTTTAGCTTCTCTAATACGTACTCCCAGCCGCCACTTCCATGGTTCCACAAAGTCTCCCTGCCAAACGCCAATTTTTCTTTTTGATGCTAACTTTTCATTTGGAATGTAATCTCTCGAATATTCTCTGTACGCTAAAGCCCAGCCATTTTCTACCAAAATGCTGTTGATGTTTTTATCTCCAATGTAGCAAACACCTATTGACCGACCATAGCGATCTTTCGAAAATATATCACAATGCAATGATGGTATAGAGACTCCCTCTAATAGCTTCTTTAAATATTCAGTTGCTCGTTTTCCACATGGCCAAGATTTCATATTAACATAACAATATTGTTCTGATTCAGGCGCATCAATTCCATGAAGACGAATTTTTTCTTTGTTTAAGATAATAGTATCAGCATCAACAACTTTTATTTGACCCAAAGCTACAGTTATCAAAAAAAAATAGGTTAGGATACCAGTTGCGGTAACACTAAGCGAAATAAATGCCCAGCTTTTGCTACCATACTTTTTAGTTTTATCCTCTCTCAAAAAACCACCTTATTGAATTTGTAAATTCATAATGACAGATACCTAAATTTTTTAGAATTTATTATTCTAAAAATATAATCTACTCTATTTTTAGTACGATATGGAGCAAGATGATTTATGACAAAGAGCTGTGCTGAGGCAACGATTGAGCTTTTATCAAAGTATGGCATAACAACGATTTTTGGTATCCCTGGTGTACATACTCTTGATTTTTGCCGTGCCTTGACTGATGGTGTCGGAGTTCCAAATAAAATAAAGCATGTACAAGCTAGAAATGAGCAAGGAGCTGGATTTATGGCAGAAGGTTGGGCAAGAGCCACTGGTGATGTTGGAGTAGCATTGGTTATATCTGGACCAGGTGTTACAAACGCGTCAACAGCACTGGGGCAATGTTATGCTGACTCTTTGCCAATGCTTTTGATTTCAGCAGAACCGGCTAGTACAAGCCTAGGAAAAGGGCAAGGGGTATTACATGAAATAACAGAACAAAAAAAGGTTACGGAACCTCTTACGGCTTTTTCAGAGACTGTTAAAACACCTAGTGATGTACCGGTCCTATTAGCCCGAGCCTTTACCATTTTTCGAAGTAAACGGCCCAGACCAGTGCATATCTCGATCCCAATAGATATTCAGGCACAATCAGTCATCACTGATTGGAAGCCGTCTAAGATAGTGCCTACTTGTGAAGTAAGTGAGGAGGATTTGTTGAAAGCTGTTAGTCTGATAAATCAAAGCAAGAAAGCTGTATTAGTCCTGGGAGGAGGTGCGTGTGGCTCTGGAGACGAAATTCTCAAGTTAGTGGATAGTCTTGGTGCTATGGTGCTTACCACTACAGCAGGAAAGGGTGTGCTTGATGACAATCACCCACTAGTGATTTCAGGGGGTACGGTTAGAGCCGAAGCAAGGGAATATCTATCAAAGGCTGAATTAATCATAGCTATAGGCACAGAATTGGCGGAAACAGATAACTACGTTGGGAAATACCTACTCAACGGAAAAATAATCAGAGTGGATATAGATAGGAAAAAAATAAATGATAACTATCCAGCGACCATAGGACTTGTGGGTAATGCCAAAGAGATAATTCAGAAGCTAAACGCTAAACTAAATAACTCTGTTTCCCGCGAACAGCAAGAAATTATAAAGAATGAGGTTATTGCCATAAAAACGCAGATAGAAAAAAACCTTAGTAAAAGCGAGAGGCGCCATAAAAAGCTTTTAACGATTCTACGGAAAATAGCACCTTCAGAAACAATATTTTCAACAGATGCTTGTCAGCTGTCTTACACAGGTATTTTCGATTTTAATATTCCCAAATCACGAAAGTGGCTGCACCCGGTAGGGTTCTGTGCACTTGGTAACGCGTTGCCTAACGCAATAGGAGCAAAGATGGCGTTTCCGATGATGCCAGTAACTGTTTTGGTTGGAGACGGAGGATTTATGTTTTCCATGCCAGAGCTCCTTACCGCAAAAGAACAAAACTTATCTTTGCCTGTCATTATTTGGGAGAATGGGGGTTATAAACAAATACAAGATGACATGAGGATAATGAACATTGATCCGGTAGGGGTAGAAGGACTTAATCCCGATTTTGTTATGCTCGCTGAGGCCTGCCATTGCAAGTCAGTTTATGCTGATAGAAAGGAATTATTTGTAGAAGCGTTCAAAAATGCTCTATTAATTAAGAGTCCAACAATTATCGTTGTAAGAGAGAATTTTGATTGGCTCAACTGAAAAAAATACGTAAAATTAATATAATCCAGCGAATTACAAATGATGAAACGTAAAAATAGTCCTTGTATAGATGTTTGCCAGTTTTCTGGGAAAAACGGTTGGTGTAAAGGTTGTGGTCGGACCCGAGAGGAGGCAAGAAAATGGAGATCTATGAAGCCCTTTGCTAAAACTGCGGTACTTAGAGACTTAAAAAGAAGAATTGCTATTATTACGCGTGAAAATTAATCCAAAAAAATTGATATTGAGATTTGTGGGTTCTCTGCTTTTGAAAAATAGAAAATATATTCCTTTTAATTTGGTCTTCATCTCCTACCAAGAAGCCAAACGAAAAATATACCTCCAATGAAACCAGTTACTATACCAATTGGCATGTCTTCAGGGGCCAAAATAGTTCTGGCGGTTATATCTGCCCATAAAAGAAAAATTGCTCCCAATAGGGCGGAGTAGGGTATTACGCGAACGTAATCACCTCCTACCATCATTCGCACCAGATGAGGAATCATAAGACCTACAAAACCTATCATTCCTGAAAAAGCTACCATAACCCCAGTGATAAGTGCACAAACAAAAAATACTTGAAGACGAAATTGTGCTACTTTTATTCCAAGGGTTGCTGCTGTTTCATCACCAACTGTCATAGCATTCAATACAGTTGTCTGGCTCCATAACCAAGCACCACAAAAAACCAATATGATAAGGGGATAAATAAGTTGATTCCATTGCGCAAAACCTAGCCCACCAAGCATCCAGAAAACAACAGTATGAGTAGCTCTTGGGTCACCTAAGAAAATCAACATATTTGCTCCAGCCATTATGATAAACGAAACGGCAACCCCTGCGAGCACCAAGCGGTCAGCACTTGTAGCGCCAGCAAAGCGTGATACTCCCAGCACTATAAATGTCGCACTTAAAGCTCCCAAGAAAGCTAGAAATGGAACCGTAAGAAGACCAAGAAATAGCCCCGTATGTAAAAGTGCTAATATTGCTCCAAATGCTCCACCAGATGATATGCCAAGAAGGTGTGGGTCGGCTAATGGATTACGGGTTACGGCTTGGAGACTAGCACCTACAATAGCTAACCCGGCTCCAACCATCATGCTCAAAAGAGCTCGAGGAAACCTTATATCCCAAATAATGGCTTCACGTCCCTTACTCCAAATTGGATCGATAGTCCCGGGTACTACCTTGTTTGCCAACACACCCCATACGGTGCCAGTGGACACTTCAACGGCCCCCACAGAGATTGCAATAGATAACGAAACCACCAATAATGCAAATCCTATGAGAGCCAGGTACATAAGCATTGTAGATCTTTGTCTAGTATTTTTTACAACACTTTTAGTTTCCACAATTAAGTTACGATCCCCAAAACGCCTTTAAAAGAGTTTTTACCGCATTAATATTTCTGGGGCCAGGCGTGGCCTCAACATATTCTAAAGTAACGAACCGATTGTTTTTTACTGCATCTAAATCTGCAAACGCAGGGTTTGACATCATGAATTCTCGCTTTTGTTCAGCGGTTACATTTCCATAGTTCACAATCACTATTACCTCCGGGTTCCTATCAATAACCTCTTCCCATGTAACTGTACCCCAACTTTTCTTAAAGTCATCCATTATGTTTGTTCCTCCTGCAGCCTCAATTAAAGCTGTTGGCATTGCATAAAGACCGGCGGTAAAGGGAGCATCTTCGCCACTATCATAAACAAATACCCTTAATGGCTTTTCGCTTTTTAGGTTTTTTGTTTTCGTAGAAAGTTCTAGGCGATAACCATCCACTAACGAATTAGCTTTCTCCTCAACTCCAAAGATACGGCCCAAATTCAATAGGTCATTATACATATCATCTATGCTCGCTTTATCCTTTTCCATAATGTGAGTGCAGCTTTCGGTAAGCTCGTAAACTTTTATGCCAAAGGGTTCCAATGTATCAGGGGTAACTTCACCACCTACCTTCATGCCATAATTCCAGCCTGCAAAAAAGAAATCGGCATCTGCTCCCACCAATACTTCTTTAGAAGGATATTTTTTCGATAGCTCTGGTAGAGCATCAACCCCTTCTCGCATTTTCGCATCAAGCTTATTCCACCCAGATATACCTGTATAACCCACCATTCTATCAGTTAACCCGAGAACTAACATCATCTCAGTCAAATTAACATCATTTGATATTGCTCTTTTAGGAGGTGAATCAAAAATAACCTCTCGATCACAACTCTTTACTTTTGTTTGCGCACTAGTAGCCAATGCAGAGTGCGTAATCATTAAGATAGTCAATACACCAATTTTTATAATTGAATTTATATTCATTTTCTCTCCTTTATCTATAAATGAAATGTAATGTGTTTTGTCTTGCTCAGTGAAAGGACCTCGTGTTTCGTTCTTACCTGAAAAGCTTTCGTGATTTTGCTCTCAGAAAAAATAGTGTCGGGTGAACCAAACCCTAACGTATGACCATCTTTAATAAGCAATACATCATCACAACAAGAAGACGCCATATTTAAGTCATGGAGAGAGGTTACAATGGTAATTTGTAGATCTTTAAGCAGTTTTATAGTCTCTAGCTGTTGGCGAATATCAAGATGATTGGTGGGTTCGTCCAGAATAAGAATATTTGGCTCCTGAGCTAGGGCGCGAGCTACCATAACTCGCTGACGCTCACCTCCAGACAAAGTGCTAAGCTCTCTGTCTGCTAGTGCGTCTAGATTTAAGCGGCTGAGCGCATAGGAAATAATTTCATTGTCCCGCTCTCCGTTTGCACTTCCGAACCACCTTCGATGAGGAGTTCGTCCAAGCCCAACTATT
>CABZEW010000011.1 GCA_902524845.1 uncultured Alphaproteobacteria bacterium
GTCATTACTTCACAGTTTCTTGGACCTTGACATTTGGTCAAAGCACAAGTTAACGTATTGATAAATAATATTTTTTAGGAGTTAAAAATTAAGAAGAAAGACACGCGTCTTATTTTCCCTGTCTCTCCGCCAATAACCTAACTTTCCTTTCTTAACCGTGTCACAAACCAAAAAATTAAGGGCAGTTGCTGATGGGAATTCACTACACCATTTTATAATAAATCTTTAACAACCCGATTTGTAGACTAGAGATAAAATGAAGAAATTAAAACTTAAGAAACTATTTATTTTACCAAAGCGCAAATATACTCGGTTTTTGAGCCCATGAACAGTAAAAACGATATTGAAAAAACCCTCAGATAACTGTATTCAATATGTATATTGAAGAGATATTAGCATTAGAATTAAGGTATAAATACAATTGAATTTTCTAGAGTATTAGGAAAAAAAGATGGACGTGGTTAACACGTGGGAAATTAGAACGGCAAAAATTATCTGCATGCTTGGCATG
Source organism: uncultured Alphaproteobacteria bacterium (assembly GCA_902524845.1). Lineage (GTDB taxonomy): Bacteria > Pseudomonadota > Alphaproteobacteria > Rhodobacterales > Rhodobacteraceae > CACIJG01. The sequence continues at coordinate 512 of CABZEW010000011.1, forward strand.
TGTATGTCGAGCTTTACACTTATTATGGAGTTACCTAACCCAAAGGATGAATTGCTTGACGATATATTAGTAAAGTGTGGGCCTTTATTAATGTTTATATCGGTAGCTACAGGGTTTTTTAGAATTAACGTCGGAAACTATAACAAATATATGCTTATTATCGCTCCTGGCATTTTTTTAGGTTTCAATATTTACGTGCTGGGACAGCAGGTAAATATGTTGAGGATTACGGAAGATCAGATTCTTGCCGCGGGACGCAATTTAGAACACATTTTTATTGTATTTCCGTTCTTCGCGTTGCTTTCACTATTTATCTTTAGATTATGGGCTGTTTTACTCTGGCTAGCTCTTAGTTTGATCCAACCTATGAAGGATTATTTAATTTTTACTCGACTAGACCAAGTGTATTTTACAACTAACCAGCAGCTATTAGCAACTGATGGAAACGCAGTTAACCAAGGTATTTTTAGTAGTTATCTAACGATATACTCTTTATATTTGACAGCAATTGCGTCTGTTGCTTTCTTCAATAGATGGGTGCTTAAAAGCACAGTAGAGCTAGAAAAATCAAGAGCGAATTACAGCCGCTACTTTTCTCCAGATGTTAGAGACGAGATAGAAAGTTCAAAAAACAACACCAATGAAAAGAGCTCAAGAGATTTAACGGTTGCCGTAATGTTTACGGATATTGTTGGTTTCACAAAGCTTTCTGAAAAGATGCAGCCAAAAGAAGTTTTGGAATTGTTGAGTGAATACCAGACACTAATGGTAGACGCGATTTTTCAACATAAAGGTACCGTAGATAAATTTATAGGTGATGCCGTCATGGCAAATTTTGGAACACCGAAATCTCATGGAAACGATGCACAAAATGCATTTGACTGTGCCTTGTTGATGAATGAAAAACTTTCTGATTGGAATGCCGAAAGAGATAAAAACGGACTCGTTAAAATTGAGCATCGCATAGGAATTCACTATGGTCCGTGTGTTGCTGGAAATATGGGGAGCGAGCAAAGAGTAGAGTTTGCTGTGATAGGGGATGTAGTCAATGTAGCCAGTAGAATCTGTGATGCGTGCAAAGAATTTGACACTAACTTTCTAGTAAGCTCAGATCTTGAGAAAAAAGTTACTCATAAAGAGGATAATGAGAGAGTCTCTAATTATAAGATTAGAGGTAGAAAAGACACCATTGACCTTGTGAAAATCTATTAAGCGTAAGTTAAATGTAATTAATCATCTATTTAACTATAGACCAAAAAAACTCCTAGCCCATAAATATGGCGAAAACTGCGATATAAAAGAATGATTGTTAGGTATACATCTAAAAAATAAGAAACAAGTTCTTGCTTCTATATTATTCGCAGTTCTGGTGTATGCATTTCTATATCTTGAAAAAGCGAAAACCAATTTGTCAAGTTTCATTGACGTGGATTTAATTCGGTTTCTCATCCTGTACTTATACCAAGCTTCTAAAAAACTCTACATCATATGGCTTTAACCTCATTAGTTCCTTTCTCAGCTTATGATTCTCAAGATGGGTTCGCCTTAACAAAGCTTCATGTATTAATGGCTGAGAAAAACTTTTTCTTGATACTTCAAATGACCATTTTTCGTCGAAGGGAAAGTTCTTGATTTTGATCGTATCACCCGATGTTTTTTTTTCGTATCTATTTACGCAATAAAATATTCCGGTTTTATTTATCGTTCGATGTATTTGCGAAAAATAAAATTTTACGGTTTCAGTATTCATTTCCATGAACGATCTCGTGTTTATAAAAACGTCAATAGAATTATTAGGAAGTTGTTTTATTAAATATCCAGGCAGTATAATGTAATCATAATCAAGCAGATCAACTTTTTTTAATCGAAGATCATCAAGTGATTTTATATTCTTGACTGTCATAAGAGAGTCTAGATTGAGGATCTTAGCGGCCGGATTTAATTTTTTAAGGTAGTAATTCGATATATAATTCTGTTCTGGTAGATCAAAAAGCAAACAAACTGCATTAGAGAAGTTTTTTTTAATACGGTGTATAAGTGCTCCGTAACCTCCCCCTATATCACAGACAAAAAATTTGGTCTTTTTGCTTTTTTCGGAAAGGTACGGATACATCGCATGAAAAAAATAAATAATAAATAAGTCATGATAGTCATAAGACTTGTCATAAATCGTAAGAGTTTTTGGATTACCAACGACTATCTCTTTATTGTTCTCTATAAATGATTTTCCAGTAATCTTAACTAATCGGTTTAGAACTCTTCTGGTTCTTGAGAGCATTCCTTTTTCTAAAGTGTCATTAAACTTAAAACTTAGTTCATTGCTCCTAAAGTTTTCTATGTCGTTTTTATTAAATAGGATCTCATGAAAATTTGAGGGATAAATATCCCAGTGTTTGCTGATTAAGTTTTTAGGAAATAGAGATTTTGCTAACTTATAGGAATTTTTCATTGGCTTACAGCATTTCTCTATAGATCAAAAACACAAATTGCATATTCGCTTGTCCCCTTAAATAAAGGTGGAGTAGCTGTTTCATCATTTCTATATCCTCCAGCTTACATTGGCATTCATAAAACGTTTGCTCAAAATGTTTATCAGCTGAAGCTCAATAAGTGTAGCAAAATATTGTTCTTAAAGAACCACAAAATTAACGTGGTCATATTTGTTCCAATCACGCTAAGGGACAGCTGCGACTTGGTGCAACTGTAAATAATTCCTTATCAAACCGATTGAGTAAGTTAATGGACCTTAGCCATGCTATTTAAGGGTCTTCGTAATCTTCCGGAGATCTGTTGCCAACCCATAAGTTCTCTAGTATCTTTATATCGCTGGGATACTTTCATAGGTTTAGTGGTTATTTAAAAATGTATAATCTTGGTCAGAAAACATAATGCTGAGTTTGTCTATGAGTTTTAGCAATGTCCGTCTTTTTTAAAGCAGAAGTATGGTATCAAAAAATTGTTAAACCTTTATAAGCTCTTCTGTTATTTGAACTATCCCCTTTGGCTTCTTGTGTTGGCTCTAAGGAGAATGAAAGGAAAAGAGCACAAAGAGAGGTATAAAGAGAAGCTAGGATATTATGAAAGAAACCGGCCAAAAAAAAACGTAATTTGGATAAATGCATTAGGATTAGGAGAGACTCTGTCCTTAACGTTATTTCTGCAAGAACTATCAAAAGTATTCTCGGATCACATACTTCTGCTAACGAGTTCAACATTACAATCTAAGCTTGCACTGGAAAATATTCCCTTACCTAAAAACATAATTCATCAATTTGCACCTGTGGATAATTATTATGTACTGGATAGCTTTCTTGACTATTGGAAGCCAAAAATGGCTTTATTTTCAGAACTAGATATTTGGCCTCTAAGAAATAGTAAGGTGAAAGAAAGAAAAATTCCGCTTTTGTTAATTAATTTAAGGATGGATGAAAAGAAAAAAGCTTCAAGAAAGCGTTTAGGAAAGCTATTTTCAGCGCCACTTAAACAGTTTGATCATATTTTCGTGCAAGATCAATCATCAAAATTACATCTTACGGAGTTCGGTGTGGATGAAGGAAAGACTACCGTTAACGGACCACTAAAAGTAGCTGGGACAATATTTCCAGATACCAATGATTTGGAAAACAAATTAAATATTTTGTTTGAAGACAAATTGATATGGGCTGCGGCATCTCTACATGAAAGTGAGGAAAACGAGATTTTAGAAGCCTATAAAATAGCAAAGCAGCATTTGCCAAACTTAGTTTTGATAATTATACCACGATCTATAGAACTAAGTGAGAACACTATGAAAAAGGCCTTGCGTTATTCCAAGCGTGTTATGAAAAGAAGTGATTATTGTGATCTACCGAAAAAAGAGACTGAGATTTTAGTCGTAAAGCGAATTGGAGAGCTTGGGTTATGGTACAAACTGGCGTTTATCTCTTTTATAGGTAACTCTCTGAATTTTAGAGAAATAAAAACGGGTAAAAATCCATTTGAGGCTTTGCAGGCAAATTCAATAGTTATTCACGGCCCTAAAATGATTGAGCCGGGTTATGAAAAGCTTGCGTTATTGGGCATATCGGAGATCGCGGAAAACAGGAATGATATTTCAAGGGCAGTCTTAAAATACTCAGTTGGCATTAGCAGAAAGGAAAAAATAAAAAGGGGCCAAGATCTTATTAAAGGTAATAAAGCAATAACTCAAAATCTGATCGCATATATTTCGCAAATATATAACAAAAGAGATTTCAAGTAGCCTTTTACGAAAATCGATAAATAAAATTTATATGGAATTCTTGTAGCTGCTCTGCTTGAGAGGATGCTGAAATATTCCACTTTTGCTGCTGAAGCGTTGGATGTGATCTCTGCGAACCCTTTAAAGATGCGCAGTACACACATTTTATAAAATACTTTTGTGTTGTCTTATCAGAACAGTTTTAATGACAGCTTTAAATTTTGTAGCATAATGGAAATGGAGGCAACCTATGTTTGCGAAATATTTCTTTAAACTAGCGATTTTACTAGCTTCTTTATTTGTCTTTCATTTTTCTCTTCCCTCAAATGCTTCTGAGGTCAGTAAAATAATTGATGATTTTACTGATAACCCAGAAAAGCGCTGGCAGTTTTATACTGATCAAGTAATGGGAGGGGTTTCAGAAGGAGGTGCTAGCGTAAGATTTGATTCTGAAGGACCATATGTAAGATTAGAAGGTTCAGTAAGTACAGCTAATAATGGCGGATTTATTCAAATTAGAACAAATGTAAGTGAGCAATCGAAGGACGCAAAAGGAATTCTACTGAAAGTCAAAGGCAATGGAGAGCATTATTATATGCATGTGAATACAAATGAAACTATTTCTTTGCCACAGCAATATCGATTTTATTATCAGGCATCTTTTCCTACATCCAAAAATTGGCGTGAGGTCAAAATACCTTTCTCAACATTTAAGAGATCTAGTACACAAATTAGTGAATACTTTAGCGGAAAAAATCTTAGAACGATTGGGCTTTTGGCCTATGGTAGAGATCATAATGCTCTTTTAGAAATAAAATATTTGTCATTCTATTAGGCTTTATAAAAGAATATGGTTGATAGTGAAAAGATAATAAGGCTCGTCAATAATCCTATTTTATTTATTCTTTTAGCATCATTTTTATTTGGACTTGGGAGTGTTCTAATTAAAAAAGTTGGCTATGCTTACGCTAGTGATAATATACACCCTTTGCAAATCGTTTATGCCAGGTTCTTCTTTGCTCTTATAATTGTCTCCTTAATAGTTTTATTTAATAGATCAGGGTTTAAAAGACCCAATTTCAAATTACACATCACAAGGATCGGCCTGTGGTTGGACCGGTGTTGCTATTTTATTTAGTGGGGTAATACTTATCCCCGCTTCAGATGTAGTCTCTATAACTTTTTTAAATCCGGTATTCGCAATGTTATTAGCTATTTTTGTTTTAAAAGAGCGTTTAAAATTAATAGGTGGATAGCTACCTTTTTCTCACTTCTAGGCATGTTCGTTTTGCTTAGACCAACCTTAGATTTTGAAAGTAATCTTTTTGCCTATCTTTGTCTAGCAGCAGCATTCATCATGGGAATAGAAATTTTTTTGATAAAAGTTCTTTCTGAAAGAGAACCATTTATACAGATATTATTCATAAATAACTTTATAGCTAAAATAATAGGTATTGTTTGAATGATCTTTTTTTTCAAAGTACCAAATTTATTTCAGTTAATAGAGCTCATTTCAATAGGAGCTTCCATGGTTTTGGAACAGCTTTTTTTCTTGAGCGCAATGAAACGGACAGATACGACCTTTATTGCACCTTTTTTTTATTCGACAATTGTTTTTGTCATGATTTTGGACATTTTTTTTTGGTGTTATTCCTGACCTATTAGCTTGATTGGTGCGTCTCTAATAATTATTGGTGGTATGTTTATAAGCCTGAAGATCAATTTCAAGATTTTCAACTAAAGGAATTATATTTTTTAAATTGATGAGTACATTAAATCTCAGATATTTATTAGCAACCCTTCATCAGAAATGGACCGATAGTGTATCTAGAGATTTCTCTAGTGGAGGTTTAAATTTTGTTAGATCAATATCTTGAACTGCGTCCTTATATTCTTCTAAGGTAGGCGTTCGTCCTAAAATTGCTGAGAGTACTACGACAGGTGTTGAGGCAAGAAGCGACTCTCCCTTCTTTTCATTTGAGTCTTCTACCACTCTACCTTTAAAAAGACGTGTTGATGTCGCAAGAACAGTATCACCTTTCCCCGCCTTCTCTTGGTTTCCCATACACAGGTTGCAACCTGGTCTTTCTAGGTATAAAATATTTTCATAGTCGGTCCTTGCAGCCTGTTTGGGATTTTGATCATTGAATTGAAACCCAGCATATCTTTCTAAAATTTCCCAATCTCCTTCACTCTTTAGTTCATCTATTATGTTGTATGTTGGCGCTGCTACTACCAACGGAGCTTTAAACTTTACTTCACCTGATTTTTTTTCAAGATTACGTAACATCTGAGCCACGATCTTCATATCTCCTTTATGGACCATACATGATCCAACAAATCCCAAATCTACGGATTTCTCAGCTCTGTAGTAGGATATTGGCCTAATAGTATCATGAGTGTATCTCTTTGAGATATCGATATTTCTTACATCTGGATCAGCGATCATAGGCTCATTGACTTCATTTAAATCAACTACGACCTCAGCAAAATACTTAGCGTTTTTGTCTGGTTTTAACGCAGGTCTCGTTCCGGATTTAATTTCTTCAACTCTTACAGAAGCCTTTTCTACCAAACCTTTTAAAGTATGGTTCTTATTATCCATTCCTTTTTCAATCATTTTCTCTATTCGGCTTTTTGAAATTTCTAATGACTTAATTAACACATCATCATTTGAAATACATACTGACGCCTTAGCCTTCATTTCGGCAGTCCAATCGGTAAAAGTGAATGCTTGGTCTGACATTAAAGTTCCTAGGTGCACTTCAATAACTCTTCCTTGGAAAACATTCTCGCCAAATTGCTTAAGCATTTGTGCTTGAGTGGAATGAACTACATCTCTGAAATCAACATGACCATGCAAATTACCTTCAAAAGTCACTTTTACTGACTCAGGAATCGGCATCGTAGCCTCACCAGTAGCAAGAGCTAGTGCCACCGTACCGGAGTCTGCTCCAAACGCTATTCCTTTCGACATTCTAGTATGTGAGTCACCTCCAATAATAATCGCCCAATCATCAATTGTCAGGTCATTAAGCACTTTGTGAATCACGTCCGTCATCGAGTGATAAACTCCTTTCGGATCTCTGGCCGTTATAAGACCAAACTCATGCATAAACTCCATTAACCTCGGAATATTATTTTGGGCTTTTATGTCCCAGACAGAAGCTGTATGACATCCAGACTGATAGGCTCCGTCAAGTGTTGGTGATATCACTCTTGCCGCCATTGCCTCTAGCTCTTGTGAGGTCATTAGGCCGGTAGTGTCCTGAGAGCCAACAATATTTACCTTTACTCGCACATCAGAGCCAGCAAAGAGATTATTATCGCTAGTAAGACCAACGGCATTTTTATTAAATATCTTTTCGACAGCTGTAAGTCCTTGATTATCAATATGGATTTCTCTAGGTGAGGCAAAGACGGCGACAGTATCTTTTTTCAAAACACGACTTGCAAAATTCTGAAGTTTTTTTCCAAAAACAATAGAATAGGATCCTCCGGCTTTCATAAACTCCACTTTTTGATCTGTAAATGATGAGCTTACGTTCGCTAACTCTCTATTTTCATCACTATCATACAGCTTCTTTTTTTTTGTATTGATGGTAAATACTGTTCCAGTTTCGACGGAGTACGCTTGTTCTAAAATGGGTTCGCCATCATTATTTAGAATTACATTTCCATCAGAATCTTTCTTTTTTACCCAATTTTTTAGATCTATTCCAATACCTCCTGTTACCCCAACGGTAGTGAGGAATATCGGCGATATGCCGTTTGTGCCTGCAACGATAGGGGCTACATTTACATAAGGTATGTAAGGACTAGCTTTTTTACCTGTCCAGAGAGCAACGTTATTTACACCGGACATTCGGGAAGAACCAACACCCATAGTGCCCTTTTCAGCGACAAGCATAATGCTTTTTTCGGGATGATCTGATTTGAGCTTCGTGATTTCATTTTGCGCTTGTTTGGAAATAAAACATTGACCATGAAGTTCTCTATCGGAGCGAGAGTGTGCTTGATTGCCGGGTGACAGTAAGTCAGTAGAAATATCACCCTCAGCAGCGACGTAGGTAACGACTTTTATCTTTTCTGGAATAGCTTTTAATTTTGTAAAAAATTCTGCTTTCAAGTAGCTTTCTAAAATATCTTGGGCTACTGGGTTACCTGCATTGAATTCTTTTTCAAGCCTACTTGTATCAGTTTCATAGAGAAAGACCTGCGTTTTTAATACCCCAGCAGCCTGTTCCGCAATCTCAGCATCTTTATCAAAGGCGAGGTCTAATAAAACCTCTACTGATGGCCCACCTTTCATATGAGACAGTAACTCAAATGCAAGATTTCGGTCAATTTCTTCCATAGTGTCATGCTCTAGAATTAAATTTTTCAGAAACTTAGCTTTCACCGAAGCGGCATCGGTTGTGCCTGGAAGTGTATTGTATACGAAGTGCTTTAGAGCATCATCTCTATTGGAGCACTTAGGACCTAAAATTATGTCTATAATTTCAACAACCAGGTCTGCCTGGTCAATAGGCTTTGGGCCGAGCCCGATTTTCGAGCGATCTACAATTTCCTTTAAATAAGCTTCGTATAACTTCAAAAAACTCCCCCCTTAGTTCCCATTTGAAGCGCCATTATATTATCTATAAGCGCATTAGAATCCTATACTTTTAAGAGTAAACATGCAAGTTGTTGGGGAAGAAGTTAGCTAAAAAAGTGGCCTTCGGCAATAGTCTCAACGAATATCTTGTCTTGGTGGATTAGTTACAAGTAAAATAATAATCAAGCATAGATGATAGTCTACGTTTCTGTCTTCTTCTCACTCTATTTTACGGTTAACTGTACAGTTAACTTTTTATCTAAATAGAATTCGCTATCGATGGAAAAGGATATGCTCAAAACTTATGAGTTTAAAGAACCTTATTGTCTTAAGAATTTCAGGTGCACCCTTTGTCTTTTTATGCAAAAATATTAATACTTCAGTATGGGAGAAATATTATGAATGAGAACTTACCAACGCTTGTCAAAAATGGGTCAATTACAATAGAGGAGTGGAATACTCGTGTAGATCTTGCTGCTTGCTATAGACTTATGGCTCACTTTGGCATAGATGACTTGATTTACAACCATATTTCCGCGAGGGTTCCAGGTCCAGATGAGCACTTTCTTCTGAATCCATTTGGATTACTATATGAGGAAATAACCGCTTCAAATCTTGTGAAAGTTGACTTAGATGGAAAGATAGTCTCGGAGACAGAGGATAAAATTAACCCAGCAGGATTTGTCATACATTCATGTATCCATAGAGAAAGACCAGATATGCACTGTGTAATTCATACTCACACACCTGCTGGGGTTGGCGTATCATGTCAAGAAGAAGGACTATTGCCTTTAAGCCAAACAGGGCTGCTGTATAAAGATTTGATTGGATATCATGAATACGAGGGATTGGCTTTAAACCTAGACGAACAGCAAAGATTGGTTGCGGATTTAGGGGAAAAGAAACAACTCCTTATTTTGAGAAATCACGGCCTGCTCACGTGTGGGCGAACAATACCTGAAGCCTTTATTATGATGTACTATTTAGAGCAAGCATGTAAAATCCAGATCGCCGCACAGGCAGGAAAAAAGGTCAGTTTACCTAAACCAGAGGTGCAAGACTTGGTACACCAGCAAGCAATGAAAGGTTTTGGATCTAAGCTAGGAGAAATGGAGTTCAACGCTCTAAAGCGAAGATTGTCACGAAACGGTTCTGATCACGCTACTTAGGAAAAGAATATATTACTCTCAACTAAGAAAGGTTGTAAACTCATCTAAGGGTACACGTTCACTAACTAATGTGTTTTCAGGAGCTTCAGCGGCATAACCCATAGACATTCCTGATATTATAATTTCTTCGTCAGGAATATTAAGCACCTTATGTACAATAGGCCCAAACTCGCACCATGCTTGTTGAGGGCATGTCTCAAGGCCCTTTCCTCTCGCAAGAATCATAATATTTTGCATGAACATACCGACATCCAACCAAGAACCGTATAAGAGTTCGCGATCCATTCGAAAAAAAATTCCAACTGGGGCACCAAAAAATTCGAAGTTACGTAATCCGGCTGCTTTTCTTGCTGGGTAATCATCTCTTTTTATTCCATAAAGTTCATAGAGCGCATAACCGACAGCTCTCTTTCTGGATATATAAGGCTCTTTAAGTTGAGCAGGCATATATTCATATTCCAACTTAGCATCGCCTTTCTGTGCAGCATCCAAAACAGCAGTTGTAAGTTTTTTCTTTGTTTCTCCAGTCACACACGTCACTTTCCACGGTTGAGTGTTCGTTCCGGAAGGTGCTCTTGACGCGTCTCTGATTATATCCTTAACAGTGTCAATATCTACTGCATCTGGGAGAAAATTTCTTTTTGAGGATCTCTCGCATACAAGTTTACTTATCACTTGATCTAAATTGTGAGATTCATTTACTTTATCCATTATTTTCATTCCTTGAAATCTCATTTTTGCGTTGCTCTCTAAGTACAAAGCGTTGAATTTTTCCACTAGGCGTCTTTGGTAGTTCTTTAATATAGGTTATATGCCTTGGATAGGCATGAGCCGCAAAGTTTGTTTTTACCCACTTTTGAAGATCTTCGGTAAGACCGTCATCCTTGTTTATTCCAGGCATTAAAACCACAAAAGCTTCAATTACCTCACCCCGAACTTTATCTGGTGTGGCAATTACGGCGCACTCTGCAACGGCAGTATGAGTACTAAGAGCAGACTCAACTTCGAATGGTCCAATTCTATATCCAGCCATAATGATTACATCATCATCCCTAGTTGAAAAGTAGAAATAGCCATCCTTATCAATTGATCCAGTATCCCCAGTTAAATAATATTTTCCATCTTTTGAAAATTTCTCTGCACTTTTTTTGGGGTTGCCAATATAACCCATAAACCAGGAAAATGGGCTCTCATCAATAATAAAGGCTACTCGCCCCGGAATTCCAGGTTCCTCAGGAAAATCCTCATTATTTTTTAAAACAGTACCCGCCCAACCTGGCATAACTTTACCCATAGAACCATCGCGCAAAATTGTTTTAAGTTCTGGATGATGATGGTTATTTATAACCATACTAGTTTCTGTTTGACCATAATGATCGTGTACTGAAAGGCCAAAGTAAGACTTTGCCCAGTCGTTAATCTCGGGTGTCAAAGGTTCACCTGCACTAGACAAACAACGCAGCTTGTGTTTCTTTGAAATTTCTATCCCATCGGCCCGGAGCGACCGATAGACTGTTGGCGCAGCAGCAAAATTGGTAACTTTTTGATCTTCTATTATTTCGATTGTTGCTTGCGCACTAAAGCCACCTTCAAACAAAATAGCTGGGGTTCCAGTAGTTAAAGTAGTAAGAATACCGCAGTATAACCCATAGGCCCAACCAGGATCTGCAGCATTCCAAAAGATATCCGTTTGTCTTAAGTCAAAAGCAAATTCTGCATATGCTTCTATACACGCAAGAGCTTTCACAGGAAGGCTGACTCCTTTCGGGTCACCTGTTGTTCCAGATGTAAAAATGTGAATAATGGCGGCTTCTGGATCTAAGCTTAATACATCATTAGTAGAAGAATCAGTTACTAACAAATCTTCCCATCTATCGGCCCAGTTTGGAGTTTGCTCAAAGCTTGCGGTTGTTATCACGTCGAGTTTACCATGCAGAGTAAATTCATTCGAGGGTTTAAGTTTTGTCTGCTGTTTCTGATCACAAAAGATTATTTTCGAATTGCTTCCCATTACCCTAAGCGTTATCGCTGGTGTAGAAAAGGCAGTAAATAGTGGTACATGTACTGCCCCTATCCTCCATATCGCTAAAAGAGTAATAATGTACTCTTTACTCTTTCCCATCAAAGTGGCAATTCTATCACCTTTTTTAATACCTCTTTCTCTCAACCCATTTGCTATTAAAGTAGATTGAGTTTTGAGCTCTCCGTATGAAAGAACATACTCCTCCATATTTTCATTTATTATTTTGTAGGCCAATTTATTTGATGGGTAATGATCGCAGAGCAATTGCTCTACACTATTTGAAGGGTTCGAATATTTATCAATCAACTCATTAACTCTGAGGTTGATTTTTTTACGAGCAGTCATTTACTTAACCTATCATTTATTTAGAAAAATTTTAAGGATATCATATATAAATTTTTTTTTAATATAAAGGAAAACGCAAACTAACCATGGTCTGCACGAGCTTATTTAGGAGCTAACCTTTTGACGCAAGAGTAAATACGTTCTATTAACAACGGTAGTGAGAGCAAAAATTGTGCCTAACATTAAATGCAGAGAATAATTTCTTGATAAGGGTAATAAGTAGATATTTATACATTGAGCTTTTTAAACCGTTTCTGATTCTTTCATTCACGTTTATAGGCATTCTTTGGTTAGTTCAAATTCTCCCAAAACTTGAAACTTTAGTTTTAAATAAGCAACCAATAGAAATATTTTTTAACGTGGCGATACACACCATCCCACAGGTTGCCTATTTTGTGATACCGGTTACCGCTTTTTTTTCAACCATCTATGCCATAAATAAACTTGTGTCAGAAGCTGAAATTGTAGCCATTACTAGCTCAGGATTTTCATATTTTTCTTTCACAAAGATAATTTTTATATTTGGAGTAACTGTCAGTTTTATTCTATTTCTAATTACCTTTTTTATATTACCAAAAAGCGCTTTTAAACTTCAGACAATCTTTTTTGATATTGAGCAAAATTTTGCAATAAAATTTATTGATAGCAGGAAGTTTTTACACCCAATTTCCGGCGTTACCATCTACGTTAGAGATAAATCAGAGGAAAATCAAATGACAGGGGTATTTGTGTTTGACGATAGAAATAATGACTATTCATTATTATACTCTGCTAAAGAAGCCGCAATCAGAGATAAAGACGATATTAGAGATTTGATTATGCAAGATGGTGAGCTACAAATCGTGTCAAAGGATGAAAAAAGTATTGTATCTGTAAGATTTGAAAGATTTGGTATTAACTTAAACTCCTTCATACCTGAAACGCGGTTTTATTTGGCTTCGCCTTCCGAAGTCTCGCCGATCACGGGGATTATGAAATCTAGAGAGCTTGCTCAGTTAACGGAGTATTCCTCATCCGAATATTTAGCAGAAAGCCATATGAAGTTAGCATCGATATTTTCTCCGATAGCACTAAGTATGCTCGGAGCGTTGGCTTTGATAGGTTTCAGTAGTGAAAAGTACCACATTACTACAGTCGTTGTTTTCCTTGCACTGATAGCTTTGGTAATGCAAGTTACGATTATTTCCTTAAAGTCACTTCTTGTTCTGCATCCGGACATATTTTTTCTTATTTATCTCCCACCTATAGTTGTTTTCGTGGCAATATTATTCCTTATTAATCTAAAAGATACCTTTGCGTGAGCTGCAAGTTTTCTTAGAGTGGACTCGAAGTTTTGCAAAAAAAGAAAGGACTTTGCTTTAAACTTACTTAAGACGATCAATTATTGTATTTTAAGCAAAATTCAAATAAGTTTTATCGATGCTATTGAAAGAAGTTAGGTCAGCTGGACTAATCGTTGCTTACGTTGGATTATTTTTTTCTGTTTTAATGTTAATCCCATGGATAACCTCTGTGCTTACTGGTTGGGAGGGAGGTAAATCTTTTCTTTGGTCGGGTTTAATGGCCACAATTTTTTGCGCGTTAGTCGTAATTGCTTGCTTTGGTGATCAACCAAAGATAACGCCAAGATTTGGAATACTGGTGGTGAATATGTTATGGTTTCTACTGCCCATTTTGTGTGCCATACCACTGGCTACCTCCTCTGCAAACTTGACATTTGTAGATGCTTTATTTGAAGCAACATCTGGCCTCACGACTACTGGGTCAACAATAATGACAGATATACTAAGCTTCGATCGCCCAATCCTTTTGTGGAGAGCGTTAATGCAATGGGTAGGAGGCCTTGGCATACTTTCATTAGGGCTTATCTTACTTCCTTTTCTCAGAATTGGCGGAATGCAATTGTTTAAAATGGAGAGCTCTGATAGATCCGATAAGCCCCTACCAAGGTTGGTTGAAATCTCACGATCAATTATAATTATTTATGTTATTTTATCTTTAGCATGTGTTGTTGCTTACCTCTTTGTTGGATTAACTCCATTTGACGCTTTAACCCACGGCATGACTACCGTTGCCACTGGCGGCTTTTCAACGCATGACGAGTCTCTCGGTTACTATGATAGTTATGCGGTTCTTTGGGTCGCTATCTTATTTATGATAGTGGGTGGCTTACCGTTCAGTGTATTTGTAGCAATTTTTTTTACTCGAAATATACCTAAGTTAGACCCACAGGTACTAACCTTTTTATTGATTATATTTTTTTCTTGTACATTGTTGATAATCTATCAAAACGGTGACCAAACAAAGTCAATCTATTTGAACACCGAATATATCTTCAACGTAGTTTCCATAGTAACTACAACTGGGTACTCTAGCGGAGACTTTATGAATTATGGTTCCTTAGGCCCTGTTATGTTTTTCTTTTTAATATTTATCGGTGGTTGTGCGGGCTCAACCGCTGGAGGAATTAAGGTATATAGATTTATCGTTCTTGGACAAGTAATAAAGACATCATTGAGGCAACTAATTTATTCAAAGGGTGTGTTTCTTTTGAGGTATGGCAACAAGCTGGTTGATCAAGATATATACCGTTCAACCGTAACAATGATATGTTGTTTTTTTGCCTGCCTTATTTTAGTGACACTGAGTCTAGCTTTTTGTGGGTTAGATTTCATTACAGCTTTATCAGGAGCTACTACTGCATTAGCAAATGTTGGCCCTGGAATTGGTGAAATAATTGGTCCATCAGGAAGTTTTAAAAGTCTCGACGATATTGAAAAATACATTTTAATTTTAGCTATGATTTTAGGAAGACTAGAGCTTCTTGTGGCCATGGCATTTTTTCTACCAATTTTTTGGAAGCAATAATTAATTAATCTGTACCTAATTCGGGTATATTAGCAAAATGGAGTAGAGCTTCAGGATTGGCTAAAGCTTCTTTGTTCTTAATTTTTTTCCCATGCACAATATCCCTAACAGCTAGTTCTGTTATTTTACCAGAGCGCGTTCGGGGAATATCTGGAACAGAAATGATTTTAGCTGGTACATGTCTTGGAGTGAGATTTTTTTTGATCTTATTCACTACTTTTTCTTTAAGTTGTTGGGTTAGCTTAAAGTCATTTTTTAGCTTAAGGAATAGAACTACTCTAACATCACTATTCCAGTTTTGCGCTATCACCAGGCATTCCAAAACCTCGTTGAGTTTTTCAACGACATTGTATATTTCAGCGGTTCCTATTCGTACTCCACCAGGGTTTAGGGTTGCATCTGATCTGCCATAAATCACTATTGTGCCGCGTTTAGTAATTTTAGCCCAATCCCCATGACACCAAACCCCCACAAACTTCTCAAAATAGGCTTCTTTGTATTTTCTATCATTTTGATCATTCCAAAACATTATTGGCATTGATGGAAACGGAGTTTTGCATACTAGTTCCCCCTCTTGATCAACCAAACTCTCTCTGTTTTCATTGAATATATCTACATTCATACCCAGTGCTCTGCACTGGATTTCTCCTCTTGTCACTGGACTTAAGGGGTTACTTAGAACGAAACAGCTGAGAAGATCTGTTCCCCCCGAAATCGAGGCGATTTGTACATCTGATTTAATACTGCTTAAAATGTAATCATAGCTATCCGGGCTAAGCGGAGAGCCAGTTGAACAAATGGTTTTTAGATTCGGAAGTTGGAACTGGGCTTTGGGGTTTATATTCGATTTTGATAGTGCATCAATATATTTTGCTGACGTCCCAAATATATCCAGCTCCGATTTCTCGGCAATTTTCCATAGGTGTTCGGGATCTGGATAAAATGGGCTACCTTCATAGAGGATTATTGAGCTTTTACAAAATAGAGACCCAACTAGCCAGTTCCACATCATCCAACCACAAGTAGTGAAATAGAACATTTTCTGTTTTTCACTTAAGTCAGTATGAAATAGGTGTTCTTTGGCATGTTGAATTAGAACACCGCCTATGCTGTGTACTATGCATTTAGGTTTGCCAGTCGTACCTGATGAAAAAACAATGTATAGAGGGTCATTAAATTTGCATAAGATATAGTTTTCCAATGGGTCAGACTGAAAAACAGTGTTAAAATTTGAAAAGGCATCAATACTCTCGCTTAGACTAACATATTCAACTACAAGAACATGTTCCAGAGAGGAAAGTTTTTTAGATATCAATTTAATTTGTTCTGATCTATCGATCAGTTTTCCGTTATAGAGGTATCCGTTCGTGGCTATCAGAATCTTGGGTTCTATTTGTTCGAAGCGATCTATAACTCCCTCAAGACCGAAGTCACTTGAACAGGAAGAAAAAATAGCTCCTAGGGCGGAAGCGGCAAGCATTGTTATGATTGTTTCGGAACAGTTTGGCATGTAAGCGCACACACGATCCCCTTTTTTGACCCCTTTGCTTTTCATCCACCCTGCCATTTTTAGGACTTTATTCTCAAGTTCCTTTCTAGTTATCGCATTAGAAAAACCATCTTCTCTAAACTCCTCTATTGCCAAGGAGTTATCTGGCACTCTTAGCAAGTTTTCTGCATAGTTAAGTCTAGCTTCTGGGAAAAATTTGGTTCCGGGCATTTCACCAGGGTTCTCAGAAATTTTAGTACCCTTGCTTCCTATTATTTCAGAAAAATCCCATATCAAAGACCAAAAACTTTCAACATTGCTAACTGACCATTCCCAAATGTCTTGATATTCTGTTTTTATTGATTGTGAGTATCTTTCATTAACAAGCTCAATGAACTGAGATAGGTTGCTTGACTTTTTACCTTCAATACTCGGTTGCCAAATGATTTCAGGATTATCCATTTATAGCTTTCTCAATATTCCAACAAGTTCGTTTGGATCATGTATTATATGGTCCGCATTTGCGTGATGCAGTTCTTCTTTGGTATTATAACCCCAAGTAACTCCAATAGTATTTATTTTAGCGTTCTTACCCATCGTGATATCATAAACTGTATCTCCAATCATATGCGCTTCTGAATTTTTTACTTTTAGCGTTCTCAAAGCATGCATCGCCATGGCTTTATCGGGCTTAGGAGTATAGTCATCTGCTGTCATTATAATTGAAAAAAACTTTTCGATCTCATGATGTAATAAGCCTCTGCTTAAACCTCTTAAAGATTTGTTTGTGGCTATCCCAAGTTTCCAGCCATGTTGATATAATGTTTTCAATACAGGTTTAACGTTTTTGAAAAGTGGTTCAAATTGCGTTCCTTCTAAATCTTTTTCCACATACCATTGTCGATAATGTCTTATTACTTCATTTATTAATCCTTTGTGTTCATGGGGTAAATATCTTTTGAAAGCAACATGTAGTTTTTGCCCAATCCCAGCCTTTATTTCTTCTGGCTTAGGAGTTGCCAATCCACATCGATTAAATGCTTCAATAGTCCCATCAATTATCATTTGTGCTGAGTCAACTAATGTCCCATCATAATCAAAGAGCAACAGTTTTTCATTTTTCTTATTTAGCATGTTCAGGGAGCTTCACGCAAAGATTGATAATTAAAAATAATAAAGAAGCGAATATCGAAAATGTAGCAAAAAATTTAAACTGATGGTCAATCAGATAGCCTAAGTCTATAAAATAACCGCTTAAAACAGGTCCTATAGCGGAGCTGAAAACCATAATTGTTACTCCAACCGTTCGAACTGATCCCAGATACAGAGACCCAAAGAATTCTGGGAAAAAAGTTCCATAAACGACTATATATGCCCCCGCACTTATGCCAAATAAGATGAAAATAAGGAGTAATTCCGCGTAACTTGTAGCAATTGACAAGAGCAATAATCCTGAGATAAGAGGAAAAAGAAAAATAGGCAGAATAATTTTTGTGGAAAAGTTATCCACAAAATATCCGATTAAATATAAAGAAAGAAGAGTTGCGGCTGAGTAGGCTGGGATAAATAATACATATGTTGAAAGTTCCCAACTTTTTATTTCCACTAAATGAACTTGGTGGAAGAACAGGGTTGTAGTAATCATCGGAGAAGTCATTAGCCCTGGCACTGCTGCCCAAAAAACCCAACTCTTTAACATCTCGGACCGTTTCCATGATTTTTTCAACATACCTACCTGTTGATTTTCTTTTTGTGGCTTGGTCCCTTTGTTTCGATCTGTTTCTGCGAGAAGCCTAACCGAGGCCAATATTAATATACTCATTAATATCGATACGTACCAGCTGGTTTGCCAACTAAGAATGCCTAATAAAGCTACAAATATAGTGGGCATTATAGCTTCTGCGAGGGTGTAACCAGAGTTTGCAACGGCTACCGCCTTTCCCTTGTTTTTAAAAAACCATTTTCCACAAAAGACCATTGATATGTGCCCAAGCATTCCTTGGCCAAAAAAACGAAGGCCAAGAATGATCAAAACTAGTCCCCAGGTTGAAGTATTGTTTGCCATCAAAAATATAAAAGCTATCAATCCTAAAATGACCAAGGTGCTTAGACTTTTAGCTGAGCTTCCATCTGCATAACCACCAACAAAGAGGATTAGAATTGCAGAAGATAAGGTTGCGCACGAGTAGATAAGGCCCCATTCACCGTGAGTTAACTTGAAAGCAGCCCTTATTTCTCCAGAGTATAATGAAATGAAGAATGTCTGACCAAAAGCAGAGCAAAACGTAAGAATGAAAACTATATACAGCCAGCGTAAGTTTTTTATATAAAAATCTGTAATGATCATTAAACTATTCTGTTAAAAGCTCGTATTCTATAATCAGAATAGTCGTATACGTTGAAACTATAATAGGAAAGAAGTAAATGTCAGAAATTATAAAAACTGAGGCTATAACGGACCACGTAGTAGAGGTTTTGATTAACAGACCTGAAAATTACAATACATTTAATACACAACTGAGGTTGAGACTTGCTGAAAGCTTGCATGAAATTGATCAAAATAAAAATACTAGAATAGTGATATTGAGAGGAGAGGGTCCCGGTTTTTGCGCTGGCGCAGATCTAAATGATGGGGGGCAAATGCCTCCGTCAAAACAGCTCTTGGATGAATATTTTCCGATATTTGAAACAATATCAAAAAGTCAAAAACTTTTCATAGCTGCCGTGCATGGATCAGCAGCTGGAATAGGAACCGCTTTAGCTATGAATTGCGATTTTACAGTGATGGCGGCTTCCTCTCGTATTTCAATGGTATTTTCTAATATCGGCTTGGTGCCTGATGGAGGAGCAACCTATCTTCTTCAGAAATCCCTGGGGTATAGAAAAGCTTTAGAAGTAATTGTTTCAGGCAGCCACTTATCTGCGGAGGAATGTCTAGGCTATGGATTGACAAACAAAATATTCCAGGATAGCAGCTTTATTGATGATGTAAGAAGCTGGGGTAAAGAATTATCACTAAGATCGCCTTTAGCAGCATCGTCAGCAAAGCAAGTGATGCGTGAAGATACCTTCAAAGCTTTTTGTGATAGGTTCAATCATGAAGCCAGAGAGCAAGATAACCTGATGTTAAGCAACGATTTTAAAGCTGCAGTAGAGTCATTTTTTAAAAAAGAAAAACCGACTTTTACAGGGACATAGCCTAAATTTGCTTACAAAAAGAAGTGATCTCTTTTGCAACTTTTGTACTTGAAACTTCATGAATTAAATGGCCTTCACTTTCAAAAAGCTTTATTTTGGCGTTAAGAGCTTTTTTGTTAGCTCTTACAGATGTTTTATAATTTACTATTCCATCGCGCATGCCTGCTAAGAAAAGAGTTGGAATATTTATTTTCTGAAGTCTTTTTTCAATGTCGCCAATATTCCAACTAGAAATAAATGCCAGAGTGCCCGTAATATGATCTTCGTCAGTCATGAGTTTCAAGTAGTAGTCAATATTTTTACTTTTAAGATTACTTCCGGATATTGAAAGGAATCTTCTTAGACTTTTTTCGGCGCTGTTAAAAAGCCTGACCCAATACTTAGTTAAAGGACTCGCATAAAATACTCTCGCCATAAGTGGAAAAATTGTCCCGGCTGGACCTTCAAATCTCTCGAGAGCACCATTTATTAGTACTATGGATGAAAGTGGTCCCTCATAGATATCGGATAAGGATAAAACGATCACTGCACCGATAGAGTGACCTACAAAAACATTCGGCTTAATCTTTAATGACTCAAGAAGAACAACCAAATCCCTCACAATAATGTCATGTTGAGGTCTTATTCCCTTCTTTATTTTTGAGAATCTATGACCAGGTAGGTCAACCGCTAAGATTCGAAAATCTTTAAGTTTTGGTATTAAATTGGCCCAAGAATGAGAAGAGGCTCCAGCTCCATGAATAAGGAGTATGATAGGTTTACCTGGTTTTCCGATTAATTGATAATGCCAAACAAAATTATCTGTCTCAAGGTATTTACTATATTCATAGTATGGCCAAAAATTGTTTGAAGCGTCAGTATCCATTTGTATGCTCTATATTGCTTGCTGAACTGCTTTTGAAATGCTGTTGGAATTGGCCAGGGGCAATTGGAAATAATGGCCCTTTAGCTCTCTCGCGAGTTCATCAGCAATTGGTGTTTTTCTTCTGGAAGTATCAATAAAGATATTGTTAATGGCGTTGCGTTTTATTAATGACGCTATATAATTTGTATCCTTAATTGCTTTAACGCGATCGCCCTCTCCATCAAGCGACATGTTTGCCCTACCATCAGATAACAAGATAATAATCGGTTTAATATTTCGGGATCTAGCGGCTTCAGCCATATTAAATGCTTCCAGTAGACCATTTGCCAACGGTGTTGCGCCACCTCCAGGAAGCGAACTTAATTTTTTCTTAGCTGTCACAAGTGATTTTGTTGGTAATAGTAAAGGCTCAGCTTTCAATCCACTAAAAGAAATGAGAGCAACATTATCTCGCTTTGCATAAGCGTCGGATAATAATATTTCGATAGCTCCCTTTGCTTCAGCTAATCTTCCAATGGCGTTAGAGCCCGAGGCATCGACTAAAAATATTAGGAGTCTTTCTGACTTCTTCTCAAATCTTTTTATCATGATGTCCTGTGGATAAATGATTATTTTTCTATTTTTTTTTGTAACAGACGAAGATCTTATTTTTTGCCAAGGGATAGCTTTTGTAAGTGTTGCCATCAAATCAATTCTTTTGTCAGAGGAATATTTTCTATTAACGGAAGGGATAGGGCGGCCAGCAGAGAAATTATTGTTTTTCTCTCCAGATCCAGCTGATTCCCCAAGACTAATAGTTTGAGAATTTTTTGAAAAAAGACTCTCAATGAGATTGCTTGGGAGAGAGATTTTAAGAGCATCTATGAGCATTTTCTTGTCTTTATTACTTAGTTCTGAGTTTTCTGCTTTACTTTCATTATCGTCTCTTAATTGTTCTTGCTCCGGTGCTTTTGCTTTCTCCTTCTGTTGAAATTCAGGAATTTGTTTTGCCTTATGAATCATTGAAAGCGAAATAGCTAGAGTTATGTCTTCTCTCGAAACACTTTTGTTCCCTTTATAAACACATAATGACTTAGCCACTTTTAAGGTGCTAAAAATTGTATGCATATTAGAAATAGAAAACATTTCGGCGGACGCTATTAAGTAATCCAATATTTTTTTATTCACTTGTACAGTCGCTAGATTTCTTCTAGCCTCGGCAATTTTTTTTCTATTAATAGAAAGCTTTTTTAAATCTACATATCTTGTGCCACCCAGATTTACAGAAAAAATAATATAGTCAGAAAGATTTGCCCTTGGCATTTCATTAGTTTCACTTTCGTCCAGTGCAATAAAGAATTTTTTGTTGTTGTTCTTAATTTTGTCCCTCAAAAATGTGGCTAGACCTTTTTCCATTTTTTCAGTATTGGTCAAAATTAAAGCAATGTTGTCGAATGAGAATATATCTTCATTATATTTTGGGCTGCCAAGGGTCAGCGTATCGATCATGTTTATGCTCTCGGTAAAATCGGTTGGATTTTGAAATGGATAAATTTTTTTCAATCGTTTTGGTTTTAATAAGGACAAGAGGTTAGATAGAAAAGCCTCTCTTACCGTTGAATAGTTAGCCTTTATAGACAACGAACCAAGAGAGGGATCAATACTACTAACAGTTAATATACCCTGAATGAGAGTATTTACATCGAGCTCATGCTCAAGAAAGTCAGTTTTATTTGCCATCTATAAGTTCATTGACTTTTCTTTTCACGCGTATTTCTGAACTTGTATCATCTAATGGATCTCTTCTCAGTCTATGACTAAGAGTGTAAATAGCTATCTCTCTAATATTGTCTAAGGTTGGTTTTGTTGACCCATTAAAAGCACAAAGCGCTCTTAAAGCCCTTAAGAGTGTAAGTTCCCCTCTCAGTCCATCAGAGCCCACCGCGATACAGATTTCAGCACATTTCGTTAAAATACTGTCATCAAGCTTAATATTATCTAAAGTATTTTTTGCGTTAATTATCTTTTTTTGAACTGCTAAATCTTTGCCTCTCCACTTTCGTAAAAAATTCTGGGGATCTCTCTCAAACTCATCCCTTCTTTTAATCACTTCAATTCTTTGTGACACTTCGGAGGGAGAGGTCACGTTCACTGAAAAACCAAATCTATCAAGTAGCTGTGGCCTAAGCTCTCCCTCTTCGGGATTGCCAGAACCAATCAAGACAAACTTGGATGAATGCCTTATTGATAGTCCATCTCTTTCGACTAAGTTCTCTCCAGATGCGGCAACATCCAAAAGCAAATCAACGATATGATCCTCTAGCAAGTTGACCTCATCTATATAAAGCAAGCCACCATTTGCTTTAGCTAGTAAACCTGGTTCGAATACTTTTCTGCCCTCAGTCAAAGCAATCTCTAAATTCAGTGCCCCAACAACTCTGTCTTCTGTTGACCCCAAGGGTAGATCTATAACGGGAGTATCTCTTTCTTCATAATCGATAGACTTCTTTTTTTTACACTGGTCACAGAGATTATCTGAATTTTCACAATTAAAAGAACAAGCAATAGCAAAATTTTTTCTAGGTAATAAACCCGCAAGGGATCTAATAATGGTTGATTTTCCCGTACCCCGGTCGCCAAAAACTAGAACGCCTCCAATTGATGGATCGATTGCTGTTAAAATTAGAGCAAGTTTCATTTGTTCTTGCCCAACTATTGCTGAGAACGGAAAGTATTTATCCACTTGCTTCCTTCTTTAAATTTATTTCTGGCCATTGGCCTATTTGTTTGTCTATTGAGAACCTTGCATAAAGTTCCTCTTTAAACCAATTATTTTCTCTAACAGCTTTGATAGCTTCCTTGTGAGGTCCTTGATCTCTAGCAAATTGATCCATGCTTTCTTGATTTGGCCATATTGAGAATGTGACTTGATGAAACCATGGAATTTCTCCTAATCCGATTTTAAATAAAACATTTTTATTAAGCCCAATTCGTTTTGATATATCTGGAACTTTCCTCCAAAACTTTAAAAGAATTTTTGTTTTTATTGTTGCTCTTGTAAGAGCTACTACAGGAAATGTTTGATTTGTTTCATCAGTTATTTCAAACGGATTTCTTTTATCCCAACTGCCCCAAGATCTCGTAGGTTTTAGATATAGCGTCCAGTTTTCTTTAGATCTCTTTTTATATTGTCTATAAATGGATGAGTTGGCTATGTTTTGATCAGCATCTTCTAGATTATCCCACACGGCCATAATAGCATAAACAGTAGGATTTAATACAGGAGTAAAGCCTTCTCCAACACCACTCCCGAAAAGCTTATAAAATTGAAGGCCTTTCATTCTTCTCATGTATAAATGTGAAAAAGCCATATGGGAAAAAGCCCACAGTTTTCCAAAAATGGATGGGAACTTAAAAAAAGTTATTGTAATGGTTTTAATGTGTTTGCTCCAAATTGGCTTATTCAGTTTAAAGCATATTTTTTATTAAAAATATTGTCAAAAAAAACTGACACGTTTAAGATCAGGTATGTTAAAAAAGACAGACGAAACTTATTTTGAAGGAGAGAAAGAATCGGAGAAGCCTACCGCCGTGATTATAGGAGCAGGCTTTGGCGGTTTGTCTGCTGCGATGGTACTCTGTGAAAAAGGATACCATGTTAGGGTTTTTGATCGATTGCAAACAGTTGGCGGTCGTGGTTCATCAAAAACTCAAGACGGGCATAGATTTGATCTCGGTCCAACCATCTTGACTTTACCAAAAAATTTTGAAGAGCTTTGGAAAAGATGTGGGGAAGATCTCAATAAACATATAAAAATAGAAAAATTAAATCCATACTACGATTTACGATTTGACGATAACAATGTTGTTTCAATTTCTGGCAACAAATCTGAGTTTGAAGATCAAATTAAAAAGTTTGCGCCAAATGATCTCAAGGGGTATCGGCAATTCATGCGGTTGTCGGAAAGACAATATAATTTCGCCTTCTCAAAAAAGGGTTCGATGGGGAGAAGTCCCATGCATAGACTATGGGACACTTTAAAAGTTCTTCCAAGGTTTGCTCTTCTTAGAGCTGACAGGTCAGTGTATAAGAGCGCTGCGAGTTATGTAACAAACTCAAAGCTTAGGTTTGCGCTCAGTTTTCATCCACTTTTTGTAGGAGGGAACCCTTTTACCGTTACTTCCATGTGGGGTTTAGTAAATTATCTGGAGCATAAATTTGGTGTCTATTATATCCATGGAGGAGCCCAAGCCATGGCGAATAAAATGGCAGAAAAAATAAGATCCTCGGGTGGGCAAATAAAACTTAATACAACAGTTGAAAAAATTTTAACAAAAGAAAATAGCGCAATTGGAATTCAGCTCGGCTCTGGAGAAAAAATTAGTGCGGATTACATCGTTTCAAATGCGGATCTTCAGAATACATACAATAGTTTGTTAGGGCATAGAAAGAAGAAGAGGTGGACCAAAAATAAATTGGACTCGAAGAAATGGTCTATGAGTCTGTTCGTTTGGCATTTTGGCACGTCAAAAACGGGGTCAAAGTGGAAAAACGTTGGGCATCATACAATTCTAGTAGGTCCAAATTATAAGAAAGAGGTAAATGATATTTTTATAAAAGGAACACTGCCTCAGGAAATGAGTTTATATGTACATAGACCGTCAGTTACTGATAAAACTTGTGCTCCAAAAGGAGATGACACTTTTTATGTTTTAGCTTGTGTTCCAAACTTAAGTTTTAAGAATGATATCGACTGGCAAAAAATTGAAAAAAGCTATAAGGAAAAAGTTCTCAATGTTTTGGAGAGACGGCTCTTACCCGGGTTAGGGCGATCGATAAAAACTGAGTATATTATGACCCCTCTTGATTTTAAAGAAAGATATTTGAGCCATTTTGGAAGTGGATTTTCCTTAGAGCCTCAAATGTTTCAAAGTGCTTGGTTTAGACCGCATAATAGATCAGAAGAGCTTGACAATCTATTTCTCGTTGGTGCTGGCACACATCCTGGGCCAGGTCTTCCGGGAGTTCTAGCCTCTGCAGAGATATTGGATGATATCCTTCCAGAAGTGAAAAATTCCGCAGAAGAAAAAGCTTATTCTACTAAAAAGAATATAGTCCAGGTTTAACTAAATGTATAACAAAGATGATCTCGAAACATGTTATGAAATAATCAAAAAAGGCTCGCACTCTTTTTATGCTGCTTCCAGAATTCTGCCAAAGAAAGTGCGCGATTCTGCAATTGTTTTGTATTCATTTTGCCGAATTGTTGATGATGCGATTGATGACAGCCAGTCTAAAGTGCTATCACTAAAAAAGCTCTTAGTGAGACTTGAGAAAGTATACTCTGGAAAACCTGAGAACCATGCCTCAGACAGGTGCTTTGCGGAACTTGTAACGTTCTATGAAATGCCAAAAGCGTTACCTATGGCTTTATTAGAGGGGATGCAGTGGGACACTGAAGAGAAAAAATACAAAACGCTTTCGGAGTTACGCTCTTATTGTGCCCGAGTTGCTTCAACAGTCGGTGTAATGATGTGCGTCCTAATGAGGGTAAGAGATAAAGATATTTTGGCACGAGCTTGTGATCTTGGTGTAGCTATGCAACTTACTAATATCGTTAGAGATATAGGCGAAGATGCAAGAAGCGGTCGCATATATATACCAACAGATTGGATGAAAGAAAAAAAATTAGATATTGAGGATTTTATGAAAAGCCCTAAAACCTCGAAAGAATTAGGTTTGATAGCAAAACGTTTGTTACAAGAAGCAGGTCGACTATACAAGCGTTCAGAATCAGGTCTTTTCGGTCTACCTACTTCCTGTCAGCCTGGCATATATGCAGCACGCTACATTTATGAAGGTATCGGAGGGCATATAGAAGCTGTTCAGTTTGATAGCATTAATCAAAGGGCAAAAACGTCAAAGTCTGAAAAGATAACGTTGCTTGCTTTTTCTTTTTTAAAAACCCTAAGTTCTAAAATCGTGCCGATTTCAGCTGTAGTACATGCCCCGGCTTTAAGTGAAGTAAAGTTTCTTATAAACAGCGCGCAGAAAGAAAACCACAGAAATGATTTAGTTCTTTTTTCTGGAAAAAAACTGATGGACGTTTTAATGGAACTTGAAAAAAATGATAAAAAAAGTATTTTTCTGTCAACTTAAGGAAATGGGATCATGACAGAGTCGATATTGGTTTTTTCGTTGGGTTTTTTTGCATGTCTCTCGGCAGGTTCGACTGGCTCTCTTTTCCCTACTGGTGACTGGTATAAGGCACTAAACAAACCCGATTGGACACCTCCAGATTGGGTTTTTCCTATCGCATGGCTATATCTATATATCGCGTTATCATACTCTTTGGTGAGGGTGTATGGTACTCCTGGCAATGACTTGTTCTTGATTTTCTGGGCTCTGCAGCTTGTATTTAATACTTTGTGGACGCCTGTTTTCTTTGGGCTTCATAGGATTAAGCTTGGTTTTATAATTTTATTATGCCTATGGGTTTCGGTTGTTATCTTAGTTATACTAGCTTTTTACGTTGATTTAATTGCAGCTCTGTTATTGACCCCATACATAATATGGGGATCCTATGCGGGGGCATTAAATTTTGCTATTATTAAGCTGAATAAAGAAAATATCTAAAAAATTCGGGGTATTTTTGCGCACAGTAGAGATTTAATGAAAGGATTTGTAAATCTTTTCATATTTAAGGTTTCATGAACCCCGGTAGTTTTTTCTTTGAAAATTTGAGTAACTAACTCACTTCTCGAATAAAATGGTGCATCAAGCATTGCTTTGCTCTGATAGGGTGAAAAGTCCTCATCCGATCTTGCAACTCGCTTAAGTAACCATTTTGTTTTCGTGATAGGTTGAAGAGGGGGTGCCTCTACCTGTTCAACAGAGCCATCTTTTTTAAAGCTGAGTGCTATATTCGTATTACTCCCATCAACTAAATCAGCGTCATAAAAAGTAAGGCATTTATCTTTAAAAGGAAGACGACTCCAGGTCCAATAATTGAAATCTTGCTCAAGGGCTCTTGTTCCAAAATTTCCATCGAGGTAAGCATCCCCTTGCCAATTCCATCCTTTCTTATTTGTTTTAATGTCTAAGCGCGAAATGGGAGAGAATGGCCTCCATACGTGTGTCCCATCAGGCTTCAATAATACTTCCAAATCATTAACACTTTCGGGTGTCAAAGTAATTGAACCTTCAATTTTATCTAAATGAGGAATGGTTATCTCACTAAACTCTAGGACAAGCTTTTTGCCGTCCCACTCTAATTTACTTGGTCCAACCTTAAAAGAATTTTTGGTAATTTGAATATGACGCTCCCTTCGTTCGGTCATTGTCCAGCGACCACCTTTTCCATATGTGACAATATTTATTGAACAAAAGTCATGAGGGTTTTTCCTACCTGACCAGCTATACCAAGGAGAAAACACTGAACCGATAAAGGCAATGACTGAAACGGCTTTGGTGCCGTCATCTGACAGACCATCCATATACCACCATCCATAACCATTTGGTGGTATATTCAGGTCAAAGCAAGGTCCCGTTGTATCATTTCTGCCGCATGCTTGCCTGATAGAGCTGCCATTGGCAAACCTGGTCCCGGATGAACTCCCCCTCCCGCTAGATAGAGGCCTTTTACTCTTGTTTTCCCTGAGGGTCTTTGGAAGGTTGAAAACAGCCTCTGGGGGCTGAGCCCGTAGATTGATCCGTCCCCGCCCGGCGCTAGTTTTTCGAACGTTTGCGGAGTTGTCAGATCGCTTAAATTTGGTTGGTTCTTGAAATTTATTCCCATCTTGTCTAGTTTTTGGAATGTTCTTTCTTTGCATAGGTCATACTCCTTAGTAAGAGAAATTTGGTTTTGACTGAGTGGAGGTGCGTTGATGATTATTTCAAAACGATTTTTTGAACTATTTTTCAAGCCCTCTTCTTGCTGGCAAACATATAATGTGGGGTCTTCAGCTATTTGTCCTGCTAGTATGCTGTCAAATTCACCTTTATAGTTCTTACTAAAGAAAACATTATGGTGTGCCAGCTCTAACCCTTTAGTTTCAGAAGCAAATGACCAAACATAAGCAGATAAAGATCGTGGTTCAGTAGCTTTTCCTTTAATTAAACTCTTAAAATTTTCACCCAAATTGCCTTCTCTAAAGTTTCGCGGATCTCCATTAAATAATATAACCCCAGCTTTGTATTTTTGCCCATCATGAAGATCTACGCTACACACTTTATTTTCTTTTATATTAATTTTTTTAACTGATTTATTGAAAATGAACTCGACACCCTTTTTCGTAGATAATTGTTTTAATCTATCTGCAAGATTGTGAAGACCTCCTTTAATACGCCATACTCCTAGAAATTCAACGTACCAAATGAGCTGCAACAGTGATGGAGAGTTGAAAGGGGAGCCTCCAACATACGTTGCATATCTTCCAAATAATTGCCTTAGCTTAGGTTCGCTAAAATATTTCTCTAACTTCCTCCAGTAGTTCGTTGGCAAACCTAAAATACGAATTAATCGAGGAACGCTTTTTAAAAAATCAGTATTTGCATAAAAGCTCATTGGTTCTCTATTTCGCAATAATGACTTGTTGAAAGCAAAAAAAAGAGTTTCACAATCTCTATGGAATCTGTCAAATTCAGCTGCTGATTTTTTTCCAAACACTCCTTCTATTGAAACAAGAT
Organism: uncultured Alphaproteobacteria bacterium; assembly: GCA_902524845.1. GTDB lineage: Bacteria > Pseudomonadota > Alphaproteobacteria > Rhodobacterales > Rhodobacteraceae > CACIJG01. The sequence continues at coordinate 29,953 of CABZEW010000011.1, forward strand.
TTTTTTCATGAGATGAAAATAAGTCTAAACATTTTCCGTCTGGCCAATAGTGCCTGGCTAATATCTCCTCCTTGTAGCAATCAAGCTCTTTAAAAAGGTTAAGATTTGCTTTAGAGAAGATTTCATCAAAAACATCAATTAAGGTCAAGACGGTAGGCCCGGCATCAATGGGTCCTTCTTGGCTTGATAAAGCTCTTAACTTACCACCAGGTTGTTCATTTCTTTCAATAACGGTAACCTTAAATCCCTGATGGGAAAGTAAAAGGGCAGAAACAAGCCCCCCAATTCCTGCACCTACAATAATTATGTGTTCGTTTTTTTTTTGCATTTCATGTATTTTATTGACTTATTTTAAAAACTGTCCAAAATTATTTACATAAATTTCTAATTATGTCTAATTTTTACTACGGGAATTGATATGAACGAAAAGTTGGAAGAGGCGCTGAAAAGGGCAATAAAGAAGGCAAGTCGGTCGCCTGCCCCGCCAAAATTGTCTGCTGCGATGGATTATGCAATTTTTCCGGGCGGTGCCCGAGTTAGGCCACAGCTTTGCCTTGCCGTTTCAAAGGCTTGCGGCTTGGATAATTTCGAGCTATCGATGGCTTCAGCAGTTTCAGTCGAAATGATGCATTGTGCTAGTTTGGTGCACGATGATTTGCCTGCGTTTGATAATGCTGATATTAGACGAGGAAAGCCTACTGTTCATAAAGCATTTGATGAACCTTTAGCAGTTCTATGCGGAGATTCCCTGATTATTTTGGCAGTCCAGGTTCTAACTGCCAAAGGCTTAAGTGCTCCTGAAAGGCTTGGTGAACTTATAAATATATTAACTAAATCAACGGGGATGCCCTTTGGCATATGTTCAGGTCAGGGGTGGGAAAGCGAGAAAACTATTGATCTTAGCGCTTATCACAAGCTTAAAACGGCCTCATTATTTGTGGCATCTACTAAAATGGGGGCAATTTCTGCAGGAGAAGATCCAGAGCCATGGACAGAGCTCGGTCAAAGAATCGGTGAGGCATTTCAGGTAGCCGATGATTTAAAGGATTTTTCAGATTCTCAAAAAAGTGGTAAATCAAACAACAGAGACAGCGAAAACGAACGGCCCAACGCTGTTCTGAAGTTGGGAGAGCAAGGCGCGATTAGGAGGCTTCAAGACATACTGGCGGGAGCTATCGCTTCAATTCCATCGTGTCCTGGCGAAGTTGAGCTGATAAAAATCGTGAGAAGTCAAGCAGAGCGTTTAACCCCGGTAAAGCCTCTTCAAAAGGCTTTATAAGCCATTAAAAATTTGACAGGTTTTTTTGAAGACTGCCTTTATTGCAATGATTTTAAAAGAAAAAATTAATATGCTTTACCAAAGCTATTACCGATTGAAGGTGAACGCTTTCGCATCAACCAAATTGCATGACGCTATTTCTAAGGTGCCCATTCTTAGAGCTCTCATCAGCTATGAGGGAAATAAGATCCATGAGATAATGTCTGGTTTTGTGTATTCTCAAATCCTACATTTACTGATCACCTTGGATATATTTCAGTTTCTTAAAAAAGAAGGGAGATCACTGGACGAAGTCAGCGAGTATCTGCAGGTTGCAAATGAAAGGTCTTTACTGTTGTTGCGTGGCGGATGTGCTTTGAATTTAATTTGCCACAAAAGAAATAAATATTGGTTAACTAGGATGGGCGCTCAAATAGTTGGAATTCCTGGACTAATGGATATGATCCAGCATAATCAGATCTTATATCGAGATCTCATTGATCCAGTTAAGTTGTTACTAAGAGGGAACGAAACAGAGCTTAGTCATTTTTGGCCTTATGTTAGAAAAGAAGCGTCAAAAAAACAGATCTCTACAAAGGTATCCGCTGAATATAGTAGGCTCATGCAAACTTCCCAGAGATTGGTCGCTGAACAAACTTTGCAGGCATATAGCTTTCGAGCGGCTAAAAGGATTCTTGACATCGGTGGTGGTACAGGGGCATTTTTACGAGCTGTAAAAAACAAGTATCCTCAAATAGATGCCACTGTCTTTGATTTGCCTAATGTAATAAAGGTTGCAAAGAGCAATCAGTATAAAATTGATGGATTAGCCAACCTTACTTTAAAACCGGGTGATTTCTTAGTAGATGACTTGCCTATGAATCAGGATGTCATTTGCTTAGTAAGGGTTCTATATGATCATGAAGACAGCACAATAGAGATCTTGTTGAAACGAATCTACAAAGCTCTTCCAAAACAAGGTGTTTTGTTAATAACAGAGCCAATGTCTGGGGGAACAAAAGCAATGCGGTCTAGTGATTGCTATTTTTCATTCTACACTCTGGCAATGACTACTGGCAAAGTGCGTTCGTTTGAAGAACATAAAGCGATTCTTCGAAAGTCAGGCTTTTCAAATATTACTAAGCACGTGGTAAGCGCTCCGTTTATTACTCAGGTTATTACGGCAAAAAAATAGACATTTTTGATCATTAAAGCTACATGTCTAAAAAATATTACAGTTTTTGTCTAAATTTATTGACATTGCTTTCCGAGTTAGCTTTAATTATCGAATAGTTAAGTAATTTAAGGGGACAGATTTTTTGTTTGAGTGTGTAAAAAAGCTAGATGTAGAAATTTGTTTACAGGGGGGATCAGTAGACCCCAGTTTTTATTTTTCTTTGTCAATTCATGAAAAAAACATTAAGCGTCGGCACACATTATGGACACGTTAGCAATAGTAATTGATAATCCAGGTGAATTAGACTTGCGTAATGTCGCCCTGAGAGAGCCTGGTCAAGGTGATGTCATTGTTGAAACTCATTTTTCGGGGGTCTCCTCAGGTACAGAACGTTTGTTTTGGAGTGGTGAAATGCCATTTTTCCCTGGAATGGGGTATCCTCTTGTTCCAGGTTATGAAACGGTTGGGGTTGTAGTAGACAATAGAGCATCTAAGAAGCTTAAAGTCGGTGATTATGTTTTTGTCCCTGGAGCCAATTGCTACGAAAGCGTAAAAGGTCTTTTTGGTGCATCCTCTTCCCTTTTAATAGCTTCCGATGCAAAGCTTATAAAAATAGACCCAGAATTGAGGGCTAAAGGCACTTTATTTGCGCTAGCGGCCACTGCAAGACACGCCATAGCCGGGCTAGGTAACAAACTCCCTTCGTTAATAGTTGGCCATGGAGTTTTAGGAAGGTTATTGGCCCGGTTGACAATAGCAGCTGGTGGAGAGCCTCCAATTGTGTGGGAGAGCAATCCCCGGAGAGCGGAGCGTCAAACTGATTACGAAGTTATCGATCCTGCAAGAGATAATTCCTCGAATCATGAAGCGATTTATGAGGCAAGTGGGGATGTCGGAGTTCTGGATAAGATAATCCCAAAACTGAAAAAAAATGGCGAAATAGTTTTTGCTGGCTTTTATTCATCCCCTATTTCTTTTTCCTTTCCACCTGCTTTTATGAAGGAGGCGCGTTTTAGGATTTCTGCAGAATTTAATACTGAAGACATAAATATTACAAAGTCGTTATTAGAAACCGGTGCATTATCTTTAGAAGGTTTAGTGTCACATGAGAAGAGTGCAAACTTCTCGAAGGCTGCGTATAGACAATCTTTTGAAGATCCAGAATGCCTAAAAATGGTTATTGATTGGAGGGACGCAGCATGAGCTTAGATAATCCGACTACTACTTTAGATAAGAAAGACTTAGAAAAGCATCATAAGGATCTTCGCGACGAAGCAAATCAACCTATTGATGAGGTCCCAGTTGGCGAACCAACAAAAAAAACGCAGATAATAGCGATCTATGGCAAAGGAGGCATCGGCAAAAGTTTTACTCTTGCTAATCTAAGTCATATGATGGCGGAACAAGGAAAAAGAGTGCTACTTATAGGATGTGACCCTAAGTCTGATACTACATCTCTTTTATTTGGAGGAAAGGCTTGCCCAACAATACTTGAAACTTCGACTAATAAAAAACTAGCCGGTGAAGAGGTTACTATTGGCGATGTTTGTTTTAAAAGAAATGGCGTATTTGCAATGGAGCTTGGCGGGCCAGAAGTGGGAAGAGGATGTGGGGGACGAGGTATTATTCATGGCTTCGAGTTACTAGAAAAGCTAGGTTTCCACGATTGGGATTTTGACTATGTATTATTAGATTTTTTGGGTGATGTTGTGTGTGGTGGTTTTGGATTGCCAATAGCAAGAGACATGGCTCAAAAAGTCATATTGGTTGCCTCAAACGATCTTCAATCCCTTTATGTAGCAAACAATGTTTGCTCAGCAGTGGAGTACTTTAGAAAATTAGGAGGAAACGTTGGCGTAGCAGGTTTGGTTATCAATAAAGACGATGGTTCAGGTGAGGCAGCAGCTTTTGCTGAGACAGTAAAGATCCCAATTCTTGCAAGTATACCGCAAGATGATGATTTAAGAAAGAAGTCTGCAAATTATCATATTGTTGGAACGAATGAGTCGCAGTGGGGAGCTTTGTTTGCAGAATTAGGAACTAATACAGCTGAGGCTCCGCCTCTCAGACCAAAACCACTTGATCAAGATGGGCTACTCAATTTATTTTCAGCCAGTGAGACTGGAGCTGACTTCGTGTTGCAGCCAGCTACTGATGCTGACATGAGGGGAAAATTTGCAAAACCAAAAGAGTCTTTAGAAGTCGTATATGACGAAGTGTAATTGGAAGAAAAAGGAAGAATGAGCACTGATAAAGAAATAAAATATGACGCAGCAGACAACGTTAAGTTGAATGATGAGGTCAATGTTAATTTAGAAGATCAGCATGGAGACGGCCTAGGAACGACATCTGATGGTCTTTGTGGGTCTTCATCTCTCATGGGTAGTGCAGAAAAAGGAGCCAACAAAGAGCTTATTAAGAATATGCGAAAAGATTATCCCCTGGGTCCTCATGATAAGCCACAAAGCATGTGTCCTGCTTTTGGTTCTTTACGAGTTGGCCTGAGAATGAAGAGGGTGGCAACTGTACTATCAGGCTCTGCCTGCTGTGTTTATGGGTTAACTTTTGTCTCACATTTTTATGGAGCACGAAGATCGGTTGGGTATGTACCTTTTTCTTCAGAAACGTTGGTAACTGGAAAATTATATGAGGATATTTTAGAGTCTGCACATGAAATGGCTGACCCGGATAGGTTTGATGCTGTTGTTTTTACAAATTTGTGTGTTCCTAGTGCTTCTGGAGTTCCATTGAGGCTACTCCCCAAAGAAATTAATGGGGTCAGAATAATTGGTATTGACGTGCCTGGTTTTGGAATTCCCACACACGCCGAAGCAAAAGATGTCTTGGCTGGTGCATTACTGAATTATGCGAAGAACGAAATCGAATCAGGTCCAGTGGCCGCGCCCGCTTCAAAGAAATCAGATAGGCCGACCGTGACATTGTTGGGAGAAATGTTTCCTGCAGATCCTATAAATATTGGGACAATTTTGGAGCCTCTGGGTTTGGCCACAGGACAGGTTATTCCTTGTAGAGAGTGGCGTGAATTATATGCGGCACTTGATTGTGGCGCCGTTGCAGCCATTCACCCCTTCTATACGGCTGCTGTAAGAGAGTTTGAAGATGCTGGTAAGCCAATTATTGGGTCTGCGCCAGTAGGAGTCGAAGGGACTAATTCTTGGATAGATAGTTTAGGCGATACTTTTAACATTACAAAAAAGATAAGCGGAGAAGCTAAACAAAAGATCCTACCCCAAATACAAAAATCTTTTGAGGATAAAAAAATTAATAACAAAATAACGGTCTCAGGTTATGAGGGATCAGAACTTATTGTAGCTAGAACTCTCATAGAGGCGGGCGCCGAAGTGCCTTATGTAGGAACCGCCTGTCCCAAGACCAAATGGTCTGCTCAAGACAAAGATTGGCTTGAGAGTAGAGGAGTATTTGTTAAGTTTAGGGCAAGTTTAGAGGATGATATCTCCGCAGTTAAGAGCGTTAAACCTGACTTAGCAATTGGAACGACCCCAGTAGTACAAAAAGCTAAGGAGATGGGAATTCCTTCTCTTTACTATACGAATTTAATTTCAGCTCGACCAATAATGGGTGTTGCTGGAGCAGGAAGTTTAGCAGAAGTAATATTGCAGGCCATTAGTAATGGTTCACGAATGGAAAAAATGAAGGGCTTTTTCGAGGGCGTTGGAGAAGGTGATACTGCAGGTGTTTGGGAAGGTAAGCCAAATCTAAAGCCTCAGTTCCGAGCTCATCAAGCAAAAAAATTAGAGAAAAGAAAAATAGCCGCAAAGGTGGAGGAGATGATTTAGTGTTAATTCAGGATCATGACAGAGCAGGAGGATATTGGGGGTCAGTTTATGCTTTTTGTGCCGTAAAAGGCCTTCAAGTTGTTGTAGACGGTCCAGTAGGATGTGAAAACCTTCCTGTAACATCAGTGCTTCACTACACTGATGCTTTACCTCCGCATGAGTTACCAATTGTGGTCACTGGATTGGGCGAGGAAGAGCTAGGAAGAGAAGGAACTGAAGGAGCCATGAAGCGTGCCTGGGATACATTGGATCCTGTCTTGCCTGCTGTTGTTGTAACAGGGTCAATCGCAGAAATGATTGGAGGAGGTGTGACACCACAGGGCACAAATATTCAAAGATTCCTACCAAGAACGATTGATGAAGACCAATGGCAGGCTGCAGACAGATCTTTGACGTGGCTTTTTACAAATTTTGGAATGACAAAAGGCAGAATGCCGAAAGAAGTAAAAAGGGATGAAAACTCTAAACCAAGAGTAAATATTTTAGGCCCTATGTATGGGACCTTTAATATGCCGTCCGATCTAGCTGAAATTAGACGGCTCGTGGAAGGTATTGGTGCAGAAGTAAACATGGTTATGCCGATGGGTGCCCATATATCAGAGATGTCGAAGCTTGTGAATGCTGATGCAAATATCGTGATGTACAGAGAGTTTGGTAGAGGTCTAGCAGAGGTGCTTAGTAAACCGTATTTGCAAGCTCCAATTGGTATCGATAGCACAACTAAATTCCTAACGAAATTGGGAGAGATCCTGAATATCGATGTAGAAGGCTTCATAGAAAAAGAAAAACATTCAACTATTAAACCTGTGTGGGATTTATGGCGCTCTGTAACTCAGGATTTTTTTGCTACAGCCAGTTTTGGAATTGTTGCTAATGAAACCTACACAAGAGGTATAAGAAACTTTTTGGAGAATGAGTTGGGTCTTCCTTGTAAATTTGCTGTGGCTCGAGTTGCCGGCAAGAAAACTGACAATGAAAAAATTAGAAATCTCATAAAACAAACTAGACCTCTGGTCTTGATGGGGTCTATAAACGAAAAAATGTATCTTGCAGAGGCAGGGGAGGGGTTTGGGCCAAAAGCGTCATTCATTCCCGCGAGCTTTCCAGGTGCAGCAATCAGACGTGCTGTAGGAACACCAATGATGGGATATTCGGGATCGACATATTTATTGCAAGAAATTTGTAATGGACTATTTGATGCGCTCTTTCACATATTGCCACTAGGATCTGAGTTAGATAAATCAGACGCCACACTAACCAATTTGAGAAAAGAGTTGCCATGGGATCAGGAGGCTAAAGATATTTTAGAAAAAATAGTAGCTAAGCATTCACCGTTAACCAGAATTTCTGCTACCAAAACGCTTCGTGACCAAGCGGAAAAACTAGCGCTACAAAACGGTGATGAGAAAGTGGCGATAGAAATAATAAAGACGCTTAATCCAGAGGATGAAGAAATTAACAAAAATAATAAGGTTGCATAAGGAGGGACTGCCATGAGAAAAACAAGAAAGAAGCCAATTTGGGAATATAGAGCCTATTTTGCAGTAATATTCATATTTTCATTACCAGGGGCATTGCTGACCTGTATGAAAAGCTTAGTGAAAGGAAAAATTGAAAAAGATATGTTTAGTAAGGCATGGGCAAATGCCAAAACAATAACGCCTATGATTTTTTCATGAGGCATCTAGGGAATTCTTACCGTCTTTTGGCGGAAGGATCGTTGCTAGCGCATGAGGTGCTTGCAACGCAACAGTCACTTAATCCGGAGGATGTATAATGGCTGGAAATAATGACCTGTCTTTATCAGGTTTAACAGATGAACAGGCGCAAGAATTACATAGCGTTTATATGAGTGGACTATGGACATTTACTATTATGTGCATACTAGCTCACATAGCGACATGGATCTGGCGTCCTTGGTTCTATTTCGGTTGAGGAGAAAGAAATGAGTCACTTTTATAAAATATGGCTGATATTTGATCCTAGACGAGTGTTTGTCGCACAGGGCGTCTTTCTCTTCTTGCTAGCAGCAATGATTCACTTAGTGTTGCTAAGCACCGATCATTTCAATTGGTTTGAGGCCGCAGCAAGAGCAGCTGGCTAAAAACCTACGAGACGCCATGGGCGAGAGCCAGTCCCCCCTTAGGATCTCGCCCGTGGCTTTAATGGCTAATAGAAGTGTTAGCCAGCAGAGTAATTTGAATGGAGGTATGGATGGCATTACTCAGTTTTGAAAAAAAGTATCGTGTTCCAGGCGGTACTCTTATAGGTCGGGATTTATTTGACTTTTGGGTCGGGCCGTTTTATGTCGGCTTTTTCGGCGTCTCGACTATTTTCTTTGCTGCCCTTGGTAGTATAATGATTTTTTGGGGCGCTGCTCAGCAGGGAGTTTGGAATCCTTGGTTGATAAGCATTGAGCCACCACCACTTGAATATGGACTAAAAATGGCTCCCATGAACGATGGAGGTTTATGGCAAGTTATAACCTTGTGTGCCATTGGGGCGTTTGGTAGTTGGATGTTAAGACAAGTCGAAATTACGAGAAAGTTAGGGATGGATTACCATATACCATTTGCTTTTTCTTTCGCAATTTTCGCCTATGTTTCTTTGGTAGTTATCAGACCCGTTTTAATGGGTGCATGGGCGCATGGATTTCCATATGGTATTTTTTCCCATTTAGATTGGGTATCCTACACGGGATATCAATATGGAAATTTTCACTATAACCCGATACATATGTTAGCAATTGCATGTTTCTTTACGACAACAATGTTGTTGGCACTGCATGGGTCATTGATTTTGTCCGCTGCCAATCCGGAAAAAGGTGAGGAAGCAAAAACACCCGACCACGAAGATACTTACTTTAGAGATTTCATTGGCTACTCTATAGGCACATTGGGTATTCATAGAATTGGGCTGTTTGTTGCTCTCAGTGCGGGCTGGTGGTCTGGAATTTGCATCATTATCTCTGGACCTTCTTGGCTAATGCCAGACGGTGAGAGCTGGATTGAATGGTGGGATTGGTGGCCAAATTTCTTCACATTTGCAAGTATAGGAGGATAAAATGGCAGAGTACCACAATATTTTAACTCAGGTTCAGGTTCGTGGACCAGCTGAGATGGGTCTTGATGAAAAAGGACTAGTAGCAAGAGAAAGAGGCGTCGAACCAAGGTTTTCTTCGATACTTGGCTATATTGGAAATGCGCAGTTAGGGCCAATTCATTTAGGCATGTTTGGAACTATTGCATTCTTTTTAGGTACAGCCTGGTTTTTTCTTACTGGTATTGGAATGCTTCAATCAGTTGATTGGTCATGGCAAGCTTTGTGGAGAGATTTATGGTGGATTTCGCTTGATCCTCCAGGTGAAGAGTATGGCTTAGGTTTTCCACCTATCTGGGAGGGAGGGTTGTATTTGATAGCTAGTACCTGTCTTCTCATAGCTGTATTAAGTTGGTGGATAAGGTCATACCTCCGAGCCAATGAATTAGGAATGGGAAAACACGTTTGTTGGGCTTTTGCCGCAGCTATATGGCTTTTTCTAGTCATTGGTCTTTTCCGGCCGGTGGCTATGGGAACTTGGTCGGAAATGGTACCTTATGGCATTTTTCCGCATCTTGATTGGACCAACTATCTTTCATTGAACCATGGTAATCTTTTCTATAATCCCTTTCATGCATTAAGTATTGTTTTTCTATATGGATCTGCGCTACTTTTTGCGATGCATGGAGCAACAATATTGGCTACCTCTAGAATGGGTGGTGATAGGGAGCTGGAACAAATTTATGATCGCGGAACTGCTTCTGAGCGCGCTGCCCTATTTTGGAGATGGACTATGGGTTTTAATGCTTCGATGGAAGGAATCCATAGGTGGGGCTGGTGGTTTGCTATTCTCTGCCCAATTACCGGTGGCATTGGTATACTTTTGACTGGAACGGTCGTTGATGACTGGTTTAGCTGGGCAGTTCTTCATGGTTTCGCAATCGAAGGTGGCTTGTATAACGGTCCTAGTTAGATTACAATCCGTATGGGGGATATATTTTCCCCCATACAAAAATATTAACCATTTTAGTTATGAAACCTAACCTACTTGATAAAATAAATTACCCGGCAGATCTCAGACACCTATCGGATGTGGAACTTAAGAAGCTCGCGATAGAGCTCCGACACGAAACCATAAGAGCCGTTTCTGAAACTGGAGGGCACTTGGGATCAAGTCTTGGAGTTGTAGAGCTTACGGTTGCAATTCATTCGGTTTTTAATACACCTCATGATAAGCTCATATGGGACGTAGGGCATCAATGTTATCCCCATAAAATAATTACAGGTCGAAGAGAAAAAATGATTTCTTTAAGGCAAGAGGGTGGATTATCAGGGTTCACGAAACGGAGTGAAAGTAATTATGATCCGTTTGGTGCGGCACACTCATCCACCTCAATATCTGCAGGGCTCGGTTTTACTGTTGCAAGAGATTTAGGGATGGCAACTGGTGATGCAGTGGCGGTTATTGGAGATGGATCGATAAGTGCAGGAATGGCTTATGAAGCGCTTAACAACGCGGGAGCTGAGGGTAGGAGATTTTTCGTTATATTGAATGATAATGAAATGTCTATTGCGCCTCCAGTTGGGGCAATGTCAAAATACCTATCAAGCCTGTATGCCAACCAACAGTTTTATACGCTTAAAGAATTAGCAGAAAATTTTGCAAGAGCACTTCCGGGACCTCTGCGAGAAGGAGCAAAACGAGCTCGAGGTTTAATAACGGGGCTGGCAGGTGGAACTGGAAATACTTTCTTTGAAGATTTAGGCTTTTCCTACGTTGGTCCAATCGATGGTCATGATTTGGATCAGCTCCTACCAGTTCTAAGGACGGTCAAGACAAGATCTGAAGGACCAGTTCTTATTCATTGTGTTACAAAAAAAGGAGCCGGGTATGCGCCCGCAGAAACCTCTGCTGATAAATATCATGGTGTGTCAAAATTTGATGTTGCATCAGGAAAACAGCATAAAGGCAAATCAAATGCCCCCTCTTACACGTCAATTTTCGGTCAAACTCTAGTAAAGGAAGCAACTATTGATGAGAGGATTGTTGCGGTTACAGCTGCTATGCCGTCAGGCACGGGTGTCAATATCTTTCAAGATAGTTTTCCTGGTAGAACTTTTGATGTGGGGATTGCAGAACAGCATGCTGTTACCTTTTGTGCTGGTATGGCGGCTGGGGGTTTAAAACCTTTTTGCGCCATATATTCAACTTTTCTTCAACGAGGATATGATCAGATTGTTCATGACGTAGCACTCCAAAAATTACCGGTCAGGTTTGCAATTGATAGAGCTGGTTTGGTTGGAGCTGATGGGGCCACTCATGCTGGTTCTTTTGATGTCGCCTACCTTGCTAACTTACCGGGTTTTGTAGTGATGGCGGCATCGGATGAATTGGAGCTAATGAATATGATCAGAACATCAGCTGAGTACAATGACGGGCCTATATCATTTAGATATCCAAGAGGTGAGGGAGTAGGTATGACTCTTCCTGAAAGAGGCGAAGTTCTTGAGTTAGGTAAAGGAAAGATTTGTAAAGAGGGAAATAGAGTTGCAATATTAAGTTTTGGGGCGCACCTTAAAGAGGCATTAGAAGCGTCGGAGGAGTTGGAACAAAGAGGAATTTCAGTTACAGTTGCAGATGCTAGATTTGCCAAACCATTGGATATCGAACTCCTAAAAGTTCTCGCAGAAAATCATGAGTTGTTGATTACTCTAGAAGAGGGATCAATCGGTGGGTTTGGTTCCCACGTGGTGCAATGGCTCCTTAAAAATAACCTTATAGATAATAGTCTTAAGGTGAAAAGTTTATTTCTGCCAGATAGATTTATAGATCAAGCATCACCCGACGTAATGTACAAGGAAGCCGGGCTTGATGTAACAGGAATTACAAAAACTATACTTGATGGCTTAGGCATAGCGGATATTCGACGTGATAAAATTAAGAGTATAAAATAATTTTGTTAATTTATAATTTGATCAAAATGATCCTGCATATATATCCTCAACCAAGGCGTAAACTTTGAAGGCACCAATAATATTTCCTCTTTTAATGTTTCAAAACCAGTCCACTTTACCTCAGACACTTCATCATGGTTGAGAACCATTTGTAGTTTGTTTTTCGTTTCTATTGAACCTACAAAAACATCGACAGTCTCATTTTCTATTAAGCCATTGCCAACGTCAGCTTTATAATCAATTTTATCTTTATATACCAATTCTGATACTTCTATTCCCAACTCCTCTTTAAGTCTTCGATGAGCACAGTCTATGGGCTCTTCTAACCATGAGGGGTGTGTGCAGCAGGTATTAGCCCAAAGCCCAGGGGTATGATATTTCATCAATGCTCTTTTTTGAAGAAGCACACTATTGTCCGATATCAAAAATACTGAAACTGCCTTGTGTCTTAGACCTCTCTTATGAACATCTAATTTTTCCAATGGCTTTAAGACCCCTTGGTCCCAGGCAGGAATAAAATTTGTATTCATGTAGCTTTAACAATACCTGTGAGGTGGGCAATATTTTTAAACATTATTTTCAGGTGTGCTATAGGCCTTGATCGAGACAATTTTTTGTACATGTAGGATTCAAAAGTTATTCTTTGAACATCTATATCTTTGCACAAGGTGACAAATCGCTCTCTGCGGTCATCAGATTTGTAATATGCGTTTTGCATGGCACCCAGTACTTGAAAAACTGCTTTATGTTCTCTCATGAAATTTCTTCTTGCTAAAGCTAAATGCTTCGAATTGCCGTGAAGCAAGCATTTTTCTACTGCCTCTGCGGCGTACTTACCTCCTATCATCGCATAGTAGATACCTTCTCCTGAAGAGGGCGCCACTACTCCAGCAGCATCTCCCGCAAGTACAACGTTATCTTCATTGTCCCATTTCTCCAAGGGCTTTAACGGTATCGGAGCCCCTTCTTTTCTGATAGTAGAGCATTGGTCTAGTCCTGCCTGCATCCTTAGATCGCTCGTAGCTTTTTTTAAATTTACGCTATTTAAGCCTGTGCCCATACCAACACTTGCAGATTTACCATGCGGGAAAACCCATCCATAGAAATCCGGTGATATATCTCCATTATAAATAACGTCGCATCTGTCTGGATTATATCCAGTTGTTGCTTTTGGTGCTTCTATTATCTCATGATAAGCTATAACGTAAGGAATTTTATGTGCGTCTTTAATAGTATTTCTTGCAACATTAGACTTAGCGCCATCTGCGCCGATCACATATCTTGTCAGGAGGGTAGAAATTTTCTTTGTTGAGTGGTTATTAAAATCAACTTTAGTATATTCCGAGTTCTTATATAATTTTACAAATGTACCGGTAAAGCGTTTTGTTCCACATTTTGCTGCCCTTTCTCGAAGATATTCGTCAAAAAATTCCCTGTCTACCATTCCCACGTATCCATTTTCTATTGGAATATCAACCTTCCTATTTGTTGGTGATATCATTCTTGCAGTCTTAATTTTCGCAACAAGTTGAGACTGAGGTATTTCAAAATCTTCAATAAGTCTTGGAGGGATAGCGCCTCCACAGGGCTTTATTCTCCCAGCTCTGTCGATCAAGGCGACTTTAAAACCTTTTTTCGCCAATTGCTCTGCAGCTGTTGCTCCGGAGGGTCCTCCCCCTATTACTGTTATATCATAGATCATTTAATTCACCGATTGTAAGATGTTTTGATTTGAGTTGGGCTCATCACTTTTAATAATTAATGAGCCTAAATATGCCGAAGCTATAAAAAAGCTAGCAGCAGTTAGAAACACTATTCCGTAGACACTTGGGAGTGAAGTTATAAAAAGTCCGAGTACATCCACTAAGAGTGTGCTAAGAAAAACGGCAATCATAGTGGCATAAGCCTGGGCGGCCCCCCATATCCCCATGCGAGTACCTTCTTTATAATCACCAGAACCCTTACTTGCTAATTGCAGCATGGTTCCCAATACACCTGCGGTGAACACACCATTAGATATACCAAAGAAAAAAACCACTGAGTTTAACACGCTGGCCTCTGCGGATGTAAGAGCAAGAAGAGAAATTATAAAAAGTGAAAGTGCAGAAAAAAGGCAACCAATAATCAGCCACAGTTTCTCTGAGCCTAGGCGTTCATTTTTAACTATTGATAAAAAACCAAATCCAATGCTAAATTTTGAAAGACAAAGGACAATCGCAATAATTCCAATTAATGTCCCTATTTTATGAAATCCGTCGAGCTTTGTGGACTCTCCAACTGTAAAGCCAAAAACCTCTCCCGCAAAAGGCTCCAAAATTGGATCTTGCATTGAAAAAGCACCCATAGATATAAAAATGAAAATTGTAAAAAGTCTTGCGTCTCTTTCCATCCATACTTTTTTTATACCCTCAAGAATTCGTACGTTAGAATTAATAGTAGCTGGCGAAAGGCCATTTAAATTAACTTGTAGGGATTTTTCTAAGTTTCTCAAGGTCAGATAGGATATTATATTGGTTATTATAGCAAGGGAAGATGTAATTTTTATGAGTTTTTGATGAGAATAAGGATCTAAAATTAAACCAACCGTTATACCAGTTACTGCCAGTCCTAATATCATCATAAGAAAAGTAATCGAGGCAGCAAAACCTTTTTGGGATTTAGAACTATAAGAGGCAAGGAGAGCTAGAAGAGGGGTTCCGGCTGCGCCTACTCCAAAACCGATTAGGCTGTATGAAAATATTGCAAGCATTATCCCATAAGAAAAATGATTCTCAATTAGAGGAATAGAAGCAGATGCTAATATTCCACCTATTCCTAGAATTAGCATCCCTAATACTATCCACTGACTTCTGTTTTGACTCTTATCGGATAAGTGTCCCCAGTTTACTCTAGTTAATTGGACTGCATAATGGAGCGCAATCAAAAAACCGGCAATTGTCGCGGGTAAAGCTAACTCAACCTTCATTAAGCGATTCAGCGTAGATAAAGGGATCACAACACTTGAACCAATGCAAAGCTGAACTAACCCTAACCTAAAAATTGTAAACCAATTCACTATTACCCCCCCCCCCTGATTTAATTCATTAAGTACAATCCGTTTGCGGATAGCATCATTCCAGTTATGTATAAAAGCACTCCAGTCATGTTAAAGAATGGTGTATTTTTTTCTGGATCCCTTATAAGAAAAATCATTGTTAACGCCTGAAGTAGAACACAAACAGCCAATGTTGCGACTAGAATAGAAGATCCCCAGAAGTAAAATAATGATATTACTATTAGCTGTGGGCAAAGCATTATAAGGCAGGCTACCAAAGTAGCAGACTTACTACCCAAAATAACAGGTAAAGAATTGACGCCTAGAAGTTTATCTCCCTTGGTAGCTTTAAAGTCGTTCATAGTCATTATCCCGTGTGCCCCCAAAGCGTACAATGTAAGGACCACGAGAATTTCCTTGGTTGGCAATGAAACTGTGAAAATAGCGGCTCCGGTAAACCAAGGGAGACCTTCATAACATATTGCCACGATGCCCGGCCCAAAAATGGCTGATCGCTTCAGTCTAATTGGTTCTAATGAGTAAAGCCAAGCAGCTAACACCCCCACAATTGTTGCAAAAAAGATAAGAATTCCAAGATAGTACGCAAAAAGAATGCTCGCGACACTCATCGTAATGCCGGTAAAAAATCCCCATCTAGCAGTTACTCGACCAGAGGGAATGGGTCTCTCAGGTTGATTTATCGCGTCCACGTGACGATCGCACCAATCATTTACAGCTTGGCTCATTCCACATACAAGAGGTCCTGCAAGTATAAGACCGGACAGTATAATTATAAAGTTATCGCTATTTAAGCCTCCAACTGACACTACCCCGCATAAAAAAGCCCACATAGGTGGAAACCAAGTAACAGGCTTTGTTAGCTCCAGAAGAGATATAAAGCTAGGGGTACTGTTTAAATTTATAAGGTCGCTTTTAATCACTGTTCTTTAGTCCTTATTGTCTAACAGATTGTGTTTTCTGAGTTTAACATAGAGGCTTTGACGAGACAGACTAAGTAGGTCCGCAGCCGCTACCTTATTGTTACTTGTTAAATTAAGTGCAGTTTCTAAGCATATTCTTTCTGCTATGTCTCCAGTTTGGGCAACTAACTCTTTCAAGGGAGCGCTTCCTACTAATTTGGTAGTTGCTTCCCAGCTATGTTGCTCATTATCATTTTGTTTCTCAAACTCAACATTTGTTGAGTCTCTTAAAATAAAGCCATAAAAGTCGTTATCTTCATTTGATACCCAAGTCGATGAAATTGTAACTGGGATTTTCGATCCAAACGTTGTGATGAAGTCGGTCGCATAGTTTCTAATCTTTCCAAGTCTTTTCGAGTTATCAGTAAGAATTTTCAAATCAGTGGCAGAGTTTCGGAGGAAATCAGAAAAGGACTTTCCAATAAGTTCATCAATATTTGGATTCTCTGAAAGAGTTAAAAAACTTTCGTTAGTATCAACGATTTTCCCTGCCTCATCGATAAAGACAAATGCATCTGCTGTTTTTTGATAAAGATCTGTTAAATAGTGTTTTTCTTTTGAACGACTTACCTTTTGGGTAGGTGAATTATTTAATCTTATTAAAGTATGAACACCATCATTCGAGCGAAAAAATGTCCCCATTATTTGTAATTCCTTGTTGAGCTGTTTAAGCATTACCGTCATGACATTGGGCGGGTTGCTTTTATTTAATTTCTCCAGCTCATCAAGTATGTCTGTGCTTGTTCCTTGATTGAATAGATCTTCCAAGGCAATCTTATTTAGCTCGCTCTTTTCCATAAGAGCTGCAGCCTTTTTGTTAAAATCGATAACCTGTCCTTCTTGATCGACAATTATGAAAGCACTACCACACTGCTCAAGTAATACCCGATATTTGGTATCAAATGATCTATACCGGTCATACTCTTTCTCAAATTTCAATTGAGTTTTCATTAGCTCCTGTTGGGCTAGTGCTATTTGGGTAAGGTCTCGGCCAAATAAAAGGATTTGATTTTTGACACCGGTGGGATGTATCGAATATTGGATTGGAAAGTCTTCACCACCAGTCTTAATATGGTTAAGCTGAATAATGTCTTTCTTAATTTTCTCATTAGCATCAGAGGATAAATTAAGAATCCCTTCAAGTTTCTCACTACTTTCTTTCGTTATGAAATCCCGAATGTTCTTCGTACGCCATTGCTCAATGTTACCCAGCTTCTTATTCTCAGCGTTGTAAATGACTTCTAGGATAAGACCAGCCGTATCAATTAAAAGAGAAATATCTGAGGCATGCAGAATTACATCACCGAATATATCGGGATTTAGTCTGACTATCTGGTCAGCCGCTCTTACTTTGCTCTCTCTTTTGGTCAATGAAGGGATCTCTGACTTAGTATCATCTTTTTGTAAAACTGTAAGCTAAAAATGACAGGTTGTAAACTATTTTAGACATACTATAAGAAGTTTTTCCAGAAATGGTTCACTTTGGCTTATTTCTAGGTCGATTCTCTATTTCTTGTGGGTTATAAAATAATAAGCAGGGAGGCAAGCATTCCGTGTAATACTCTGCTATTTTCAAAAGTTTAATGCTTTAGTTAACTTTGGTCTGTGCTTAGCAAATTTTTTATTTCGTTAGGAGTTGGTTCTAAAAAATCTACGTCGAGACATGTCTTTGATAATGCCTTGTGATGAGTTACAAAAGATCCTCCAGCCACGATAGGTAAAGAGAAATTTCTCCTAATGCGGTCAGTAATTATGTTACCTCGATTTATCATGGTTTCACTGCCGATTGATAGGCCAACAAGATGAAAGTTACCAAACTCTAATAGTTTCAACAAATCTGTTTCACCATAGCCAATTGCAATTTGGGCATTAATATTCTCTCTTTTTAATTTCAATGCTGCTAGATAAGAACCAAAAGTGTGGTTTTCGCCTTCTAACGTAAAAAGTAATATTTTTGGCTCCAATTTTATAGGGCTAATGGGTTCAAAGTATCGTGTCTCAAGTTCTTGGCATAATAGTCTCAATTTACTTACGGCTATGGTAACTTCTGAAAAAGTTAACTCATCTTGTTTCCAAGAATCCCCCAATTTTTCTGCTATAACGGGTGCCACGCCTTCAAAAAAGAAATCAATAGCTAGTCCTCTTTCCAGCTCATTTTTTATTAAGTTCATAGAGTGGTCAAGTTCCCTGTTAATTATAGAATCAAATATTGAAACTGTAAGCTCGGTATTAAAAAATTTATGGTCTATGCTACCTTTAGCAATCTCGCTAAGCGCTATTTTTGCTAGATTCTCAGGGTGTATTCCTATTCCCCGTTGTCCAGAATAATCAAATCTACTTTGGGTATCGTTATTCATAAACATAGTATATTTGTTTTCAGAGGATACAGTCAAGAATTCAATGTAATTTATTCCTGACAGTGGTATATGCTCTTAAGTTTTTCCATTTTTTGGATAAATGCGCGCAGTTTTCCATTTTTTGTCATTATTTTTCAACAAATAAAAAGATTTACTAAAAATATGTAAGTTTTTGTTGACACTTTAGATAGGTCGGCTACCATTTTTTGTATGTATTTATTTTGGAGGTCTCGTAAGTATGCATAAACAATCGAGCCCACAGGTAGATGGGTGGAATCTTTACACTCCTTCTCAAAGAATCATAAGAGATAGGACTATCTGGACAAAAGTTCAGGCTATTTTGGCGCCATTGCAATTTATTGTTTGCATCATTTCATTAGGCTTGGTGGTGAGATATCTTTTTACCAGTGAGGGTTATTACATTGCCACGGTCTCTATTGTAGTTAAAAGTTGTCTCCTCTTTTTGATCATGATTACAGGTGCGATATGGGAAAAAGTTGTGTTTGATCAATTTTTGTTTGCTGAGGCATTTTTCTGGGAAGATATTGTGAGCTTCTTCGTAATTTTTTTTCATGGCCTGTACCTTTACGTTTTATTATCCGGGGACTTTGCGCCAACTAGTCAAATGTCAGTAGCCCTGTTCGCTTATTTTTTATATTTTATTAACGCCTTTCAATTTTTAAGAAAGCTTAGACTAGCACGGCAAACCGACCAAAAACCTACATTGCTTAAAGATGAGGTAAATAAGTGAACGAGCATTCACAAATCAAGAAAATGGGAGGATGTTCAGATTTGCCGATTCTTAAAGAACGTGGTCAAAGAGAAGTTTTTTGTGGTCTTACAGGTATCATTTGGCTGCACAGAAAAATCCAAGATGCTTTTTTCCTAGTAGTAGGGTCACGGACTTGTGCTCACCTCTTGCAATCAGCTGCGGGAGTGATGATTTTTGCTGAGCCAAGGTTTGGAACAGCAATATTAGAGGAAAAGGACCTCGCGGGTATGGCTGATGCGCATGAAGAGTTAGACAGAGAAGTTGCAAACTTATTGGAGAGGCGCCCAGATATTAAACAGCTTTTTCTCGTTGGGTCATGTCCTTCAGAGGTCATAAAACTAGATCTATCTAATGCCGCTGAAAGACTTTCAAAAGTTTATTTTCCCCAAGTGAGAGTTTTAAACTTCTCAGGTTCTGGTATCGAGACTACATTCACTCAAGGCGAAGACGCTTGCCTTGCATCACTAGTTCCATCTTTAGAAGAAACCGACGAGGAAAATCTAGTGCTTGTGGGTAGTTTGCCAGATATTGTGGAGGATCAACTAGTAGATCTTATCGCAGAGTTAGGAATTAAAAAAATTACAGTACTGCCAGGACGAAAGACCGCAACGATGCCTGCTATTGGTAAAAAATCAAAATTTATCCTAGTACAACCATTCCTTACCGATACTACAGAGGCTCTAGAAAAGAAGGGAGCCTCAAGAATTAATGCGCCATTCCCATTTGGTGAGGAGGGAACAACCCTTTGGCTGAGATCCATAAAAGATAGTTATGGCGTAAGTGAGGATAAATTTGAGCTAGTGACCTCAGCTCCGAGGAAAAGAGCTCAGGTTGGACTTAAAAAACTTAAAGCTAGCTTGCAGGGTAAGACAATTTTCTTCTTTCCTGATAGCCAACTTGAAATACCGCTTGCTCGATTTTTATCAAGAGAATGTGGGATGAAGTTGATTGAAGTGGGATCACCGTATATCAACCGTTCGTTAGTCGATAAGGATCTTGAACTAATAGATGAAATGCCAGTAATTTCCGAAGGCCAGGATGTGGACCTTCAATTGGATAGGTGCCGGGAAAGTAATCCTGATATTACGGTTTGCGGCTTAGGTTTGGCGAATCCCCTCGAAGCAGAAGGACTTACGACCAAATGGGCAATTGAGTTGGTGTTCACTCCAATACACGGCTACGAACAAGCGCAAGATTTAGCTGAGTTGTTTGTAAGACCTCTAAAAAGAAAAGAGGCGCTCCTAATATGAAGCTAAGTATTTGGACATATGAAGGACCCCCTCACGTTGGAGCCATGAGAGTGGCTACTGCAATGGAAAAGCTTCATTTTGTTTTACATGCTCCACAGGGTGATACCTACGCAGACCTCCTGTTTACGATGATTGAAAGAGGCAATAAAAGACCTCCAGTAACATACACCACTTTTCAAGCAAGAGACCTTGGTGCAGATACGGCTGACCTGTTCAAAAAAGCATGTAAAGAGGCGGTTGAAAGATTTAACCCAGAAGCTTTGCTGGTGGGTGCATCATGCACTGCTGAGCTGATTCAGGATGACCCAGGTGGTCTTGCAGATGCGCTTCAATTGAAAATCCCGGTGATACCTTTAGAGCTACCTTCGTATCAGAGAAAGGAAAACTTTGGTACAGACGAGACTTTCTACCAAATAGTGAAAGCTCTTGCTTGCACCCAGGAACAAACTAAAAAATTTAGTGTGAATATATTAGGACCAAACGCTCTAGGCTTCAGACATAGAGATGATGTAAGGGAATTAAAAACAATTCTAAATGACCTTGACGTCGACTTGAACGTCGTTGCCCCTCTTGGTGCGTCGCCATCTAGTATCAAAAACTTAGCAAAGGCGCATGCCAATATAATGCTCTATCCGGAAAGTGGTGAGTTAGCTTGCAGGTGGCTCAAGGAAAATTTCGATATGCCTTACACTGAAAATACACCTATCGGTATTAACTCCACTAAGGACTTTATCAGGGAATTAAACCAAATTAGAGGTGTAAACGGTAGTGTTTCTGATACATCGCGTCTGAATTTCGACTGGTGGTCAAAATCTGTAGATTCTAATTATTTCACTGGAAAACGTGTTTTTATTTTTGGAGACGCAACTCATGTCGCAGCTGCATCAAGAATCGCTAAAGAAGAAATGGCATTTTCGATAGTAGGTATTGGATGCTATAATAGAGAGTATGCGCGAAAAATAAGAGGTTTAGCGAAAGATCTTTCCGTGGACGCATTAATTAGTGACGACTATTTAGAGGTTGAAAAACGTATTGCTGATCTACAACCCGAGCTAATACTGGGGTCGCAAATGGAACGTCATATTGGCAAAAGATTGGGTATACCATGCGCTGTTATTTCTGCGCCCTTTCACGTACAAGATCATCCTGCTCGTTTTTCTCCTCAAGTTGGATGGGAGGGAGCAAATGTTATCTTTGATACTTGGGTTCATCCACTTGTCATGGGACTGGAAGAACATTTGTTGGGAATGTTCAGAGAAGATTTCGAATTTAATGACACAGCGGGTCCTAGCCATCTATCTAATTCTAAAGGTAAAATAAATGATGAAAGAGAACTGCTAGAAGAGAGTGAAATTACCTGGGCCCCTGAAGCAACTAAAGAGCTGAAAAAAATACCGTTTTTTGTGAGAGGAAAAGCCAAACGAAATACAGAAAAATTTGCATTTGAAAATGGACACAGTGCAATTACAAAAGATTTATTGTACGAGGCAAAGGCGCATTATGCTAGATAGATTATATAAAAAGAGTCCATATACTCTAGTCATGCTGACCTTAGACGCACATTCAATTGGTTCCATAGAAAGAATAAAAAATAGGTTTAGAAAACTTTATCCTGAGTTAGAAATTATTGTTCACGCAGCAGCATCTTGGGAAGAAGACCCAAATAGTTTGCTTAAAACAAGGGAGGACCTAGCAAGAGCAAATATGGTTCTTATCACTTTAGTTTTTCTGGAGGACCACATTTCTGCAATCTTACCAGATTTAAAAAAAGCAAGAGAAAATTGCGATCTAATGCTTGGGCTTGTTTCATCAAAAGAAATTGTGAATCTGACAAAAATGGGTAGTTTAGATATGTCTAAACCATCCTCTGCCGTGCTGAAGTTTTTGAAAAAGTTACGAGGAAACAAAAATAAAGTCGCGGGTGGAGAAAAGCAGATGGCTATTCTTCGTCAAATCCCAAAAGTCTTGAAATTCCTTCCTGGGAAGGCTCAGGATTTGAGGGCTTATTTCTTATCTATGCAATATTGGTTGGCAGGATCAGAAGAAAACATTGAGAGTCTTTTTTGCTATTTATTATCGAGATACAGTTCGCTTGATTACAGTGGTGAATTGGAAATTAAATCTCCTATAGAGTACCCAGAAACAGGACTTTATCATCCTGATCTGCCTGCGAAAATAACTGAAAAAGTTTCAGAAATACCGAGTGTAAAAAACCCAACTGGTACCGTGGGTCTTCTGCTGATGAGATCTTACGTTCTCTCAGGAGATACGGCGCATTATGATGAGGTTATTAGAAGTTTGGAAACCATGGGATTAGAGGTAATTCCGGCATTTGCTTCTGGGCTGGATGCAAGGCCGGCAATAAATAAATATTTTCTGCAAAATTCTGAAGCGTCAATTGATGCATTTCTATCTCTTACAGGGTTTAGTCTGGTTGGTGGTCCAGCATACAATAGTAGTGAAGCTGCGGAAGAAGCTTTAGCTGAATTGGACGTGCCCTATATTGCAGCACACGCAATAGAATTTCAAAATCTTAATCAGTGGGATAAAAGTGATGGTGGGCTTAATCCAATGGAAACAACAATTTTAGTGGCTCTACCTGAGTTAGATGGAGCAACAAACCCAACAATTTTTGGGGGAAGACTGGGCGAAGAAGGAGGCTGTTGCTGCTGCGCACATTTGAGAACTGGACAAGAAAAAGCGTTTGATATGGTTCCTTGCTATGAAAGAATAAGCAGCCTATCCGAAAAAACTCGTCGGTTAGTCAAATTAAAGAAAAAGGAAAATTCAGAAA
This sequence comes from uncultured Alphaproteobacteria bacterium, assembly GCA_902524845.1. GTDB lineage: Bacteria > Pseudomonadota > Alphaproteobacteria > Rhodobacterales > Rhodobacteraceae > CACIJG01. The sequence continues at coordinate 53,387 of CABZEW010000011.1, forward strand.
AGAAAGTTGGTATCATCTTATATGGATTTCCTCCGAATGCTGGGTCAATTGGAACCGCGGCTTATCTGAGCGTATTCGAGAGCCTGTACAACTTATTAAAAGCGATGGAGCGTGAAGGGTACAAAGTTGAACTCCCTAAATCAACCAATGAGTTGAGAGAAGCCGTTTTAAGCGGAAATTCAGCCAAGTTCGGTCAAGAAGCAAATGTTATTGAACGAATTAATGGAACGGAAATAGTTGAAAATGAACCATACTTGAAAGAAATAGAAGAGGTGTGGGGATCAGCACCTGGGAAGATACAATCTGATGGCACGGGTGTTTTTATTTTAGGAAAGAAGCTAGGAAACGTAGTGATAGGTATTCAACCGACCTTTGGGTATGAAGGAGACCCAATGAGACTATTGTTTGAAAAAGGCTTTGCGCCTACTCATGCGTTTTCTACGTTTTATAGATGGATGCGAGATGGATTTAACGTCGATGCTTTTTTGCATTTTGGAATGCATGGTGCGCTGGAATTTATGCCTGGAAAAAAAGTAGGGACAAGCTCAAAATGTTGGCCCGATCGATTAATAGGTAATGTTCCAAATATTTATTTATATGCTGCTAATAATCCGTCTGAGGCATCTTTGGCTAAGAGAAGGTCAAATGCGGTAATAGTGTCTCATTTAACACCTCCTCTGGCAAAAGCTGGTCTTTACAAAGGGCTTATTGAACTTAAAGAAAGTGTTGCTCAGTATAGGGAATTGTCCGACAAAGATAGTAATAAGAAAAAACTGGAAAATCTAATAATTGATCAAGCTAAACTCGTCAACTTTAAGGATTTTGATAATATCGAGAATTTATGGTTAAAAATTCTAGAAAGTGAAGATGCTTTAATTCCTGATGGGTTACATATTGTTGGTAAGGATTTGAGCGAAGAAAAGTTAGCAGAATACGACGGTTATTTAAGGGAATCTCACAATCATCAAGAAGTAAAAAAGCTTTTGGAAAAATTAAAGGAGCAAACAGAGGTTAAAGGAATAATGGATGCTCTAAATGGTCAATTTATAAGACCAGTTCCGGGAGGTGACTTGATTAGATCTCCTGATATTCTCCCTACGGGTCGAAATATTCATGCCTTTGATCCATTTAGGATGCCGTCCATTTTTGCTATGAAAGAGGGAGAGCAGCATGCGGAGCTGTTGCTGTCTAAACATGAGACTTATCCTAATTCCGTAGCTATGGTATTATGGGGCTCTGATAATATAAAATCTGACGGTCTTGCTATAGCACAGGCAATGGCTCTAATGGGAGCAGTGCCCAAATTTGACGATTATGGAAGATTGTGTGGTGCTGAGTTGATCTCTTTATCTGATCTAGGAAGACCAAGAATAGATGTCTTAATGACCCTTTCTGGTATCTTTAGAGACTTGTTACCATTACAAGTCAGAATGCTTGCGAGTGCTGCTTACAAGGCATCTCTTGTAGAAGAACCTTTGGATATGAACTTTATAAGAGCAAACACTTTAAAACATCAAAAAGAGATGGGTATTGATTTTAAAGCTGCTTCTCTTAGAGTTTTTTCAAATGCAGAGGGTGCTTATGGCTCCAATGTGAGCCACCTAATAGATACCTCTTCTTGGAATGATGAGGAGGAATTGGCCGATACTTTCAACAACAGAAAAGGGTTTGCTTACGGACTCGATGG
>CABZEW010000012.1 GCA_902524845.1 uncultured Alphaproteobacteria bacterium
ATTTAATTTGAGACTGAGACAGAAGGGTGTAGACATAGAGTTATTAAATAGTAGTCAAGATAACGATAATAAAGAATTTGTTTTGTGGAATGGGAGACCACCTACTTTAAAGCCAACAGTCATAGATTTAATTAAAGTTTTAGAAAATCCTACCAAGTCCACAGGAGCAGTAACTTTTGTTGGACTTCCACCTGAAATACCACTGATTGTCACTAATTTAAAAAAAGTATCCGCTAGCTCGATTAAAAATTTAAATGTGCGAAACAATCCTCCAAGTATCCCTGAAAGATCATCGATAGTTGGGAACTCTACACAACAAAATTTAATTGAACTGAACAGAACAAATTTAATAGGAGTATTTGGTAAAAGAACAGGTCGTATTGCTCTAATAAGATTATCGTCCGGAAATACTGTAAAAGTACAAGTTGGACAAAAATTTGGAGATGGCTGGAGGGTTATAAGTATCGACCTCGATAAAATTCACGTTACTAATGGAAAAAGACAAGAAACCCTTAGAATTCCCGGATGAAAGATATGACTACTTCGTCCCATATAGTCTGTCACCAGCATCCCCCAGACCAGGCAAAATATATCCGATTTCATTTAGTGATTTATCCAGCGAGGCAGTAAATATTTTGACATCTGGATGATTCTTTTTCATAACTTCGACACCCTCAGGCGCTGCCAAAAGGCATAGAAACCTAATGTCTTTGGCCCCTTTTTTCTTAAGATAGTCAACTGCAAACGAGACAGAACCACCAGTTGCTAACATTGGGTCGACAACTATACATACCCGGTTATGCAAATCGCTAGGCACCTTTGAGTAATATTCTACAGGTTGCAATGTCTTTTCATTTCTGTATAGCCCAAGAAATCCAACGCGTGCGGAAGGAATTAAATCCAAAACACCGTCTAGAAGACCGTTTCCTGCCCTAAGAATAGAAATTAATGCTAATTTTTTCCCAGCTAAGGTTGGCGCATCATACCGCTCAAGCGGTGTTTCTATGGATACTGTTTCCATTGGAAGATTTCTTGTTATTTCATATGCGAGCAGCAAACTAATCTCTTTCAAAAGAGTTCGAAAGTGGTTGGAAGAAGTTCTTTTCTTTCGCATCTCAGTTAATTTATGTTGAATTAGTGGATGGTCAATAATTGTCAAATTTTCCATTTTTCTCTCTGAAGTTGTTGAATTAATTTTTCCTTTAGGCTTGCTTCACAAAAAGCGAAACTTATCGATTGCCGGTTAATTTTGTTGAATGTCTCCTCTTTCCAACCAAAAACATTGTGAAGATCTTCATATTCTTTTGATAAGGTTGTAAAAAAAAAGGAAGGATCATCTGTCGATATGGAAATTGGTAGGTTTTTGCTTAATAAAAAATTTATAGGGTGTTCTTCTAGCGACGGATACAATCCGAGCGCTATATTTGAGCCTGGGCATATTTCTAACAAAATATTCTTTTCTAATATCTTAACAATTGTTTCTTCACTCTCCGCTGATCTAACGCCATGCCCTATTCTTGTTACCCCGAGTTTTACAGCTTCATCTACAGATTTTGCCCCACATACTTCTCCAGCATGGACAGTTATTCCGAGCCCTGATTTTCTAGCATAATTAAAGCTTTCTGAAAAATCAGACACTTTAAATTTTTTTTCGTCTCCTGCCATACCAAAACCAACAACATTTTTTGCTTTCGTGTTTGAGGCGAACTTCGCGGCTTCTAGAGCCTTTTCTGGACCAAGATGTCTTATGCAAACGATTATGAAATATGCAAAAATCCCATATTTTTTTTTATACTCATCAGCAACTTTTTTGGCAATGTTCAAAAAACCTTCCCATCGTTCAGTAGGTTTATCATCCCATAGATGAGGCCCTAAAAAAATCTCAGTATATATCACGTTTTCCCTGACCTGCTTATCAAGGACATGTCGTATGAGAGCGTCAAAATTTTTTTCTTCTAAAAATAAGTTCGTTACTATTTCATATGTATGAAGAAACTGATCGAAATTCTGCCAATTATAATTCCCACTTTTATCAAAAACTTCTGGAATAGGCTTGCTATTACTTTGACAGATTTCTCTGACAAATTCCGGTGAAGCTGCTCCCTCGAGATGAATATGTAGTTCGACTTTTTTACATAATCCAAATGAGCTCATAAATTTAGACCTATTAGTATTTCTCTAATCCAAGGAAGTTTTCTAGTAAAGATCCTATATCAGAAAAATTTATTAATCCGTAACATTTATTGATCAAATTGTGATTTTTTATCAATACAGGAACTTGTTCTCTCGTATGATCTGTTCCAGGATATGAAGGATCATTTCCGTGATCTGCTGTTATTACCAAAAAATCTTCCCTATTTAGAATAGAAAAAAGTTTGGGTAGTTTTTTATCAAATTTTTCTAATGCTCTTGCATAACCGGATAAATCTCTCCTATGACCATATAAAGTATCGAACTCGACAAAGTTTGCAAAAATAAGATCACCCACATTTGCCTTTATTATTATATTAATCATTTCATCAAATAATTTATCATCAGACATTCCCGAAATTGAGGCGCTTATTCCCCGATGCCCAAAAATATCCGAAATTTTACCTACACCAAAACATTTTTTTCCAGATTTTATGACTTTGTCACATAGTGTGTCTATGGGTGGAGGTAATATGAAATCCTTTCTATTTTTGGTACGGAAAAACTCCTCTTTAGTCTCGCCAAGAAAAGGTCGTGCTATTATTCTTTGGACCCTCAAATCATTAAAAATTTCAGCAGCTATTTTACAAGTTTTGTATAAACGATCTAATCCAAAGACTTGCTCATGGGCTGCTATTTGTAAAACACTGTCAGCTGAGGTATACACTATTGGGTATCCGCTGTTTAGGTGATCTTCACCACATTCTTTTATGATTTCTTCTCCCGATGCATGCTTGTTTCCCAAAACGCCTACTATATTAGCTGTGTGTATGAGCTTGTTCATTTGTTTTTTGGGAAATACTGGTATAACTTCAGGAAAAGTATACCAACCAATTGGATCAGTAAAACCAGCTATTTCATGATGACCGGTTGGAGTATCTTTCCCTTTTGAACGCTCTTGAGCTACTGCATAGGATCCTATAGTACTATTAGTGTTGGGAAGGGTTAAACCCGTTGATACCCTTGCCGCGCTATAGATACCCAAATACTCAAGGTTCGGAACCCTTAATGCTCCCTCCCTTCCAATATCCGCGGTACCGTTTGAACAAGCCAACGCGATGGAGCCGAATGTATTGGAACCTTCATCATTATAAATACTGGCGTCAGGAGCTCCTCCAATGCCTAAAGAGTCCAAAACAATTAAGATAGCCTTTCCCATTAACCAACTTTTTGCAAAATTGGGTTCCTAGTTTGTGCCGGTCCACTCTCGGAAATAGAAAAACAATGATTAATTTCTTTTTCCAAGGATGGAGAAAAAAGATTTTCTGGGCAATGCAACGTCAAAAGAGCCTTTTTTTTGGTAACCTTCTCGTTTGATTTTACTACCTTTGTAAACCCAACAGATAAGTTAAGTTTATCTGACGCTTTATACCTTCCTCCGCCCATTTTTATGAGAATGTTACCCAATGCTTTTGTATTAATTTGGGTAATATAACCTTCCTTTTTCGCTTTAATGGGTATTACAAACTCTGATTTTGGAAGCACTTTATTATACGTTGATAAAAAATCTTTTGGCCCGCCTAGAGCTGATACCATTTTTTCCAAACGCTCTGCTACATGGCCCGAAGCTAGTAAAGAATATATTTTCTTTTTTGTTTCTAAATGGCTTATTTCGGGACAAACCATGGAATATAATTCCATGGATAATGCTATCGTTGTGTTAAGTAGGGCCTGTTCATTTTTATTTTTACCTATTAAAACTTCAACTACTGTTTCTACTTCTAGAGAATTGCCGATAGATGAGCTTAGCGGGTCATTCATGTTTGTTATAAGCGCTTTAGTTTTACAATTTGATGCGTTTGCAACAGACACCAAACTTTGAGCTAATTTTTTTGCCTCAGCGATATTTGTCATTAATGCCCCCCTTCCAACTTTAACATCCAGAATTAGATTTTTTATCCCAGATGCCAGCTTTTTGGAGATTATGGATGCTGTAATTAAGTCGACTGAATCAACGGTACTCGTTACATCTCTTGTTGCATAAAGAATTTTATCCGCAGGCACTAATTTAGAGGTCTGACCAACAATCGCGCACCCTACTTCCGATACAATCTTTTGAAATGCGATTTCACTTTGTTCTACTTTATATCCAGGTATTGAGGAAAGTTTATCCAAAGTGCCCCCGGTATGCCCCAAACCTTTTCCCGAAATCATTGGAACAAAACACCCTAGACTGGCCATTAAGGGGGCCAGAATTAAAGAAACCGTATCTCCCACCCCTCCTGTTGAGTGTTTATCCACTATCGGGCCATTCAGCTCCCACTTTAAAACTGTTCCACTATTCTTCATTTCATTGGTTAAATTTACTTTTTCAAGTTCATTCAAACCATTAATCCATGATGCCATAAGAAAAGCACCGGTTTGAGCTGGGTCAACTTCGTTCTTACACAATTCTTCTACAAACCATTTTATTTCGGTTGCAGTTAATCGCTTTTTATCTCTTTTTTTTCTAATTAGATCTTGAATAAGCATAATTTTTTTCCGGCACCAAATACCAATGTCATTTATCTATAGAGCAGATGTCCTCGAATTATTTATTGTATATGTTTAACAAATTATTCTAAACTATCATGTTGGTGCAAGAAAATTTGATCCTCAAAATACAAATACATACTTGATGATGCCTTTAGACAGAAATTATATTAAATCAGAAACAGATAAAGACATTGTTAAGAACAGTGGCATACCCTTTCAGCTCGACCTTATTAAAGATGCGAGAGTGAATAAAAGTGCTGTGGAAAAAAGGTGCGTCACTGTTACAAACCGTCGTACGGTGAAAAAACATAATCAGGCTGCTTGGCTACTTAAGGCTATAACATGTATGGACCTTACTACACTCTCTGGTGATGATACCGAACGCAGAGTTATTCGGCTTTGTAATAAAGCCAAGACGCCTTTAAGGCATGACCTTTTAAAATCTTTAGGAATAGAAGATATAGATTTAAAAGTAGGGGGAGTCTGTGTTTATCATCAATTTATTAGAACCGCACTAGATGCTCTTCAAGGATCTACTATTCCGGTAGTCGCTGTTTCTACAGGCTTCCCGGCAGGACATACTCCCAAAAAAACAAAAATTCTAGAAATAAAAGAAGCACTAAGAAATGGGGCTCAAGAAATTGATATTGTAATATCCAGACGACACGTTTTGTCCGGAAACTGGAAAAAACTTTACGATGAAATATCAGAGTACAAGGAAGCTTCAGGTGTGGCTTGCCTAAAAACTATTTTAGCTACTGGAGAACTAGGAACTTTAAAAAATGTAATAAGAGCTTCTTTAGTTTGTATGATGGCTGGAGCTAACTTTATAAAAACCTCAACAGGAAAAGAATCCATAAATGCAACGTTGCCCGTTACTTTGGTTATGTCCAGAGCAATAAGAGAATACTTTGAACTTACTGAGTTTGAAGTAGGATATAAACCAGCAGGCGGGATTTCGTCTTCTAAAGATTGTTTGTCTCATATGATGCTTTTAAAGGAAGAACTTGGTTCAAGATGGCTAAACCCTTCACTATTCAGAGTCGGTGCTTCATCTTTACTGTCTGATATTGAGAGACAGATAGAGCATTTTTCCACTGGTAAATACTCATCATTTAACAGACACGGCATAGCGTAAAGAAATGACAACGGTTAAAAAAGCTTTTAAAAAAATGGAGTATGAAGAGGCACTTGAGAGTGAAAGAGAGACATTAGAGTGGATAAGTGCTCATAAAGGCCAATTCGGGCATTTTATTGGGGGCAAATTTACAAACCCAAAAAATTTATTCAAAACCATCAACCCTTATAATAAAAAAGAAATTGCTAAGATTTCTCAAGGAACTCTTACTGACATTAAAAATTCTGTAAAAGCAGCAAGATCAGGCTTAGAAAAATGGCAATTACTTAGTCCCTTTCAAAGGTCGAAATATATATATGCTATAGCCAGATATATTCAAAAGGAATCTAGAACCATATCTGTTTTGGAGTCCATAGAAAATGGCAAACCAATTCGCGAAAGTAGAGACATCGACATACCTCTAGCAGCAAGACACTTCTATTATCATGCTGGATGGGCTCAATTACTTGCTGAAGAGTTTGAAAACTATTCCCCCGTTGGGATATGTGGGCAAATTATTCCATGGAATTTCCCCCTACTAATGTTAGCATGGAAGGTAGCACCAGCAATTGCAGCAGGCAATTCAGTGATTCTTAAACCCGCGGAGCAAACCTCTCTGACAGCGCTTTATTTTGCTGAAATATGCAAAAGAATTAAGCTTCCCGCAGGTGTAGTAAACGTGGTAACCGGTGACGGAATAACCGGAGCACATCTGGTGAACCAAAAGGAGATATCAAAAATTGCTTTCACCGGATCAACTGAAGTTGGAAAAGAAATAAAGAAAAACACAGCTGGAAGCGGAAAGAAGTTGACTTTAGAATTAGGAGGTAAGTCTCCATTTATTATATTTGACGATGCAGACCTAGATAGTGCCGTTGAAGGAATAGTTGATGCAATTTGGTTTAATCAAGGACAGGTCTGCTGTGCTGGCTCTAGGCTTTTATTACAAGAAACTATTTGCACAAAGGTAGAAAAGAAAATTCTTTCAAGAATGAACAAATTAAGATTTGGGAATCCACTAGATAAAAGTATCGATATGGGGCCTTTAGTAAGCCTGGAGCAACTTAATAAAGTTAAAAAATTAGTTGAAGACGGAGTGGAAGGTGGGGTCGACATCAATCAGTGTGATATGCCCCCCAATTTAAAAGGTTTTTTTTATCCACCCACCCTAATAAAAAATGTTTCTCCTTCAATGCAAATTTTCCAAAAAGAAATATTTGGACCAGTTCTTTCATCAACCACATTTAGAACACCTGAAGAAGCCGTTGCTCTTGCAAATAATTCTCGATATGGACTGTCGGCGAGTATTTGGAGTGAAAATATAAATCTTGCACTAGATATTTCACCAAAATTAAAAGTTGGAGTTGTATGGATAAACTCTACAAACGTCTTTGATGCAGCGGTTGGGTTTGGAGGGTATAGAGAGAGTGGCTATGGTAGAGAGGGTGGGAAAGAAGGCATGTATGAATACCTAGAAATGAACTCAGATACCTATAATATTAAAAAAGAAACTAGGGTATTTAAGGAAAACATTTCTCGATCCAAACAATCTGTAAATCGTATAGACCAAACTAGAAAAATGTTTATTTCTGGCAGTCAGAAGAGAGGCGATAGCGGACATTCTATCGAGATATTAGATAAGAATAAAGAGGAAATAGCGACAGTTGGACGAGGTAATCGGAAAGATATAAGAAATGCTGTAGAGGCAGCAAATAAACAAATGAATTGGACTGTGATTAGCTCTCATGCAAGAGCACAAATTATGTTTTATATTGCAGAAAATCTTTCTCAAAGAAGAGACTATTTTATTAGTTTGCTACATTCGACAGCTTTCTGTCATAATCCTATACAAGAATTTGATACTGCATTAAAACGATTATTTTCCTTTGCTTCATGGGCAGACAAATTCGACGGAGCTGTCCACCAAGCGCCAATAAGAGCAAATACCATAGCACTTAATGAGCCAGTTGGCGTTATAGGAGTTATATGTCCCAATATCGCACCTTTAGCTTCATTTATCACTCTCATTGCAGCATCACTTTGTCAGGGAAATCGCTTGGTAGTAATTCCTTCAGAAAATTTTCCGTTACCTGCAGTAGATATGTATCAAATATTTGAGACGTCAGATGTTCCTGCGGCCGCAATTAATATTGTAAGTGGAAAACATGATGAACTTGTTAATACACTATCCGAGCATAATTCTGTTGACGGCATATGGAATTTTGGAAATCCAAAACATGGGCCTGATATTGACAGAGCTTCCGTTTCCAATTTAAAGCAAATATGGTCAATAAATGGAAACAACGTTGACTGGATTAACTATCACGCAAGCTTTAATAGACTGTTATTACGAAAATCGAGCCAAGTTAAAAATATTTGGATACCATATGGAGAGTGAGATTTAATCAGATGTTATTCAAATCGAAAGCACCCGGTAGCAATAACCCCATAGTTGTTTCTTCCAGAAAGCCCTCAAGATTGCATAGATAAACCGGCGTGCAAGGTTTTGAAAATTCCATCAGTCTTTGTCTACATCCCCCACAAGGAGTGGTAGGTTTTTTTGTGTCTGCCATCACCAATATTTCAAAGATTTCAGTGCATCCATCAGTAACCATTTTCCCTATTGCGGCAGCCTCAGCACACATCCCTTGGGGAAACGCGCTGTTTTCAACATTTACTCCAGTGTAAATGGATGTGTTTGTTCCAAGCAAGCTAACAGAGACACTAAACTTTGAATAAGGTGCATAGGCGTTAGAGAAAACATTCTTCGCATTAGAAAAAAGTAACGTCTTATTTTGTTTCATTTTATTTATAATTTTTTGGATACCCAATGGTTGCCAATGCTTCTTTAATTTCATCTAAAATCAGAGGATCATCTATCGTTGCTGGAATTTTAAATTTTTCGCCATCTGCAATTTTACATACAGTTGACCGTAGAATTTTTCCCGATCGTGTTTTAGGCAATCTTTTTATAATCAGTGCTTGCTTGAAAAACGCAACCGGACCAAGCCTTTCTCTAACCATCTGAACCAACTCGTCTCTAACTTCACTTTCATGTCGGTTTACTCCATCTGTTAAGCAAACCAAGCCAATAGGAACTTGTCCCTTTAATTCGTCACTTATTCCAACAACGGCACACTCAGCAACATCTTTGTGATCAGCTAAAATTTCTTCCATCGCACCAGTGGATAATCGATGTCCTGCAACGTTAATTACATCATCCGTTCTTGCCATTATGTACATATAACCATCTTCATCCTTCAACCCGGCATCACCTGTTTCATAGTACCCAGGAAATTTTGCCAGGTACGCTGCAAGAAATCTGTCATCAGCTTTCCAAAGTGAAGGTAAAGCTCCAGGCGCGAGAGGCAATTTTATCGCAATTGAACCCAACTGATTTGGAGGCAAAATCTTACCATTCTCATCAAGAACATCTATCTCAAAACCAGGGACCGGTACGGAGGGTGATCCAACTTTAATATCCATCTGCTCTATACCCCATGGATTTCCTATCATCACATGCCCACTTTCTGTTTGCCACCAATGATCAATCACGGGTATTTTCAGTAAATCCTTTGCCCAGTTAATGGTATCTGGGTCCGCTCTTTCTCCCGCCAAAAACAGCGTTCTTAAACTAGTAAGGTTATAATTTTTGAGAAAATTTCCTTTTGGGTCAGCCCTCTTAATTGCCCTAAATGCTGTTGGAGCAGTAAATAGCGATACAACATTATGATCGCTTATTACTCTCCAGAAAGTTCCTGCGTCTGGTGTTCCGACAGGCTTCCCTTCAAAAAGAACACTAGTAGTGCCGCTTACCAAGGGAGCATAGACAATGTAAGAGTGACCGACTACCCAACCTACATCTGACGCTGCCCAAAAAACTTCGCCTGGATTAACATCATAAAAGTTTTTCATAGTCCAATGAAGACTCACTAAATGTCCTCCTACAGGCCTGATAACGCCTTTGGGCTGGCCAGTTGTACCTGATGTATATAGAATATATAAAGGATCTTCACCTCTTATTGGCACACAATCAGCTTGCTCAGCTTTTGAAACCAACTCATTCCAATCAAAATCCCGGCCCTCAATTAATTGTGCTCTCAACTCATCTCTCTGGTAAACAACACAAAAATCAGGCTTGTGCTTGGATAAATAAATTGCCTCATCAAGTAAGGGCTTGTACGGCACAATTCTGCCGGGTTCCAAACCACAGGACCCAGCAACTATTGCTTTTGCGTTACAATCATCAATCCTTACAGCCAACTCACTTGCAGCAAAACCTCCAAAAACTACAGAGTGAATGGCTCCAAGCCTGGCGCACGCTAGCATACCAACCACAGCTTCTGGAATCATTGGCATATATATTATTACTCTATCACCTTTTTTAATTCCCTTTTCTTTAAGAGCTCCGGCTAACTTTGCAACATCTTTCTTTAGCTCAGAGTAGGAGATTTTCCTAACTTTATCGCACATGGCGCTATCATAAATAATAGCGATATCTTCCCCTTTTCCATTTTCAATGTGTCTGTCAACACAATTATAGCAAGCATTTATCGATCCTCCTGTAAACCAATTATAAAAAGGCTTGCGGCTATCATCCAAGATTTTATCAGCAGTTTCATACCAACTAATTTCTTTTGATTGCTTTCCCCAAAATTCTACAGGATTTTGTTTCCACGCTTCATAAACGGTCTGATAACTCAAATTACCCTCCTTGCTAGCCATAAATCTGGACAGGCGTCCCTGCCAAGGCTGATATATTTAAAAGCCCTCTTGTAGTTATAGAGGGGCTTACAATATGAGCTTTATTGCCCATCCCCATCAAGATCGGACCAACCTCAATTCCGTTAGATCTCATTTTCAAGATGTTACGCACACCACTTGCTGCGTCTATATTACTAAATACTAAAACGTTTGCCGCACCGGTAAATCTACTGCCTCTAAAAATTCTTTGCCTTAAATTCTCGTCAAGTGCTGAATCAGAATGCATTTCACCTTCGTATAAGAAATCTAATTTTTTGCTGTCAAGAATATCAAGCGCACCTCGCATTCGTCTACCTGAACGGGTATCTAAGCTACCAAATTGAGAGTGAGAACAAAGGGCTATCTTGGGCACCACGCCAAAGCGTTTTGTATGGCGTGCTGCTCCAATAACAATCTCCGCTATTTCTTCGGACGTGGGACTTGGATGAATATTGCAATCAGCGACAAACAAAACATCTGACTCCAATATCATCATTGATAGAGCCCCAACCGGCTTCAATTCATTACCAGCTAAAATTTCTTCTATATATTTTAGGTGCCATAGATACTGACCGAACGTACCGCAGATTAAGCTATCGGCTTCGCCTCGCTTGACCATAATTGCTCCAATAGCTGTCGTATTTGTTCTCATGATTGCTCTTGCTAATGCTGGAGTTACACCTTTTCTCTCCATTATTTCCAGATATGCTTCCCAATATTCTCTAAACCGAGGGTCATTCTGGGGATTTACTAGCTCAAAATCCTTACCATGCACCAGCGGCAATCCATATCTCTCAATTCTATTTTCGACTACTTCAGGACGACCAATTAGTATAGGTTTATCATTAGTTTCTTCTAACAAGGCAAGGGCTGTCCTGAGAGTTCTCTCGTCTTCTCCTTCAGCAAATACAATCTTACGCGATGATGTTTTTGCTGCCTCAAACACAGGCTTCATTAAGATAGTAGACTTATAAACTGACCCTTCCAACTTAATTTTGTAACCCTCCACATCTTTCAAAGGCCGAGAAGCAACCCTACTTTTCATTGCAGCCTCTGCTACGGCTGCCGCAACATTTGGTAGTAGTCTGGGGTCAAAGGGCTTGGGAATAAGGTACTCTTTGCCAAATTTTAAAATTTCTCCTTGGTACGCTTCCACGGTTTCAGCAGTTGAAGTTTGTCTCGCCAAATTTGCAATGGCGTGTATACACGCTAATTTCATCTCATCATTTATTTGTGTTGCTCCAACATCTAGTGCGCCTCTAAAAATAAAAGGGAAACACAACACGTTGTTTACTTGATTTGGATAATCAGACCTACCAGTTGCTATCAGTGCATTGGGTGCCACTTTTAGCGCATCAGCTGGATTGATTTCCGGGTCAGGGTTTGCGAGAGCAAATATTATTGGTTGCTCGTTCATTTTGAGAACCATTTTACTTGTTAATACTCCTGGTCCTGAAAGTCCTAAAAACAGGTCACAATTTTCGATAACATCTTCTACCTTTGAGAACTGACTATCTTGAGCAAATCTTTTTTTCTCTTCGTTAATTTCACTTCTATTTTTGGTAATTAAACCTTTGCTATCACAGAGCCATATGTTTTCTTTTTTTGCACCAAGTTTTACCAACATGTCCAAGCACGCTATCCCCGAGGCACCGGCCCCTACAGCAACGATTTTGGTGCTTTCAATTTTCCTATGTGAAAGCTCTATTGCGTTTACCGCAGCCGCCCCTACTACAATAGCTGTTCCATGTTGATCGTCATGAAAAACCGGTATTTTCATCTTTTCTTTACAAAGTCTTTCAACTTCAAAACAATCTGGAGCTTTAATATCCTCTAAATTTATTGCGCCAAATGTTGGCTCTAAAGATGCTACTATCTCGGCAAGTTTTTGGGGGTTAGTTTCCTTCACTTCGATATCAAAACAGTCGATATTGGCAAATTTCTTAAATAGAACGGCCTTCCCCTCCATCACAGGCTTGGAAGCGCTTGGTCCAATATTGCCTAAACCTAAAACGGCCGTTCCATTTGAAATTACAGCGACTAAATTTCCTTTCGCAGTATACTTAGAAGCAGTATTTTCATCTTCCTTTATTTCCAAACAAGCCTCAGCAACTCCAGGAGAGTATGCCCTTGAAAGGTCTCTTTGATTTGCCAAAGGTTTGGTCGCTCTAATTTCCAATTTACCCGGTTGTGGAAATTCATGATAATCAAGCGCGGCTTTTTTAGAGCTATTTTCTTTCGAATTCCTTGCCAATTTTTCCTCTTTTAACTAGTGGTTACGACCTTTTTTATTGAACAACAACTGAATTATCTCATCTGCCGCTTTAGGAATATTAGTACCAGGTCCAAATATTGCACTAACTCCTGAGTCTTCCAAGAATTTGTGATCTTTTTGTGGGATGACACCCCCACATATTACAAGTATATTCTGTCCATTTCTTTTTTCTAACTCTTGAACTAATTGTGGGGCAAGTGTTTTATGGCCTGCGGCCTGTGTTGAAATGCCAATGATATCGAAACCCCCTTTTTTTGCATCCTCCGCGGCTTCTGCTGGCGTTTGAAATAGAGGACCAACTTTTACATCAAATCCAAAATCGATAAACGCTGAAGCAATTACTTTCGCTCCACGGTCATGCCCATCTTGCCCCATTTTTACGACTAACATTTTAGGGCTCCGGCCCTCCATTCTAGTAAAGCTTTCGACAAGACCTATTGTCTGTTCAATTTCTTCTTTGTTTTTGAAGGACTTGGCATATTGTCCTTTCCCAACCTCACTCGTAGTTGAGTACCTTGTATACACTTCCTCTAAAGCATATGACATTTCTCCTACGGTGGCACGTTCTCTTGCAGCGTCAATCGCCAATGCCAGTATATTTCCAGAACCATCTTTTGCTGCAACCTTCATCTTATTTAGTGCAGCTTTGCATTTCTCTTCATCTCTAGTATTTTTTATTGTTTCCAGTCTTTCGATCTGCTCGAGGCGAACCTTAAAGTTATCTACGTCTCTTACTTCGATGTTTTGCTCCTCATCTCCAACGTATTTATTCACCCCAACGATGACTTCTTCACCACTATCCACTTTAGCCTGTCTAACTGCTGCAGATTCTTCTATTCTTCTCTTTGGCAAGCCAAGCTCAACTGCCTTAGTCATACCTCCCAATTTTTCAATTTCCTGAATCTGTTCCCATGCCTTTTCACAAAGTTCCTTAGTCAAAGTTTCGACATAATAACTACCAGCAAGTGGATCGATGACATTTGTGATTCCAAGTTCTTCCTGAAGAATTAATTGTGTATTTCTAGCAATTTTTGCTGAGAATTCGGTAGGTAGAGCAATAGCCTCATCCAGAGCATTTGTGTGAAGACTTTGAGTTCCACCTAGCACAGCTGCCAATGCCTCATATGCTGTTCTTACGACATTGTTATAAGGATCCTGTTCCTGCAAGCTTACACCTGAAGTTTGGCAATGAGTTCTGAGCATCAGTGAGCTGGGCTGTTTTGGATTAAACTCCTTTACAATTCTTGCCCATAAAATTCTAGCGGCCCTTAGTTTCGCAACTTCCATAAAGAAATTCATACCAATTGCGAAAAAGAACGATAGCCTTCCTGCAAAATCATCAATATTTAAACCCTTAGACAAGGCCGCTCGAACGTATTCTTTTCCATCAGCCAATGTAAAAGCTAATTCTTGAACCAAATTAGCTCCAGCTTCTTGCATATGATATCCAGATATTGAGATAGAGTTGAATTTTGGCATCTCTTTACTGGTATATTCTATTATATCTGCAATCAACTTCATTGACGGTTTCGGGGGATATATATAAGTATTTCGAACCATAAACTCTTTTAAGATATCGTTTTGGATAGTGCCTGTTAATTTTTCTCTTGGCACTCCTTGCTCTTCTCCTGCAACAATGAAGCTAGCCATTATAGGTATAACAGCTCCATTCATCGTCATAGAAACAGACATTTGATCTAGTGGAATACCCTCAAACAGGATCTTCATATCTTCAACCGAGTCAATTGCAACACCGGCCTTCCCCACATCTCCTTCAACTCTTGGATGATCACTGTCATAACCACGGTGAGTGGCAAGATCAAACGCAACCGATACCCCTTTTTGCCCTGCTGCTAGATTCCTTCTATAAAACTCATTACTCTCGGCAGCCGTGGAAAAGCCGGCATACTGTCTTATAGTCCACGGTCGTCCTGCATACATAGTTGCTCTTGGTCCCCTAACAAACGGTTCCTTGCCAGGGACACTATTTAAATAGTCAAGCCCTTCAATATCACTCGCAGTGTAAAGAGGTTTTATCTCTATGCCCTCTGCTGTTTTTACGTTTAAGCTGTGTACCTTTTTACCTCTAAGTTCTTTTTCGGCTAAATCCTTCCAGTCAGAAAGTTTTTTATTCTCCATGCTATACCCTATTCAAACTCGATAATAATATCATCAACCGCCAAACTATCGCCAGCTGCCATATTAACTTTTTTCACTATACCTTTTTTTTCTGCTCTAAACACATTCTCCATCTTCATTGCTTCAACGGAACATAAGATTTGACCTTCTTCAATAGCATCGCCCTCTTTTACACCCATCGATACCAATAGCCCTGGCATGGGGCATAATAAAAATTTGGATGTATCAATAACTTCAGGTTCCTTAATGAAGTTAAACAGCTCTTTCTCGGTTTCGTTACAAACAATGGCAGTATTCAAAGAGCCGCGATACTCTACAGCAATTCCTCGGTCTTGAAAGCTCAATCTTGCAACTATATTTTTTTTCTTAAATTTACCCTCTATCAGAGTATCTCCTGGCTTCCAGCTCGCTACAAATCTTAACTGCAAGTCATTTACAGTGACAGTCTGTTCATCACCATATTTCTCGATTTTAGTGGCAAGCCATTGATCGTCAAATCTTATAAAGAAACCTTCAACTTCTTTTTCTTCAAAAGGGTCAAGTCTTCCTGAAATTGCTTGATCTCTTAAGTTTTTTGTATGATGCGCGAAAGTAACTAAAGCAGCAAGTTGGCTATACTCCTCTTGGGAAAGCGTCTCACCTTTAAAACCTTCAGAATAGTTATCCTCAATAAATGCGGTAGAAATATTACCTTTGCAGAAATCACGATTTCTATAAACGCTTTGCAGAAACGGTATATTTTGTCCAATACCTTCTATTTGATATTCATCCAAAGCCTCCTGCATAAAAGAAATAGCTTCTTCTCGAGTTTTCCCCCAAGTACATAATTTGGATATCATCGGATCATAATAAATACTGATTTCTCCACCCTCATCTACACCACAGTCATTTCGAATTACTTTGTCAACGCTACTTGATTCTTGAGGCGGCTTAAACTTTGTCAATCTACCTGTAGATGGAAGAAAGTTCCTGTAAGGATCTTCAGCATATATTCTGCTTTCTAACGCCCAGCCCGTCAATTTAATTTCCTCTTGCGATAACTTCAATTGCTCTCCATAAGAAATTTTAATCATTAATTCTACGAGATCTAGACCCGTTACGAGTTCTGTAACAGGGTGTTCTACTTGTAACCGGGTATTCATTTCTAAAAAATAAAAATTCTTTTCCTCATCAACTATAAACTCTACTGTTCCAGCAGAGCTATAATTTACAGCTTTTGCCAAACCTACTGCCTGCTCTCCCATTTTTTTTCTTAGTTGACTATCAAGCAAGGGACTTGGCGCCTCCTCAATTACCTTTTGATTTCTTCTTTGGATCGAACATTCCCTTTCCCCAAGATATATACAATTTCCAAACTTATCAGCTAAAACTTGGATTTCTATATGTCTGGGATTGGTTATATATTTCTCTATAAACACTCTTTTGTCACCAAAGGATTTTTCCGCCTCATTTTGAGAAGAAATAAGGCTTTGTTTCAATTCGCTCTCAGAACTAACAACTCTCATACCTTTACCACCTCCTCCTGCGGACGCTTTTATTAATACGGGAAAACCAATATCTGTTGCGATTTTAGCACCTTGTTTTTCATCAGAAATTTCACCTAGAAACCCAGGTACAATCGATACGCCCGCTTTTTCTGCAATTTTTTTTGATGATATTTTATCACCCATTGAGTCTATTGCGGAACTTGGAGGTCCTATAAAAACTAAATTACTCTTCTCTACTTCTCGAGCAAAGTCTGAATTTTCTGAAAGAAATCCATATCCTGGATGAACCGCTTCTGCTCCTGTTTGTTTCATTGCTGAAATAATTTTTTCCTTATCTAGGTAGGAACTCTGTGCAGGACTTTCTCCTATATGAATAGCTTCATCTGCCATAAGAGCATGAGGAGAATATCTATCCGCATCAGAATAAACAGCTACTGCTTTTATACCCATACTCTGAGCCGACTTTATTACACGACAGGCAATCTCCCCTCTGTTTGCAACAAGTATTTTATTAAACATTTTTATCCATTATTTTATTACATCAGGAAAATTTTTTTTTATTTCTTTAACATCCAATATTAAAAGAGCCTCATACGATTGGGGGTCGAAGCTTTTTTCTACACCTTTAATCTCCCTATCGAACAACCAGCTGATTCTTCCGGCATCAAGGTTTCCTCTTGCAAATGGTTTCTCTCCGAAGAAATCAAGAAGGTGAGAAAGAAAAACAGTATCGGCAATTATGTCATTTTTTCGTCGATCTGCATACCTTTCTCTTCTGAAAATCTTAGCGGGCTCAACCTTATTTTCGCGCCTTATAGTGAAGTGCACCTTAGTCTGCTTTATTCCCGATGGAAATCCTCTATGCTTATAAATATCGTGCCTCGCTACAGTGGAATATTATCATGTTTTTTCATCGGGTTTGATAGTCTTTTATTCCTCAAGCTGGCAAAGGCTCTTGAAATTCTCCTTCTTGTGTTTCTTGGCATGATCACTTCATCTATAAACCCTTTCTCAGCTGCAACAAATGGGTTAGCAAATCTCGCTTCATATACCGTTCTATGATTTTCAAGTTTATCTACATCAGCAAGATCCGCTCTGTGAATTATTTCTACAGCTCCCTTTGCACCCATGACCGCAATCTCAGCAGTCGGCCATGCATAATTGAAATCGCCTCTGAGATGCTTAGATGACATTACATCATACGCACCGCCATATGCTTTTCTTGTAATAACTGTAACTTTTGGTACGGTGGCTTCTGCGTAAGCAAATAAAAGTTTCGCACCATGCTTTATTACACCCCCATATTCCTGTGAAGTACCCGGAAGAAAGCCTGGAACATCCACAAATGTTAATATTGGTATCTCAAACGCGTCGCAAAACCGAACAAATCGTGCAGCTTTACGGGAACTATCTATATCAAGGCATCCTGCTAGCACCATGGGTTGATTTGCAACCACTCCCACTGTTGATCCATTTATCCTAATAAAACCAACGAGAATATTCTTTGCAAATTCCTTCTGGATTTCAAAGAAGTCATTTTCGTCAGCTATCTTCAGCACCAACTCCTTCATGTCATATGGCGTATTAGGGTTTTGAGGGACTAATGTGTCCAGAGAATTTTCTGCGCGATATATCGAGTCGTACACTTTTATTTCAGGACTTTTATCAGAATTGTTGAGTGGGATGAAATCAAAAAACCTTCTCACTTGTTTAAGCACGATAATATCATTATCATAGGCGGCGTCAGCAACACTTGATTTACTAGTATGTGTTTTTGCTCCGCCAAGTTCCTCTGCGGTTACCACCTCATTTGTAACAGCTTTCACTACATCTGGACCTGTCACAAACATATAGCTAGTGCTTTTTACCATGAAAATAAAATCAGTCATAGCGGGTGAGTAAACTGCGCCCCCGGCACATGGACCCATAATCACACTAATTTGCGGAATAACTCCCGAAGCGAGCGTATTTCTCTTGAATACCTCAGCATACCCGGCGAGAGAAGCCACTCCTTCTTGTATTCTAGCACCACCACTATCATTCAATCCAATCACTGGCGCCCTATTTTGAACTGCCATATCCATAATCTTACAAATCTTTTTTGCGTGACTTTCCGACAAAGATCCACCTAAGACGGTGAAATCTTGGCTGAAAACATATACCAATCTACCGTTAATGGTACCCCATCCAGTTATAACACCATCACCTGGGATTTTTTGGGCTTCCATGCCAAAGTCAGTACAGTTATGGGTAACAAACATATCAAACTCTTCAAAAGAGTTTCTATCAAGCAAAACTTCCAAGCGTTCCCTCGCTGTAAGCTTACCTTTGTCGTGCTGCGCTTTAACTCTTTTTTCACCTCCGCCAAGCCGCGCGTCTTCTCGGCGTCTCTCAAGCTGTTGTAAAATGTTTTCCATAATGGCACCTATATTAATAGTTCTACATAATCAATTTTTTTAACCTGATAGAGTGTCAAGGTCCTCATCAGAAGCTTCAAAGTTACTAGTGACAGATCTCACGTCTTCATCGTCTTCCAACGCCTCGATTAGTTTTGCTACTTTTTGCAGTTCCTCGACACCTATTTTAAGAGGTTCTTTTGCTTTCCAAATTATTTTACTACTAATATCTTCGAAATCATTTGTCTCCATAAAGTTTGCAATGGAGTTTAATTCTTCAGTGGGACAGTAAACAAATGCTCTTTGATCGTAAAACTCAACATCATCGACACCAGCCTCAATTACTTTCTCAAACACCTCATCTTCGCTTCGTTCCTTTAAATCAAATGCTATTAAGCCACACTGATCAAATAGGAACCCCACAGAACCGCTTTCACCAAGCTTACCTCCATATTTAGTGAATACAGACCGCACATTAGACGCTGTTCTATTTCTATTATCCGTTAACGCCTCTACCATGACCGCAATTCCGCCATAGGCATATCCCTCGTACCGAATTTCATCCATATCTTTAAAATCTAAGCTTTGCGACTTTTTAATTGCCCGATCGATAACATCTTTGGGTACTGAGTTAGATTTTGCCTCTCTTACCGCCAAGCGTAATCTGGGATTCTTCTCGGGGTCAGGATCACCCATCTTTGCTGCTACGGTTATTTCTTTGGACAGCTTAGAAAACAACTTAGATCTCGCCGCATCTTGCCTGCCTTTTCTGTGCTGAATATTTGCCCATTTACTATGACCAGCCATGTAAGCTTCTACCATAAAAATTTTTTATAAAACAACAAAAAAAACTTTTAACCATTATTACCCAGTACAACCCAACACTCCACCAATTCTAATTACTTTTATTTTATTTGCCGTACCATTTTCATTTAATTCCACGCTAACCCCACAAAGTGTAGCTTCTCCATTTGCTGGTGTAAATCGTCCACTAGTTTGATTTTTCAAAAACCGCCGCATTGGCTCGGCTTTATCCATCCCAATAATACTATTATAATCTCCAGACATTCCAGCATCGGATTGATATGCTGTCCCTTTATCTAAAATTCTAGCATCTCCAGTTGGCACGTGCGTGTGAGTGCCAATTACCAAACTTGCTTTGCCATCACAAAAATGACCTATGGCCATTTTTTCAGAGGTTGCCTCAGCATGTACGTCTACAATTATACAGTCTACATTTAGGCCAAGTTTATATTCAAAAAATATATCCTCCAAGAACGGAAAAGGGTCCAGGAATTTTTTTTTCATAAATACGCGCCCAAGAACCTGAATCACCAGTATTTTTTTGTTATTTACCAAAAATACTTGCGATCCCTGTCCGGGACTATCATTTGAATAATTAACTGGTCTTACTACTTGTTTCGTGTGCTCTAAGAAGGGGATAATTTCTTTGTTATCGTAAGCATGATCCCCCAACGTTATACAATCGATGGACATCTTAAGAAGATCTTCTGCATGATTTGCCGACAGTCCTGCTCCAGCAGTTGCATTTTCTGCATTAGCTACCACAAAATCAACTTTTTCGTCCGAAACATATTTTTGAAGGCTACTCTTAAATTTTTTCCTACCCGTTTTCCCAACAATATCTCCGAAAAAAGCTACTTTCATACTTAAGGTTTCTTCATTTCAATACTCAGAAATTACTTATTCCTGTTTCAGTTAAAACTGCGTCCAAAGGAACATCATGCGCCTCTGATGGTAGATCGTGATAACTTTTTTGTTCTGAAAAAGCAAGGCCCATATATCGTGTTTGCTTATTTCTACGCAAATGACTTATTGTTCGGTCATAAAACCCTCCTCCATAACCTAACCGCGTTCCATTTGCGTCATATGCAAGAAGAGGACATATAACCAAATCGGGAGTCACAATAAGATCATTATCAGGCACGGGTATTCCATAATGACCCACTACTATATCTTTTCCAGGACTCCAAGATTTAAATATGAGTGGGCTATTTTTACCAATAACTATCGGCAAACAAGTGATCTTACCTTGGGTCTCAAGATAATCTATCAAGTTCAGAGGGTTGATTTCGCTATTTACAGGGTAGTATAACCCAATAACCGAAACAGCCTTTTCCCCTAGAATCCACTCATTAAAATAGTGCCTGATGCTTGCAACGTATTCATTATGGGGTATATCAGCGTGGAGTTGTCTTCTTTTACTAAGCGCTATTTTTCTGTGTTGTACTTTATCTGTTTCTGACAAGGAGCCACCTATAATAAACAAAAGTGAGAACCAGCGAAACCGTATTTGTTTAATCCTCGAGAGCCTGATTTAACAGGTGGGCATCGGGTGTCAAAGGCCACGACCCTTGACAGAGCCAACTCCCTTTCGAGATTTTAAGGCCACTAGGATAAAACTTTTACTAGAAAGCCAGAACTCACCCAGAAGACCATATATAATCTGTATGAAATTTAAACAATTATTTAAACACATATTTCATTTGGTTAAATGGCTATGATTTGGTAACAGTTCGATTTAGCCTTATATCACTTCACAAATAACATTAATGGATATAAAAAAAGCTATTAATTTTTTCTTTTTTAACTTAAAAGATACAAACACTTTGTAAGCCGATGTAGCTCAGTTGGTTAGAGCACTAGATTGTGGATCTAGGGGTCGTTGGTTCGAATCCAACCATCGGTACCAACCTCGAAAATATAAGTACATAGTATGGTTAAGATAAACGGAAATGAAATTAGAAAAGGGAATGTTATTGAGCACAAGAATGGGCTGTGGATTGCTGTAAAAACCTCTCATGTAAAGCCCGGGAAAGGCGGAGCCTTTGCTCAAGTAGAGCTAAAAAACATCAGAACAAACTCTAAACTAAATGAGCGCTTCAGGTCAGCAGATAAAGTTGAAAGAGTAAGACTTGAGCAAAAAGAACATCAATTTTTATATAAAAGCGACGAAGACTTTATCTTTATGGATAACGTTACCTTCGAACAGATCACTATAAAAGAGGAATCCCTGAATGTTATCACTAATTTTCTCACCGAAGGAATATCGGTACAAATTGAATTTTTCGCAAATGAAGCCTTAAATGTTTCACTGCCCGAAAAATTATCTTGTGTGGTAGAGGAAACCGAACCCACAATAAAAGGACAAACTGCTGCAAATAGCTCAAAACCCGCAATCCTCGACAACGGTCTCCGAATTATGGTTCCTCAATTTATTGCTCAAGGAGAAGCAATAATCGTTTCTACGGAGACATGCGAATATCTCGAGAGATCCTAGGTATACTTCAAGGTGTTTTATGCATAACAATACAGCTAATGTAAACATTATGATTAAAGCTGCTCGGAAAGCATCTAGATCACTTATTAGAGATTTTAACGAAATAGAAAAACTTCAGGTTGTATCGAAGAAGGCTGGTGACTTTGTATCCAAGGCCGATTTAAGAGCAGAAAAAATAATAAAAGAGGAATTAATAACTGCGCGACCAAGCTACGGATGGTGCGCTGAAGAGAGTGATGAAATACAAGGAGAAGACCCCACGAGAAGATGGTTAGTAGATCCATTGGATGGAACCACGAATTTTTTACATGGTATTCCTCATTGGGCTATTTCTATTGCACTGGAGCACAAAAACGAAATTGTTGCAGGAATAATTTACGACCCTATCAAGGATGAGTTGTTTTCCGCTCAGAAGGGTGGAGGCTCTTGGTTGAATGAAGAAAGATTAAGAGTATCTAATAGAACAAATTTCCAAGAAATGTTATTTGCCACTGGTATTCCTTTCGGAAAGAGTGATTATCTAGAAAACTCTCTTGCATCTATTGCCAATCTAATGCCTAGTTGTGCAGGGATAAGAAGAAATGGTGCGGCCTCACTAGATTTGGCTTATGTTGCAGCTGGGCGTTTTGATGGTTTTTGGGAACAAAATTTAGCTTCCTGGGATATCGCATCAGGCATATTAATTGTAAAAGAAGCAGGAGGAATTCTAGAGAGCATAGGAGACAATATAAATCCGATAGAAACAGGAAATGTTATTTGCTCAAACAATCAGGAAGAAGTATTTAAAAAATTTTCTGAAATTATAAGATCGTCAGTTCAGTAAAGTTACTGGTTCTCCAAAAACAGTTAATTCAGTATCTATAAAATCTTCTTTTATTTTTATTAAACAGTAATTATTGAAGACGCTATATAAATCTCCAACGACCTTATCGTTGGAATAGACCTTTCTATCATCTTTGTTTTTGAGAATATTTTGTAAATATCCACAGTGAAGTCTGCTTTTTAAAGTCGCTTTGTGCTTCATTCGCGCTGTAACTTCTTGGCCTATATAACAGCCTTTTTTAAAATCTACCCCCTGTATTTTTTCAAAGTTCAGCTCCAGTATATATGATTTCTCAGGTATCAACTCTATTCCTGTTTCTGGCACCAGATTTTTTAGACGATTAATCTGAAAGTTGTCAAATCCTTGATCCTGTATTTTCAATTCCTCTTTAAAATCATACCGACGCCAACCCAAAATCTTTGCTCTCGGGTCAGCAAAGGAATACATTCCTTCGTTTACGGAACTTATTACAACCTGGCAGCTTCTATCAGAGACAGTGACGTCAGAATTCAATTTATAAAACTCCAAGAATTTCTTTATAGCACCAGCTCTTGATTTATGAATATCTATAAAAATGTCATTATCACTTAAAGAAAATACAAAGAAATCATATAAGTATTTTCCTTGAGGGGACAAAATAGCGGTGTAGACAATATCTTCTTTTGAAATTTTCTCAATATTGTTGGTTGTCAGTGCCTGCAAAAATTCAACTCTATCCTTTCCTTCTAAAGTAAGAATTGCTCTGTTTTTGTCGACAAAACAAAAATTAGACTTAATAGCGTCATCCATCATTTTTCTTCTCTACTTGTGATTTAAATAAATTAGAATAAAGCTCGCTCTCTTGCAATAAGCTTTCATGCTTACCCTGCCCAACTATTTTTCCATTATCTAAAACCAACACCTTATTGCTATCCACTATCGTAGATAATCTGTGAGCAATTGTTATTGTGGTTGATTGCTTCGAAAGATTACTCAACGATTTCTGTATTAATTTCTCTGACTGACTGTCCAAAGCCGAGGTGGGTTCGTCTAATAGAAGAAGCGGACTATTTCTTAGGAAAGCACGAGCAATAGATATGCGTTGACGTTGCCCCCCTGATAGTGTAGACCCTCTCGGACCGACTACAGTGTTTAAACCATCCTTTAATTTATTGCTAAATTCGTCAACATAAGCCATTTTAGCTGCCCTTCTGATTTCTAAATCAGAGGCCATTGGTTTTCCAAATCTAATATTTTCAAGTATAGTTTCATCGAACATCATCCCATCTTGACGTACGACTGAAATGAGAGAGCGCAGATCTTTTAAACAAAAATCGGCAAGATCCATTCCATTAATTCTTATGTGCCCAGTAATAGGGTCAATCAATCTTGTAATCAGATTGAACAAGGTTGTTTTTCCACTTCCCGAGTAACCAACAATTGCATTAGAAGTTCCCTCTTCAATTTGAAAGTTAATATTTTCGACGACTTTTTTATCTCCATAAGAAAAATGAACACTCTCAAACTCCAACCCAACCTTATCGAACTCCTTTTCATTTCTGGACAATTTTGGGAAAACTATAGATGGTTTTTCCTCAAAAATTTTAAATACTCGTTCTAAGCTTGCCATCGCAACTTGAATATTTCCTGAGATATTACTCAATCTTCTTAAAGGCTCAAAAATCAATGCCATGGCTGTAAAAAAACTCATAAATTCCCCAATAGTCTTAGACCCTGATGTAATATCGATTGCCCCAAAAATCATCACAGCTAAAAAACCAATAGCCGCTATTATGTCTATCATTGCAGGGATACCAGCCATTCCAGCTTCAAGTCGGAGTCTGACTTTGTGGGTAACCTCAAGGATATCAAAGAATTTGTTGCGCTCTCTTTTGTCAGCTCGGTTGAGTTTGACGTCTGTTATACCGTGGAATATTTCATCTAGACGAACATTAGCTTTTGACTCAAAGTCTCTATTTTCTCTAGCTCTCGATCTTACCAAACCTTGGAGGAGTAGAATTGGCAACACTAAAAATGGAATTCCTAGGAAGGCTATTAGTGACCATTTCCAATCGATAAAAAAAACAACAGCAATCAAAGAGATTAATGAAAACCCATCTCTTCCTGTGGTCATAAATGCTTCGCCCACAGACTCGGATAAAGCTTTACTATCGGCTCTTACTCTATCCATGAGACTACCTGGTGAGTTTTTTTGATGGAACCCTACATCCATATTTATAAGATGCTCTACCATTCGGTCTTGAAGTATTTTTATGATTTTTTGACAAACATTTACCGTCATAAGCCTATGAATGAACCCTGCTATTGCCCTTACCGAGAAAATTGAAAAAATCAGTACTGCCACAAAGAGAATGCTGGATGTATCTTTAGAAACTAAGACATTATCAAATAGAAACTTAATAGAGTAAGAAAGTAAACCTAACATCGATCCTTCTATTGACATGAAAATCAATGCTACAAATAGTACCCCGAAATGCTCCCTAACATAGGAATACCAGAACCATTTTAAGAGAGGTTTTTTATTATCTTTAGTATTCATAAGTTTATTTATCTGGGAATTTTCAACCAATGCGAATTTTTTCGAAAATCAATGTATCTGTGTGTCATCTCTTCTCTATGGTAGCTTTTTTCTATCCATTCCAAAAATTTTATTCTTTGTTTTTCGAAGGCATAGCGATATTCCATCAACATGAAATCTAAAATTCCTGCGGTCCAGCCACCCAAATGTAAAAACTTAAAGGATAGTTGCTTTTGAGCAATTTCGACAGGTGTATTCAAAACCAACAAAAAGTAAAGAGCTGAACCTAACCCTGCTCGATCTGACCCTGACTTACAGTGCATCAAAAAAGGTTTTTTTATGCTCTTAAAAACTTCATTTATTTCAAAAATTTTTTCCTTTTCTGGCAATTTTGATGAGTATAATTTTATATTGATCAACTTAATCCCAATTTCTTTACAAATATTTTTCTCAATTAAAAAAGCTCCTTGATTAGACGCGCCTCTAAAATTTATTATGGATTGAATACCTTTTTCTTTTTGCCATTTCAAAATTCGTTTCTCGGAAGGCTGGTTAGATCTAAATACTCCAGGTGCTATTTGAAAGTTGTTGTGGTATAGGACTCTGAGAAATTCGTGATCTATCCAGAAAGCATGCTTTTCAGCTGATTTTTTATTATAGGAAGAAAAAGATCTTTCTAAATCAGATCTCCAATTTTCGTCATACTTTTCAAACTTTTGTTTTAACTTAAACAATATGTTCTACCTTTTCCCAGAGTAGTATTACATCACCAACAAACCAGCAAGACTTTTTGATTGCAAATAGCTACAACTTTTGTTTATAGGTTACATTAGTTAACTAAATCGGTGAAGTTATAATGAATTTTTCTAACGGACGTATACACAGAGCCCTTCCAGGTCCATCAATTATACCTGAAAAAGTACTTCAAGCTATGCAAAGACCTGCTCCGAATATTTATGGGGGCGAACTTGAAGAGATTACAATGAGCATATTATCAGATATTGCTAAACTGGCTGATACCAAAGGCAGAGTGGCTTTATATATATCAAATGGGCATGGAGTTTGGGAGGCGGCTTTAGCAAACTTGTTTAATGAAAATGATAAAATCATTACCATTTCGAATGGAGTATTTGGCAAGCACTGGGGTGACATTGCCTCAAAGATCGGGGTAGAGGTAGTTCATTTAGAATACGGGATGAACAGAGATTTTGAAATGAATGATCTTGAAAAAGTTCTTGTTGAAGACAGAGACAAAAAGATCAAAGGTATTTTGGTTGTTCAAACCGACACGGCCTCTTCGATGATTCTTAACATAAATGAAATAAATAAATTAAAGCAGAGCTTAAATCATCCAGCGCTTTTATTGGTAGACAGCATTGCTTGTTTTGGATGCGATGATATGAGAATGGATGAATGGGGTGTTGATCTGCTTTTAACAGCGTCACAAAAAGGTCTGATGACTCCTCCTGGTTTGGGTTACTTAGTAATCGGAGAGAGAGCCGAAATGCAAGCTAAAAAAATATCAAAAAGGTCTGCCTACTGGGATTGGGGTCCTCGACTTGATCCAACAAATTTTTATGAGATTTATTTTGGAACAGCTCCAACACACCTACTGTTTGCACAAAAAGCAGCACTGGAGATTATCAATGAGGAAGGTAAAGATAACGTAATCAAAAGGCATGAAATATTAGCGAATACGGTCTGGAAAGCCGTTGACATTTGGAGCCAAGAAGGGGTTTTGAAATTTAATGTTACTAATAAGACAAATAGATCTCACGCGGTAACGACACTTGTTGCGAAAAATTTTGATCTTCTCCCATTCAAAAACTGGATCGAAAAAAACACTGGCGTTGAATTGGGCATTGGACTAGGGTTTGAAGGCCCAGAGTATTATAACGGTAATTCTGCATTTAGGATCGCACATATGGGCCATCTTAACCCGCATATGCTTCTTGGGGTCTTAGCCTCCTTGGAGATGGGTCTCATCGCTACAAATATACCCTTCAAAAAAGGCGGTTTAGATAATGCTATTGATTATTTGGCAAACTCTATAAATGATGAAACTTAAATCTCTCTAATTATTTTATTCATAGCATGGTCTAAAACCACTAAATCGTTATGATTACCGGCGGTAATTCTTATAAAAGAATTTAATGGACTTACGCTTGGCATGCGCACAAAAATTTTTTCTTGGATTAGCCTGCTCATTAACTTGGCTGCTAATTTACCATCCCCACCACTATTTATGGGTACAAAGTTTGTTCGAGAGGATAATGAGGTAAAGCCAAATCTCTGAAACAACACAGCAATATCTTTCTTTGATTGATCAACTTTTTTCAAAACAGTGTTTAAATGGTCTTGGTCACCTAACGCGGCTTCAGCAGCAATCTGGCCAAGTTTGTTTACTCCAAAGTGATTTCTTACTTTATTAAAAGCTTTAATCATCTTTTTGTTTCCAATTCCATAACCAACCCTCAATCCAGCCAAGCCATAAGCTTTGGAAAAAGTTCTAAATCTAATCACATTTTCTTGTTCCACGTTGATAGATGCTAATTCATCTTTATTTACGAAGTCCGAGTACGCTTCATCTAGACATAGTATGGTATCATCAGGGATATTATCTATAAAATCTTGAATGTGCTCTTTTGAATGAAAAGTTCCCATTGGGTTGTCTGGATTAGATAAGTATAAAATCTTTGCCCTGATCTTTTTTACAGCAATCATTAACGCATCGAGATCCTCATAATAATTATTATAGGGGACAAGGGATATATTCCCTCCAAAGCCATCAACATGGTATTTGAAAGTTGGATATGCTCCAAGTGAAGAAATAACCTCATCACCTGGACCTATAAAAAGCCTCACTAGGTTTCCCAGAAGGCCATCAATACCCTCGCCTACTATAAAGTTATCTCTCGGTAGATTATAAAACTCTGATAGTTTTTGAAGCAGGCCAAAACTCTCTGGATCTCCATATTGCCAGATCTCTTCTGCTTTCCCTTTGATCGCATTCATAACCTTCTTAGAGGGTCCAAATACACTCTCATTAGCTCCCAATCTAGCACTAAAACTGAATGCATTTTCTCTCTCTTGACTTTCAGGACCTACAAAGGGGACTGTTACAGGTAAGTCATTAGCTATTTTAGTAAAATTCAGCTTCAATTGTTTATTTTCTCCAAACTTTCCATTAAGGATTTCTGTTTATTTAGTTGTGTCATAAGATCTTCATAATCAGCTTCAAATTTCTCTACAATCTTTTTAGGCGCTTTATTTCTAAAATTTTTATTATTTAATTTTTCCGATAATTTTACCGTTTCGATTTCTAACTTTGTTAATGCTAAGTTTATTTTATCTTTCTCAAGCTCTAAATTGAAACCCGATTGGACAGAAACAAATGCCTCTAACTTTCCTCCTGGAATTGCGATTGCATTTTTAGGTTTATTATGAACCTGCTTTATTTCTAGTAGCCTAGCTAGCCTGCAAATTATTTTTTCATTTTCTTTGATATAGGCATTTTGCTCTTTTTGTAAATCTACAACGTACAAATCAGTTTTTTCACCAGAGACTAAATTAAAATTGGATTTAGTAGACCTGATATCTTCAATAAGGGATATAACATTTTCTATGTTCTTAATCTGATCCTCATTTATGAGGGGATTATTCATTTTAGGCCAATCGCCATTAGATAATAGTCCCTCACCTTTTCTAAAATGCCTCCAAAGTTCTTCTGTGACAAACGGCATTATAGGATGAAGCATCTTCAAACATGCATCAAAAGCCCAAGCTAATGTTTTTCTTGTTTCTAAAACGGTTTTCTCGTTCTTGTCGTTTAAGAGTGCTTTAGAGAACTCGATATACCAATCACAGAAAACGCCCCAGGTATGATTATAAAGATTATTGGCAATATCATTAAATCGGAACTTACTATAACTATGATTTATCGAACCCAAAGTGCCTAAAGTTTTCACTATTATCCATTTATTCGGTGCTGTTATAACACCAGAAATATCAAACTCACCGTCATATTGACAATCATTCATTTCCAAGTATTTAGCAGCATTCCAAATCTTGGTCACAAAATTCCTGTACCCCTCAATTCTTGATTCTGATAGCTTTAAATCTCGTCCGGTAACTGCCATCGCAGTTAAAGTAAACCTGAGCGGATCAGCTCCATACTTATCAATTAGGTCTAGTGGATCAAGCACATTACCTACTGACTTTGACATTTTTTTTCCATTTTCATCCCTTACTAAAGCGTGTACATAAACTTTTTTGAAAGGTATTTCTTTTACCGTTGCGAGTTGCATCATTATCATTCTCGCAACCCAGAAAAAAATAATATCGAAACCAGTTACTAAGACACTCGTTGGGTAGTATCTCTCCATAAAGTGGTTTTTATCAGGCCATCCAAGAGTTCCAATAGGCCAAATACCAGAAGAAAACCAAGTATCAAGCACATCAGGATCTTGATAAATATCACTATGCCCCGCTAATTTTTCAGCTTCTTTTAATGTTTCAGCACAATATTCATTTCCTTCGTTGTCATACCAAACTGGTATCTGATGTCCCCACCACAACTGCCTGGAAATGCACCAGGGCTCAATATTTTCAAGCCAATTAAAATAAACCTTTTTATCTCGCTCTGGGGTAATCTCTATCTCATTCTTTTTAACAACATCTATAGCTTCTTGAACGATTTTCTTTGAATCAACAAACCACTGAGTGGTTAGAAAAGGCTCAATTACAACCTTTGACCTATCACCGTGTGGAACGAAGTGTACGTCCTCTTTTTCTGAATAAAGAAAGCCTTCTTCATTCAAAATCTCCAAAATTCTCTCTCTTGCTTCAAATCTTTTTAGTCCATTCAATTGGAAAATATCTACTGATGGTTTTATTCCAACTGCAAAATCTTCATTATCTCTAATTTCAATGTTTGCGCCCGAATCAAAAATGTTAATTACTCTTAAATTATGCCTCTCACCAACTTCCCAGTCATTAAAGTCATGGGCTGGAGTAATTTTTACAGCACCCGTTCCTTTTGAAGGATCTGCATAATCATCAGCTAAAACTGGAATCTTTCTTCCAACCAATGGCAGAATAACCGATTTTCCGATTAAATCTCTGTATCGCTCGTCTCTTGGATTAACAACCACGGCTATATCTCCAAGTAGTGTTTCAGGTCTCGTAGTCGCAATAACTACATGGTCTACAGTTTCTCTTTTTAAAACCACGCCATTTTCATCGGTTTCAACTCCAAAATTAAAGGTGCCCTTTTCTAGAAAGTACTTTAACTCCCATATTTTTCCATGGACCTCGATCTGTTCAACTTCTAGATCTGAAATAGCACTTTGAAATTTTGGGTCCCAATTTACTAGTTTTTTACCCTTATAGATCAATCCTCTATTGTAAAAATCGACAAAGACTTTGATAACAGCCTTATGAAAGTCAGGGTCCATGGTGAACCTATTTCTGCTCCAGTCGCAGGATGCCCCTAGGCGCTTAAGTTGATCTATTATCGTATTACCGGATTTCTCTTTCCAACGCCAAACCTCCTCAAGAAACAGTTCCCGCCCCATTTCCTGTTTGTTTTTATTGCTTTTCTCTAATTCTCTTTCAACGACCATTTGGGTTGCAATTCCTGCGTGGTCCTGGCCTGGTTGCCACAAAACATCAAAACCATTCATTCTATGAAATCTAATCAATATATCTTGAATTGTATTATTAAACGCGTGACCTATATGCAAGCTACCAGTGACATTAGGTGGAGGAATCATTATAGAAAATGGCGGCTTTTCTTTATCACTATCTTTGCCCGATCTAAAGGCATCAGCCTCTACCCAAAGTTCATTAATTTCTTTTTCAGCCTGCCTTGGGTTGAATTTTTTTGGAATACTCATGTTAAGTTCTATCCTACTAGATATTGTACTCGACGGTTAAGCCCAAGTGAACGCGGCTATTCTTATCTCTTTTCAAGAGGTAGGTTAACGACAAAGTTTGATCAATTAAATTCTTCAATGACATTACAGGTAAAACTTCTTTCTATTGATCTACAGGACTTTTACATTATTTCTTTCAAGGTTTTTTATTATTTCTGCCTTTGTGTTTTTACTGTTTATAGTTAGTTTGTTTTTTATGGAAAGTGCGATAAGTTCGGATTTTGTTAACGAATACATACTAGGACCAGCCTTTGTGATCTTAACCGCTTTTGTTTTTTCAGGGCTTAAACCGTCTCCCTTGTTTTTAAGTTCAAAGTTTTTCAGTTCATTCCTTACAATTCTTCTAACTAGATTTTCTAGCTGTTTATCATTTGGATTGATGCTTTCAGGAGATTGCTTATTTTCACCGGACGCAACCAAATGCTCTTTTTTAAGTTTTATTGTTTTATATTCACTCACTTTGAAAAGCGTTTCCTTTTCTCCTGACACAACTGTTTTAATATCACCGAGAATTTCTTTGAGATCAACTTGACTATTTTCTATTTTCTCTTTTTTTGCCTTATTTTTTTCTTCCATAGAATATTCCTTCTTACCGCCAACTCTATTGGCGTAGTTGAAGCTCAGTTCTGAGAGTGCCTATCTCGGCTAACAAGTCAAACTTTGCAATAAGTATGTCCGTGCTCGTAGTAATCAATCCAACTTCAGAGTTCAAGAAATTTTGATAAGCCTGATCAGTATCTAATGAGGTCTTCCCTCCAAGCTTCCACTCTTCAAATACACTCTCATACAACTCTTTCAAAGCGTTAACTTCTTCTTGCTTTGCAACTGCTGAAGACCTTAGTGACATTAGATCTACCCACTTTGTGGTAACATCTCTTTCTAACAATTTTTTTCTTACGGCAATCTCAATTGCCTTTGCCGCTAAATTGTTTGACGCAATTTTGACTTGAGACATTTTTTGGCCCCCACTGTAAATTGTGAGGTTCGATGATAAAGAGATTCTTCCTGAACTAGAATTACTTCCTAAAGTCGAACTGTCACCATAGGACACCGCTCCAGAAAGGCTTAGATTTGGTAGCCGAGATTTTTCAGAATAACTCAAATCTTCTTTCAGCGCTTGCTCCTCAAGCTTGAGGACTTTCAAACCAAGATCGTTCGCTAGAGCGACTTTGACACTGTTTTCTTGAGAAGAAGGTTCTCTGATTATTGTTTGGGGAAGCTTGGGATCCTCCGAGGCTAAACCCACTAAGTATTTATAACCTTCCCTAAATTTCTTAACATTTCCTTGCCCTACCTTTAGTTGTGCCTCAGCACCAGAAATTGACGCTTTGGATCTTAAAAGATCTGATCTTGTAGCCTCACCCAAATCAAACCTGTTCTTCACTGCCATAAATTGCTGTTTCCTCACCTCTACACTGTTTTCATAAAGCTCCACGATTTTAATTGCCTTAAATAATTCCAAGTGCACTTTTGCAACACTCTTTATCAATTCGTTTTCATATTTTTTAAATGAAGCCTTCGAAGCTTCATTTAAACGTTGTGCTGATCTCTTTTTTGCATTCAGTGATCCAAAATCAAACAACATATAAGAGGAATTTAAAGAGATGCTGTAGCTATCTGTTTCCTGGCTTGTATCAAGATTTGATGACCTCGTCCCAGCGGCGTTAAGAGAAAGGTTTGGTAATAATTTACCACTTTGAATTAAAAGGTTCTGATAACTATTATCTAGTAGCGCTTTTTGAGTTTTTAAACTTTCATTATTTTCCAAAGCTGTTTGCACTGATTGTTTAATACTCTGTGCAAAAGTCCCCTTATGATGAAGTAAAAACATCGACATTAATATTAATAAAAATTTGGTTTTCATTAAAATTTGGTCTTCATTAGATATAAAACTTTCTAAAAGGTGAATTCTATTTCTTTTTTAAACTCATTCAAAAGAGCGCAATTTGCTTCAAAAAGATTAGCCCACTGCACTTGCGAGTCAGTTTTAACGCCTAACCTACATTGACCAAAATTTTTTTCCTTAAAGACTGCCATAATTCTTCCCCCTGATTTGAGCTGATCTAGAGTTTCTTCATTTATAAACTCAACACCTCCCTCAATTAAAATTACATCATATGGACCCTCTTTTCTTGCACCCTTACTAATATTACCCTCTTTGACCAGAATATTATCGTATCCATTTTCAACTAACCTTGATTGAGCTTCTTGTGCAAGGTCAGAACTTTCAACAGCAACCACAAAATTTGCCAATGATGATATTATAGCACAACTGTAACCAAAACCTGTGGCAAGACTAAGAACGTTATCCGCAGTGGTAAGACTTAATGACTGGATCATCTTGGCTAGGAGCCAAGGGCTTATTGATGCTCTATTATTTTGTATTAACAATTCTGTTTCACTATATGACAAGTTGGAAAGATTACTTGGTAAGAACTTTTCTCGTTGAACCTCTTTAAGAGCGTGTAAAAGTTTAGGATTTGTGACATTTGCTGGTCGGATTAAGTTATCCACCATATTGTTCCGCGCTTTTTTATAATCAAACATTTAATGAAATAAACCACTTGTTGAAGGTGCCATAATAACACAAAAAGATTTACATAATATTATAAGTTCTTGCAATTAATTAAATAATTTTATATTTCTATTCCCTAATGAATAGGCGACGTGGCGGAGTGGTTACGCAGCGGATTGCAAATCCGTGGACACCGGTTCGAGTCCGGTCGTCGCCTCCAATGTCCCTTACATACAGAAAGACACCCCAGTTTCAATGCCTAGTAAAATAAATAAAGATTATATTCTAAATATTATTGAACAAATAAATCATCCTCAAAATAGTGGTCTAATCCAAACGATAGAGAACATAACTGTTTTTGAACAAAAAGTTAAAATAATTATAAACTCTGAGTTAACTGAAGGTGTGAAAAATGTAACGGGCATTTGGCAATCTTTAATTGAAAAAGATAGTAAAATAAAAGACTGCTCTATAATTTTTACAAAGCACACTGCTCCAGCCTTAAAGAAAGGTATGGCCTCTAAAAATGATTCCTTTCTGAACAAATATGATTTATCTCATTTAGGGAAAATAATATTCATTGCATCAGGAAAAGGCGGGGTTGGAAAATCCACTATCTCAAATAACATCGCCACTTCAATTGCAGAGATGGGCTTCAATGTCGGCTTAATGGACGCAGATATCTATGGGCCCAGCCAACCAAAAATGCTGGGGCTGGATAAGTCAAAAGTTAAAGTCCTGAACAAAAAAATTCAGCCACAAAAAATAGGCAATCTAAGCATGATGTCCATGGGAATGTTGTTCCCAGAAAATGAGGCAATAATCTGGCGAGGCCCTATGCTTATGAAGGCCATACAGCAACTTCTTTTAGAAGTCGAATGGGGTAATCAAGATTACTTCATAGTTGATCTCCCACCTGGAACTGGAGATATTCATATAACCCTAGCACAGAAAGTTGTAGTATCGGGAGCGATTGTTATATCCACGCCTCAAGATATTTCTCTAATCGATGCAAAAAAAGCGATTGCCTTATTCAGCAAGACGAATACTAAGATAATTGGCCTAATTGAAAATATGTCATATTTCGAATGTTCAAATTGTGGAAAAAAACATGATATATTCAGCAGTGGCGGTGCCAAAAAGATTACAAGCAGTGCAAATATTCCATATTTAGGAAGCATACCTTTAATAAGAGACATAATGGAATGTGCCGATAAAGGAAGGCCTTACGTTTTACATAAGCCAGAGGGAAAAAGGCTTTTCGATAAGGTTGTGAAAAATATATTTAGTGAATTAAATTCAAACTAAAAAAACGACTCATAGGGAATAAAGTCTACTAAATCTCCCCTTTTTATGTTTTGTTCCTGCTCGGGAAGCTCAACTATACCGTTTGACCACGATAAACTGGAGATCCTACCTGATCCCTCAAATGGATAAATTGAAACAAAGCCATTCTCTCTATTGAAATTTGCTCGCAAAAACTCTGTTCTTCCGGGCTTCTTGTACTTTTTAAAATTTGCCTTTGTTTTTATAGATAAAGGTTTAAACCAAGCTTTTTCTCCACCAATCCTGCCCAGAGAGGGGCGTAAGACAATTAGCGCACAAATAAAGGCCGCAACCGGGTTTCCTGGCAACCCAAAAATATACTTAGTACCTAACTTTGCACAAATAAATGGCCTGCCGGGCTTAATTGCAATACGCCAATTAATTAGTTGCGCCTCCCTATTAAGTAATTGTGAGACAAAATCCTCCTGACCTGTTGAAACTCCACCAGTTGTTACTAAAACATCCACCCGCTCCAAGTTATCAAAAATTTTTTTTCTCAATAGTTCTAAGTTATCTCCCACTGCCTCAATATTTATAATTGAGCACCCCCAATAACCTAATAACGTCTTCAATGGAACGGAATTTGTATCGAATATAAAACTTTCACTCTGCTTTTTTATGTTTGGGTTGAGTTCATTCCCAGTGGTGATTAGTCCTACCTTAAGGGGCTTAAAAATAGATACGAATGAATTGCCCGAACCGATTAACACAGGTAAATCTGTTATTCTTATTTGATTGCCTTTTTTAAATAAAAGATCCCCTTTTTTAAAATCCTCACCCTTAAACCTTATATTGCTTTCTTTATAATCTTCCTGAACGAAATGAATTTTTTGATCATGCTCTTTTGTATTTTCCTTGAAAATTATTCTAGTAGTGCCACACGGTATGGGTGCTCCAGTTAAAATTCTAATTCCCTCGTTTTTTTTAAGCACAACGTTAGAGCTAAAACCTGGTCTCAATAATCCCTCTAAAAGGGAGAAGTTTCTACTAATTGATCTAGTCTCTTCATTTATGGCAAAACCATCTATAGCCGAGTTATCAAATGGTGGATTATCATATTTAGCAAAAATATCTTTTGAAAAAATCCTATTTACAGAACTATTGACACTTACTCGACTTCTGCCAGAAACCGGTTTCAACTCAGTCTTTAGATCTGAAAATAGCTTAAGAAGAGGGGTTAATTTAAATTTTGGTGCGGTCACGATTTATTAAATCCTCAACGCTATCGCTATGAAGTCACAGATTTCCTGAACCTCATCTCTTTCAAATTGTGGCAATAATGCATTTTTAATTTTGTGTTGGTTAGTGACAATTCCACATATTGTTTTATCATGTTTATATAGTGGTTCCCTATCACTAGTACTATCTACAACTTCAACTTTTTTGTGGTCGCTAGCTTTAAATCCCTCCACTATGACAATATCAACGGGAATAATTTGCTTAATAAGATAAGAGAGATTGGGCTTATCATCTTCTCTCTGCCTCGAAAACTTAATCCATTTTTGTTCGGAAGCAAGTATTGTCTCTTTTGTTCCTGCATTAAAGTGTCTGAATGAGTCTGTTCCCTCTCTGTCTATTGAAAAGTTATGATGAGAATGTTTTATAGTCGACACGGTTAAGTTTCTGTTATTGAACTCACTGATCAATTTTTCAATTAACGTCGTCTTTCCTGTATTTTTCCAGCCGACTATTCCTATAATCTTCATTTTTCTGTAAGATACTCCTTTAATAATACAATATCGTCGGGCGTATTAACATTAAAGAAAGGATCTATTCTCTCATCAGAAAAACATACATTACAGGCTTTGTGTCTCTCGCTCCAAAGTATGACCTTTCTCACACCTTTCTTCAACTCATTACTTAGATCTTCTAAGAGATAGGTTTTCCATAAACCGAAAACTGGGTGCAAGATTTTCCTCTGTTTGTAATCAGAAAAGGAAGCCGCAAAAACAATATCAGAATTGCTTTTTTTCATTTTTTGAAAAAGTTCCTCCAATAGATTTTTTGGGAATAAAGGTGTATCCACAGCAACCGTCATGACCTCTTTATGCCCCATATCATTAGCCCATTTCATTGCAGTAAAGATTCCCGCTAAGGGGCCCAAAAAACCTCCAATTTGATCATTTAAAATTGGTAGACCATGCTGGACATATTTTGGACTGTTTGAGTTTGTATTTATAGCAATTTGTTGTGTTTGCCGTTGCAGTCGGTCCACAACTATTTCTAATAACGTTTTACCCAATATAGATGAAAAAGCCTTGTCGTTTCTATTCATTCTTCTTGATTGTCCTCCTGATAAAATAACGGCAGGAACTTCCCCTTTAAACATGGCTTTTTCCCAAAAGGTTCAATCCAAAACTATCCTCTCAAATCCGCTAACACACATAAATCTGTTACCTTTAAATCTGCCTACCATTGTGAGATTGAATTTCCTTGCTAACTCGACGGCTGACTTTGTAAATCCAGATCTAGAAATTAATAAGGGAATTCCCATGCTAACGGTCTTTAAAACCATCTCTGTGGTCAAGCGTCCAGTAGTATACAGAAATTTATCAACGGGATCGATACCCTCTACTACTATAAAACCACTAACTTTATCTACAGCATTATGTCTACCTACATCCTCCATATATACCAATATACTTTTGCCATCACATAGTACACACCCGTGAATAGCCCCCGCTTCTAAGTAAAGACTTTTGGCTTGATTTATTTCTTTAATTATTCCCCTGATTTTATTTAGGCTGAAT
Source organism: uncultured Alphaproteobacteria bacterium (assembly GCA_902524845.1). Lineage (GTDB taxonomy): Bacteria > Pseudomonadota > Alphaproteobacteria > Rhodobacterales > Rhodobacteraceae > CACIJG01. The sequence continues at coordinate 37,992 of CABZEW010000012.1, forward strand.
GTGATTAATATTTCTGAGGATAAAGGGGAAAGTTTTTCAAACATCTCACCAAATATCGTTCCCATCGCACATCCACTAGTTTTTATTCTCTTTTTATTATTAACTTCAAAGGGAGTTATTTTATTGGTTCTTACTACCACAACAGAAAGATCTTCATTAAACTCTACCTCTTTTAATTCTCTTAAAGAACTGATCATATTTTGGTTAAAAAGAAACCCAACAGCCAAATACTCTGGATAGTCACAAATAGTCATAGCACTTAGAATTTCCTGATTATTTAGATAAATTGTTAAGATTTTCTCATCAATCAGAGGGATACTCTGGATTTCATTTTTTTCATTGAATACTTTTTCACTGAAAATCATATCTTTCATTTTTTCTTCTGGTAAAATCCTCTTAATTTTTTTCTTTATAATTTTCATATCCCAATCTTTTATTATATAAATGAAATTGTCCATTTTTAATATCGATGCTCAAATGAAAAAAATGACCGATTATTTCACTGTAATTGATACCACTGGCTTGAGGTGTCCTCTTCCAGTTTTAAAAGTCCGTAAAAATCTTCCGATGTTGAAAGATACTGAGATAGCTCTGATCATTGCAGATGACCCTTTAGCTGAGATTGATCTGAGGCATTTTTGTAGTGTCAAAAGTTATGAGATAAAAAAAATCTCATCAAACAAATCCAATAAGAAACAGTATTATGAAATCGCATCTCTAAATTATAAATAAATTATTCATAATTTTATTGCTCTTCAAGACCTCGACTTTCAATGAAATCTCTGTCAATTTTTGGCAATTGGCCTCCGGATATTGAAGCCTCAAATGCCTGCAGTCTTTTGTAAATTGAAATAAGATCAATAATAGTAGTCCAGGAGTTAACTAGAAACTGGAAAGAAGATGCAACTTGTCCAAATGCTCTCAATATCTGATTCATAATGCCTAGCGTAATTCTGCCGCTTACAATAGTAGGAATTATGAATATATAAACGATAATATTGTCTGCTTGAAGATATAGGTATCTAACTAAGTTGAAGTATGCGTAATGAAAATATATTTTGAAGTAATTTCGTCTTACATTGTTGAACAACTCTACTAAAGAAACTGGCTCAGCTCTATCCTTGTTGTCTTCACCGTACACCAACTCTTTTCTGAAAGCAGCTTCAACGCGCTGATTTTTGAATTCTAGTCCTGGTAATTTAATTCCTGCAAAAATAAGAAGAAGAGTTCCGAACACTGACCAAACTATCGCAAGAGTTACCAAAGGATAGGGTATGGAGCCGACAATTGGCATTTCTTCTATATGTACAGATAAAGCAGAAAGAACGGGCAAAAAAGATATTAGAGTCATAACAGAGTCAACCATTGCCACTCCGAGGCCTTGCATTATTCCGGAAAATCGCATTGTGTCTTCTTGTATTCGTTGAGATGCCCCCTCAACCTTCCTGACCTGAGACCATTTTTCTAAATAATAATCATTCATTGCATTACGCCACCTAAAAACATAATGGGATGTAAAAAATAACTTTAGTGGAACAAAAACGATATATGGGAAAACGATTATACAAAAAACAGATAAATGCGCATATAAGTCTGTTGCCGCAACGTCGCCGTCGCCGTTGAGTGCTTTTTGCACGTCATTGTAAAAAGGACCGTACCAGGCATTAATTACAACGGACACTTGTACGGTAAGGTAAGCCATCAAAATGAGCAATGAAGAGCCCAAAATTGACCACCTCTGCCACTTATGTGGCGAATAATATGACCAAAAAAAATAAAAAATCAATGTAGCCACGATATAGTAAATATCGAACCAAACGAACTCTGGTGTGATAAAATATCCAAGGCCAATAACAGTCTGACTATCAACTGCAAGCTCGAAGCCTAGATAGCTAGCAACACCCTCACCAAATAGGTAATAGAATGATACCACCACTAAAACCCAAGCAATCAATGAAATCAAAAATAGTTTAGGTTTTGGAAAAAAAGATTCGAACATGTTTGTAATATAATTGAGATACTTGCTAACTTATATCTTTTTTTATAGAAAGAGTATGGGCTTTTAAATACGCCCAGACTCTTTAATGATATTTTTAAACCTTAGTAATGAATATGAAATGGCTTTTTCTTGCAGAGATAAATCTTACCCACCATTCCCGAAGAAGTTTCACTTTCCGCCCATCCAATAATTGAAATGGCATTTCCTCCCACCAATAAAGCTCTATTTTTTAAGCCAATGATCGCTTCAGAATAATTAATATTTGAAGCATATGACAGTTTAATAGTCTCAATACAACTTCTTTCATCTCGTAAAAGTGTATCTGGGTGTAATGAAACATATTTACTGCCCTTTACGGGTGTCACTCCCGTATCTGCCTGTCCTGTGGCAGAAAAAACTACCGACTCTCCAGTTGATACAGTGGTCAACCCATAGGGACTTGTTCCCTGACATGCTGTCAAAAATAAACCAAAAACAATTAATATTACAATACGCATAAAATACTCTCCTTCAACTAACCCATAGGTGTTTACGACTTAAGCACAATTTTATTAGTAAATTTCGTGATCTCTCTAAATCGTTGCAAAATTGTTACAAAATTTCTCTTTTGTAAAATTGCTCCTATTCTCAGAAAACGGTATCTAAAATCATAAAAAGAAAGATAAATTTAGTGAACAGTAGTTGATGCGTTTTGTTGACATGTTGAAAAAAGATCATTACCGATATCGAACAAATCATTTTGATCTATGAAAGCCTGCTTTTGGTTATCAAAGACCTTTTTCACTTGAGTCGAGATATTAGATAGGAACAGACTAGATCTTTCCAAGCATTCTACAAGATCTTGGTCACTATGTGCTTCCATATAGCCTAAGACTGCGTTAGCGACCCTACTTTTAAAAATTTCAAATTCTCTATCGGTGCGCTCAAGTGAAACACCAGCGTTAAGATCTTTTTCGTTGTTTTTCTTTTTCATCCAATTTTTCTCACGTTTCTTTAAGGTAGAAACTACAACGACTTCTACACTGATTATTTAGTAAATAAACTTTTTTTTTTTTCGTCGTTAAGAGTAACAAGAATTTTTAGCAACTAATGAATTTCGAAAATGGAAGATGATTCAGAACAGATAGAACCTAAACCAAAAAAAAGAAAGAAGCTAGTAATTCCATGGAAAACATTATCGTTGTACATTCTACCAGCCTTGATTGTCTTTATAATTTTTTTCGTTATGCATAACTCATTGGTTCAGGCGCCATTATCGCGGGAAGACATAGAAGTTTTGCTAGACAATAAGCAAGAAGAAAAGATCTCAAAGAGTAACCCTAAAGAAACTATTGACCCTATTGAGACTAGTAAGGAGGAACTTCCACAAGGCTCGAACATTCCATTTATAGGACCTCAACACTTTTATCACTCGTTTACGGGAGCTTTGGCAACGGACTTAAAAAACGGATCTGGTATCCTAACTATCGAATTAACTGTTTCCATATTCATGGGAAAATTGAACGCCGAAACATATTTTGAAAGCTTTAAGACTTTTGAACCGCCTTTAAGATCAGTCATTTTAGCTTTGATGAGAACTAAAACAAAAACGCAACTTGACACAACTCAAGGCAAAGAGAGTCTAAAGTTAGACATCCTTGAAGCGATAAATAACGAATTGGTAAAACTTGGAGCAAAACCAGAAATTAAAACAGTTCAATTGACAAAATTATTATTGATTTAAGGCAGATGAAAATGGAGTTAAAGAGAACAAAAAATTTACCTACTTCGGAAAAAGTAAATGTGACATCTCCTTCCGAAAGGAATAATTCTAATAATAGTAATAGGATTTATGATGTATTATTTCCTCTAGAAGATGGCAGCTCGGATCAAAATGTTGAAAATATAATATCCAATAAAAAGTATCAGAAAGCGACATTCGGAAGTGTTTCTACTTTGGATTGGCTCAAGACCTGGAGATCCTTAGAAACAAGTTAGGTATCTTCTCCAGAGCCAGGGAAATACCCCTTGCCTTGAATTGCCTTTGCGCCCATTTTTTTCTCTATATCTGGGTTGCCACTTACAAAATCAGCAAGCTTTTTATTGACGATTTTTTCGGCATCTTCAAGGCTATCTGCTTCTACTTCCGCAACGCCATCAATAACCCAATGAACTTTAACTTTCAATGTCTTGTTCCACATTTTTTAATTTTTTTTCATCTTCGACTTCCTTTATCTTGGTAAACTCTTCATACCGTTTTCTCGAAGCCGTTTGAACCTTAATTATGGTATCAGGTTCTAGTTTTTTTTCAACTTTATCCCTTATATCGCTAGAATTCTCTACGCCAAGAGCGCTGGCTACATTATACCAAAGGTAAGCGTTTTCGAAATCTTGTTCATCAAGAACACTCAAATAGAAATCACCTAGTTCCAATAATACCGCCTTGTCTTTATCTTCGAACCTAGCCAATAAGTGCTCTAAGACTTTCGCCCTGACATCTTTTGATACTTTTTCTGGTAATAGTTTTACCAGGTCCGCACTAAGTTCTTCCGCCTTTTCTATTTTACCTAGCTTGGATAAAAATGCCCAGAAAAGAGCTTCACTGTAATTCTTTGTGGTACCTTTGCCACCATTTATCAAGAATGCTAAGTTGTATTGTGCATCATGTTCGTTATTCTGTGCTAACTCTTGAAAGATAGACACTGCCTCAGCATATCTCTTCTCCTTAACATAATCTGTGGCCATTTTGAATAGTCTGTCTGAATTCGTAACCTGAGCGAAAGAAGTGGTATAAAAAAATATTGTTAAAAGGAAGTAAAAACTGAAATATCGCATCTACCGTCCTGCCATCATCACGAGTTGCAAATAAAAGACACGAAGCTTAAACTTCGAGCCTGGTTCTTGCTCGAAAACAACTACTCTTGGTCTATCCGTATTTTTCTTTTGGAACTCTATAGTCATGTTTTCGGGAAGAAAAACCCCATTACTCTCTAGTGTTTTCTGTGGATCTTGGGAAAATTGTCTATGAAAGTTTGAATCAAGCCAAACTCTTGCCAGCACTTTACCTAAAATATCGGGCAAAAGATTCCTGACGTCCTCTCGAGATTCGAGCCTGAGATTTCCATTAACAAGATCAAATAGTCTTGTGCCTTCTTTTTTCTCCTTCAAAGCGGGAGGAAGAACTTTTTTAATAGGAACCAAGGCTTTTGACTTTTTTTCAGACATCACAGAACATTTCATATTTATCGTAATATAGTTAAATCAATTTTCTAATAAGATAAACCCAAAAAAGATATCTTATTAACGACTTATGGCACGGTTTTTGTATCACTTTCTTAAAGGAAAAATAATGTTGCCAATAGTTAGATCAGGTTTAAGTGCCGCCTCACAAGAAATATCCGTTATTTCCAATAACATTGCCAATGCTTCATCCTTAGGTTTTAAAAGAAGTAATGCAAATTTTTCTGATGTTTACACTGAAATGTCGGATGTGAGAAACGCTGACAGAGTTGGAAATGGCGTTAGACAGGAGGCTCCAAGAAGGAATCATTCTCAGGGTTCCTTGATTTTGACTGGAAATGCCCTCGATCTTGGAATGAATGGGCAGGGAATGTTTATACTTAATACAACCGACAATCTTGGTGAACTATCTTACACTAGAAACGGAGCCATAAATGTAAGAGAAGACGGAAAATTAGTTAATTCTGATGGTATTGGCTATCTGGATATAAATGCTCAAGAAATAAATTTGCCCTTCCAAATATTAAACGCTGAGGGGAATGAGCAAAGTCTTTCAGAGGTAAAGGTTACTCCAGAAGGGTTCATAAGGGCTACCTATGGTATAGATAATTACGTAACGATTGCCCAAGTAGGACTTGCACGCTTTGCCGATGAGACTCAATTAAAATCACGAGGTGACAATATTTTCACTGCAACACCAGAGTCTGGGGTTGCTACTGTAGGTGCAGGGAAAGACTTTGGCTTTGGGAAAATAAAAGCTGGGACTCTCGAGGCGTCGAATACAGATATAACTGCGGAGCTAACGTTACTACTTAGAGCTCAACAAGCATTTAACGGTTCCGCTAAAATGATGCAAGCAGATGCGGATGTTACTAGACGGCTGATGGATACTTAGCATCTATTTTAGCGGCAATATCCATGAAATATCGTTGATTTTTCTAGTAGTTTCCCGGTTTATTAGCAAATCACCTTTAATATTTACGCTTAAACTTTGATCTAAAAGCAAAACTAGAGTGGCCGGCCTGACTGATGTCCTTAACAGTAAATCCCTTGTTTTGAGAAATAGTTCCATGCCAAGATCTATATTTGCTTTCATAAATGGTCTATTGATCTCTATATTTAGCAGTCCTCTATGTATAGGAATTAGGCTAGTAGAGGGATTGATGTTTACAGAACAAATACCTCGTCCTATATTCATCAATCCACAAGATAAAGTTATCGTTTCTTCGCAGTCAAATCCCACCACATTTAAGTCAGCGGTTTGAACAGACATATGGATTGCTTGAAGTTCTTGTATCTCACTAGTCATTTAAGTCTAGTACGATTTTTTTATCGACGATCTAAGAAGGGCTACGGCCGATTTTTTAATTTGAGACACTCTACCTGTAGTTATTTCCATAACTTCAGCTATTTCATAAACATTAAGCTCTTCTACATAGTATAATTGAATAACCATAGCTTCCTTCGACGGTAAATCCTTCAAAGCACGCGACAGAATCCCTTTGAGCTGAGTTTTATCCAAATTTTCTTCTGGTGTGCTTTCTTTGGAAACAAACCACATCGAATATTCGTCATAAACTTCATCAAGTGACTGATGAACATTTGCATTAAATGCTTTTTCCCAACCTCTATATTCATCTAAACCAAGTCCCATCTTCTTTGCAATTTCCGAGGGAGTCGGATCTCTCTGTAAGCTAGAAAAAAGCCCCTCTACTGCCTTTTTCTGTTTTTGTTGCATTTGAATAGTAGTTCGACATAAATTTGAGCTTTTCCTCAAGTGATCGACGATTGCCCCACGGATTCTCAGCACAGCATAACTGGCAAATGTTGCACCCTCTTTTGGGCTATATTTTTGTGCTGCAGTAACAAGCCCGAAATATCCTATTTGCATTAAATCTTCAATTTCAATGGCTGACCTAACTCTGCCATGCATGTGCCACGCTATCTTCTTTACCAAATTCATATTTTCAACAATCAGATTTTCTACATTTGGTTGTTGTTCAGGATAACTAGCTTTCATTTATTTTCCAGTTGGTGCGATCAGCTCTTAGAAAAGAAGCGTATACCATTATTTTTATTTTCTCCAGCCTTAAAGATATTTTTAGACAATCGCTGAAACGATACTTTTTCTAATTCAGCCTCTTTGTTAAGAACAACAGGTAACTTCTTAATTATAGCATTTTGGATTTTTTTTGTCCTGGGCATACCTCCTGCAAAAGTCAAATTTGCATCTAAAAACTTTCCAACTATATTCTGAAACTTTATAAAAGTTTCCTTAGCTGCACTTTCATTATCAGCCATGTTTACAATGATCGAAAAATTGTGGAGATTATAATCCAAGTTCGCTGTTTTTATAAACGTGTAAGCGTCCATAAAGCTTGTAGGCTCACTAACGAGTACTATAACCAATCTATCTACAGCTGAAGCGAAGGTCATGGAATTTTCTGATGCCCCAGCTGGTATATCCACTACAAGGGTATCGGTGCTCTTTTCAATAGGATTTAAAGATCTAATAAGCTGGTACTTCGAGTTTTTCTCAATATTTAAGATATCTATCAATCCATTGCCTCCAGATATAAATTTTAACCCATGAGGACCTGTTTCAATAACATCTTCTACCAGCATGCCTTTTTTAAGAACATCTCTAATTGTTTTTTTTGGATTTATTCCCAACATTATATGTGCATTTGCCAATCCAAAGTCTGCATCCATAAGAGAAACCTTTGAACCCATTTGAGCTAAAGTAAGAGCCAGATTTACAGCTATGGTGGTTTTACCAACACCACCCTTGCCACTAGCTATTGCTAGTGAATTACTCATGATTTAACTCATCAGTAATATAGCCGTCTAAATGGCCAGCCAAAACTGCTGGTTCAGATATTGCTAACGAACCTAATATAGTTCTAGACCCAGTCATAAATCCCATTTTCACATTTTTATTAGCTAGAACACACAACTCTCTTGGGAAAAGCTGGCACTCATCAACCTTAGTGAAGGCTATAAGTGGGTTTAATTCATCATATTGCATAATTTGATCGCTTAATAACTGCCTGTTAATGCCTGACGGAAGACAAAGCACTGTTGAGACTTTTGTTGCCCCTATTTCATTTCTGATACTTTGAATGAAATATTTACCTTCTTCTGCCATTAAAGAAATATCAACAATTTTCTGCCCAGTAGAAATACTGGTAAAGCTGCTACAATTCTCTTCAATCTGATAACTAAGTTTTGGTAAATTTAGCAACTTTGAATAATAGGCCAGATCATCCCGCCTATGCGCTAGTTCCCTTTCGGTAGACACTAAAGTTGGCCTCAACTGTTTTTCCTTCTCCATTATTCTGGCCGCAAGCTTGGCAGACAAAGTCGTTTTACCTGCACCACTAGGTCCAACTATAAAGATCACATGAGATTTAAAGATATTCTCAATCTCATTTGACGCAATTTTATTTGCGAAGGCTTTTAAAAAGGCACTAATTCCTCTGCTTAGATTTAATCCATCGTATGCAGGCTTCAGAAACGAAACTATTTCTGGAGAAAATTCTAACTGTCGAAGTTTAAGTGCAACAGAATTACCAGTCTTTTCATTTAATCCCTTTTCGTCAGTTAAAACCAATCCCGAAAGCATATTTTGTAGATGTTTTATTTGTTCTCTAACCTTAAGCATTTCTGACGACTGATACTTTTCAGTGAAACTATTTCTTGAATCCACATTATCAAAATCATTGGATGATCTATTGTAAATACGAGTTCTTTGCTTCTCTCTTAGATGATCAATTTTAGAGTGTAGAATGTCAGAAAAATTGCCTCTAAAATCTTTCTCTTTTTGTTGATTAGAAACATTATTTGTTGCTTCTATTTCTACCTTATTTCCCCTTTTTGAAGTAGCTATTATTAGCGCATCTGGGCCTAGTTTTTTGACTACCTCTTCCATAGCAGTTGCGGTATCAGACGCTAGAAATTTGTGTGTGCTCATTTTTTTTCTCCAACTTTACAGTTCATTTAGACCCTCCATCTATAGTCGCGACAACATTTACTTTTCTGTTGTCTGGTAATTCTGTAAATGACAGTACGATCAAATCCTCTACATGCTGTCGTATTATTCCTGAGATTTGCCTTCTAATATTTGGTGAGACAACTAGCACCGCAGTATTTCCTTCTGAGACAAGTTTCTGGTTCAATTCAGAAATATTTGAAATAAGTTTTGTCGCTAACTCGTTATCTAACACTAAACCTTCTTCCCCATTTTGTTTGGCCATTTTAATAAGCATGTGTTCCAACTCAGAGTTAAAAGTGATAACTGGTAACGCTTTGTTTAAAGGGGCTACCTGTTGGATCAATAATCCTGCTAAGTATGGTCTAATTGCCTCAGCAGTCTCAATTACAGTCAAATTCTTTCCAACAAAGCCAGCCAAAGACTCTAGTATAATTCGGAGGTCACTAATCGGAACTCTTTCCGAAAGAAGTTCTCTTAAAACTCCAGTAAGATTATGTAAGGGAACCAATTTAGGAACAAGTGATTCCACAAGACTTGGAGCGGTTTGAGAGAGGTTATCAAGAAGAGTTTGCACATCATCTTGTCCGATTAGTTTCCCAGAATGTTTGTAGAATATTTGGCTCAAATGTGTAGCTAAAACTGACTCCGGAGCCACCACTACGTACCCTTTCTCCTCAGCTTCATTTTGCTGAGATGGCAGAATCCAAGTTGCATCCATTCCAAAAGAAGGATCTTTTACCTCAATTCCATCTAATTTAATGTTTGTATCATCACCTGGGATAGCCAGTTTTCTATCAGGATAGATGACATCGTCCCCTACTATTGTTTGGCCTATTCGTATTCTGTACTGGTTCGAGGACAAAGTTAAATCATCTCGTATTCTAACAGCTGGTATTATAAAACCAAGAGCTTTTGACACCTGCTTTCTTATGCCAGTAATTCTTTCCACAAGAGGACCGCCTGTGTCATCATCAACCATTTCTACCAAACCATATCCTAATTGAATAGATACAGGCGAGTAGTCCGTCACATCTTCTAATCTGAGTTGATCTCCATCATTTTCCTCTGAGACAGTCTCATCATAACTTTCGTCGACTGCTCCGGTTTCTTTTCTTCTTTCTACTCTGCGAGCAAAGAACCCTGCTGTTGCAGCAACTATTGCTGATGCAATAAAAAGTAGATTAGGCATTCCTGGAACAAATCCTATCAGCAGTAGAACAGCTGAAACTGGTATCCAAGCTCTTGAAATACTAAGTTGATCGCCAATATGGGATGCCATGTCCTGTTTAGAAGAGACCCGCGTAACAATGATCGCTGTTGAAATTGCCAATAATAGTGATGGGATCTGAGCTACTAAACCGTCACCGATCGAAAGAAGAACATAATTTTCGGCCGCAGTCGATACGGGTAAGTCATACTGACTTATACCGATGATTAAGCCACCAATAATGTTTATTGCGAGAATTAAAATAGACGCTATTGCATCACCCTTAACAAACTTTGAAGCTCCATCCATTGACCCATAAAAATCAGCCTCTTGTGCTATCTCCTCCCTTCTTTTGGTGGCCTCCTCTGCAGAAAGAACTCCTGCGTTTAAGTCCGCATCAATAGCCATCTGCTTTCCTGGCATCGCATCCAATGTGAAACGGGCAGATACCTCGGAAACTCGTCCTGCTCCCTTTGTAATTACAACAAGATTTATGATAACTAAAATTATAAACACAAAGATACCCACTGCATAATTACCTGAAACAATAAAGTTACCAAAAGCTTCAATTATTTGTCCTGCTGCGTCATTCCCAGTATGGCCTTGACCTAAAACAACTCTCGTTGAGGCGACATTTAGGGCTAACCTTAGTACAGTTGCTATCAACAATAGATTAGGAAAACTTGAAAAATCTAGTGGCCTGAAGGTATGCATGGCTACCATCAATATAACTAGAGAGATTAGAATATTTGAAACGAAAAAAATGTCTAACAAAAATACGGGTAGGGGTAATACCATCATCGCAACAAGTACAATAATACCAAGTGGTAAGATACCCGATTTTAGAATATCCGATAAGTTACCAGTCAAAGATCTATCATTTCTTGTTAATTCCGCGATTTTTACTTCTCCCTGTCAAAAAATAGTCACTTCTTGTCAATCATTTGTAAAACTAATTAGTGAAATAAACTAAAAACCCTTTACCAATACGTTTTAAATCTGTTTTAGGAAGAAAGAAGCAACAATCGTGCCATCAATTACTTGAGCAAAAACTAATTGTTCAAAAAATATGGCATAGAAAATGCAACTGATCTTTTAGCTTTTTAAATATAAGGTCTAAAAATGAATAAAGAGAAAAAGATGAAAATGCTGGTTCCAGTGGCTAGCTTAGCTTTACTTATAAGCGGGTGTCAATCCAGCTTTTTGACTAACATGGATGAAAAAGTCACGCCTTCGACTTTAAACGTTTTAAGCAATAAAGGTGAAGACGCTGCGCACTTGGCCGCTATTAATGAAGTATTGGACGCATCGGTAACCAATGTACCAACTATAAGCGCAATGGGTTATGCCGTGGTGTCATCACAACCAGGACGCTCTGCAAATCAAAAGAGATTAATGGCAATAAGATCTGCAAGGATGGCAGCTATGCGTGATCTCGCGGAACAGATCCACGGTCTTAAAGTTGAAGGTAATACGACTGTAATCGATTTGATGGTACAAAATGATACGTTTAGAGGCATTGTCTCAGGAACAATTCGAGGCGCAAGAACAGTTCGAATTAATCCAACCGGGAGTGATACTTATGAGGTTCTTTTAGAAATTGATAAGGACACACTAAGCTACTTGCTAAGACAAGCACGTGGCGTTGCATAGGAAATTATAGCACCAGTATGAAATCAATAGTTTTTTACTCATTATTTAATATAGCGACCATTTTCTCTGTTGTGATAAGCACAGCTTTTGCCGAAAACCCTTTGAGATTTATAGAGACAACAGGACGTGCCGTTATTGAGAATGATGAAATGATTGATAGCGCTCGTAGAAGAGCACTCGAAGACGCTTTATATTTGGCAGCTCTTCATGGGGGTGCGAAGATAAACGGATTTTCTTCAGTGAATACCGATACATCTATTCAAGAAAATTTAGTTGTTCAGCCAGCTAGCCAATTACTTGATTACACTATTATTTCGGAAGAAAAAACCGATACGCATTTCATTATAAAAGTAAGATCTGCTGTTGGACAATTAAAAGAAAAGGCTTGTGAGAGTAAAGGATTGAAAAGCCTTTCTGTATACAAGCCACTGATAAGTATAGATCCATCTGCCCCTTTTTGGGTAAGCTCTCTCGCCGATGAGCTTGCAAATAACATTTTGGCATCATTTAATGCCTCAAAGGACGTTAATCTGACAGACAACTCTTTCGTGGCACTTGATCAGAACGAGTTAGTGACAACTAATGACGACTTTGATTATATCTCTCTCACTTCAGGAAGGGAAAGGACAAGATATGGAGATTATGCTTCGGTGTCATCAATATCAATTGCTGAAAGTAAGAAGTTGGTTGGATTTACTTCATATGATAGCCTCATAATAACCTTTAACACTGAAATATATGAAGGAAGCACCTACTCCTTTTCATTTTCAAAATCTAAATCAATCGAAGCTTTATTTAGCTCAAGAGGACCTTGGAGAACAATAAATCTGCTACTAAAACCAAATAAAGATAATATTATTGGGCCAATAGCAATAGCAGCGAGAGCGCATGGTAAAGAGGTCCTTGATAATCTTGTTTGCAAAAAATTGAATAGCATAATAACGCTCAATAATGGGAAAATAGAAGTTCCTTTAGGTAAACGGCACGGAGTTACTATGTCTGCATTAGCAGCTACTAAAGGAGAACAAACTCCTTTCAATATTTTGATGGTAGAGAACGTATTAGAGAATAAGTCGATTTTGGTTCCACTAAATAAAAATCTAGAATTTAATAAACTGAACGGTAAATCAATTCAATTTTTAGGTAATATGTAATGTCTAAAAACTATTTCTATTTAATTTTATTATTAAACATCTTAGTGACAAGCACTCATTTAAGTGCTGAGCCATTTATAGTTCTGCAATACAATAATGTCTCTGAATTATCAGACAGATCAAATGAGTTTGCCCAGAACCCTGATTATTCCGACAAACACATGATTTTACCTGGTGAAAGTTTAAACGTAATAATCGAGAGGTACTATAATGGAAGTGGCTTAAACACCAGTTTTTTGCAACTAGCAATAGTATCATTAAACAAGCATGCTTTTAGGAATAAGAATATAAACTATATGATCGCTGACGAAATAATCCATCTTCCTAGCATCAATCAAATATCAAAACTTATGAAGGGCATAAAGTTCGAATTAGATGACCATTATCAACATCCACAAAATAATATTTATTACTTTGGAGGATAGAGTGATAATTCAAAGAATATTACTTATTGCGTTGATTTGGTGCAGTTTTTCCTTCGAAGGTAAAGCCTCACAAGAAAAACTTTCTGGCTCCAACCTTGCAGATTTAATAATCGAACGCCTTAGTCAGGAAGGTTTGAGCGCTCGACCTCTTATAAAAAAAAATAGAGTTTTTACCGGGTGTGTAGAAGATAGTGTTGTTATATCTAAAAGAGATGAATCTTGGAAAACGATAGCTCTAACATGTGAGACAAATAAATCCTGGAAATATACCTTCAGAAACAAGTTAGCTGGATCTACTAGACCAAAAATGTCTAGTAAATTGAGCGATTTTCCCGTAAAGAAAAAAAAGCAGAAGACGAAATTAGTGTTTGTACTAAAAAATCGGAAGATAAGAGGAGATAGGATCGAAGAGTCGGACTTAGTCCTCATGGACAAGAAAAAATTTCTTTCTAACGGAGCTTTCGATGATCTAAAACTTGTGCTCGGAAAACGGCTAAAAAAAACCTTGCCTAAAGGTGCGATCTTAAAAGCTACTTATTTAAATCCCGACTGGTTGGTTTATAAAAATCAACGAATAATAATTGAACATAATATCGGAGAGATATATGTAAAAATGGAGGGAATTGCACTCAGCAATGGTGCAAGGGGAGATAGAATACAAGCAAAAAATATATCAAGCAATAAGACTATTGAGGGATTTGTCGAAAGTGCAAAAAAAATATCAATTTTTCGTAAAGTTTATTAGCTTTATGTCGTATAGTGTAATAGGAGAAAGAAAATGGTTGGATCGATAAAAAATTTTACTGGGCAGCTGGTGGATGTGTCCAAAGGAAAGACGGAGAATAAGGCACAGTCTGAAAAACTTATTAGTTCTAGTAGTTCAGCTGTTTCTGGATCGAAGGTTGATGCTGTATTAACAAGTAAATCTAGAGAGGAATTGAAAGTTATGGCTGAAAATCCTTCGGTAAACATGGAAGCGGTTGATAGAATAAAAGAAAAAATAAAGAACGGAGAATACCCAATCGATTTCGATAAATTGGCGGACAAGTTGTTGGAATCATATTGGACTTCAAAATCCTAAAAGCCTGATAAAAAAGGTTTCACAAAATGTCTTTACCAACAGCACACAACTATATAATTGAGAATATCATGGAAGAGTTGGCCTCTGTGGAGAAATATTTTCTAGAGCCAAAGGTGTTGATGCAGCTTTTAGCTAAGACTGAAGAGGCATTGATTGAAGGCGCAGGAATTTTAAGTAAAAAAGAGCTTTCTGAAGAAATACCAGATAAAGAGGCCCTCAAATTACTTGCTGAGAAATTGATGCTCCTAGAGAAAGCCTCAAAAGAAAAAGTAAGCTGGGCAAACAACTTTGCGAATTATCTACAAGAAAATATCGACACAAAATAGCTTGTTTTGAATAAATAATTCAATACAATCTTCCCCAATGGATTTTCAAGGGTTGATATTAAACTATTTTTTTACCGAGAGAGCAGGTATCTTGTTGCTGCTAATAGCAACATTATTCTATCTGTTGCAGCAAAATAAAATACTAACAGCCATTGAAAAGGAGCTAGCGGCAGTTAAGGAGAAGGTAGACAGTCTTGTTAATCGAACTGAAGATACCACATCAGATCTTAGTTCCCTGAGTTCAAGGATTTCGAATCTTTCGGGGGCAGTGTCAGAAGCAAATACAGTAGCAGAAGGCACAAAAAAAGAGTTAAACATGCTAGCGGAGGGCATAAACAGTGAAACAGTATTTAATGATGCAATAGACCTTGCCAGAAAAGGTAGCTCCGCAGATGAGATTGTTACGAAAACTAAACTAAGCAAAGATCAAGCTGAAACAATAGTAAGGTTCCACGGCTCTAAGGTTTAGAGAGTTTATAACAAAAATCATTATGAGGATATACTCTAGATTTAACCAATCGAAACTTTGGTATATCGTCACTAAATTTCTTTAATATTTTACAGCTACCCTTACACAGGTTTATTAACTGCTCCCACTTCTTCAGTGGTCCCTTCTTCGGACCCACTACCTGTTTCCATTCCTCCAGCGGTCCCTTCCCCAGGTTCATCTACTGCTTCCAGTTCTTCACTGGTCCCTTCTTCGGACCCACTACCTGTTTCCATTCCTCCGGCGGTCCCTTCCCCAGGTTCATCTACTGCTTCCACTTCTTCACTGGTCCCTTCTTCGGACCCACTACCTGTTTCCATTCCTCCGGCGGTCCCTTCCCCAGGTTCATCTACTGCTTCCACTTCTTCACTGGTCCCTTCTTCGGACCCACTACCTGTTTCCATTCCTCCGGCGGTCCCTTCCCCAGGTTCATCTACTGCTTCCACTTCTTCGTGCACGCCTTCTAAGCCCTCTTCAGATTTAAATTGGCGACTTTCTTCGGTGGAAACAAAGTCTGCTTTACCTAGCTCTATTAACTTTTCACCATCTTCCCTTCTCACATCAATTACAACTCCTGAAGGAAAGCGAACGCCATTGACTTCACTTGAATCTACTATTTTCAGACGCATCCAAGAATTATCTGTACTAATTACTTCTGGGTCCTTTATATCGGAAGTTTCGGCCAATGAACTATCCATATCA
>CABZEW010000013.1 GCA_902524845.1 uncultured Alphaproteobacteria bacterium
CCTTCAGTTGTCTGAATATGGCAAGATATGGAATAGCCTGGGGAGTTATGGGCTCTGCTGAATTTTGTTGGCACGCAGCCAGAGATTATGGTCTCTCGAGAAAACAATTTAACAAGCCTTTAGCAGCCACTCAATTATTTCAAAAAAAGTTGGCTGATATGCAAACTGAGATCACTTTGGGTTTACAGGGAGTGCTAAGGCTAGGTAGGTTAATAGATGAAGGATTAGGTGCACCAGAGACAATAAGCCTTATGAAAAGAAACAATTGTGGTAAGGCACTCGAAATAGCCCGACAAGCAAGAGATATGCATGGAGGGAATGGTATATCCTCTGAGTATGGTGTAATGCGTCATGCCCAGAATTTAGAGACTGTAAACACTTACGAAGGTACACATGATATACATGCCCTCATTTTGGGTAGAGCTCAAACAGGTATTCAAGCCTTCTTCTAATTATGTTCGTAGGCGGTAGCCTGTTTTGAAAATAACGGCAATAATTGCTAAACAAATCGTCATAAAGGATACTATAGCTATTAAAGACATGACTATGGGAATTTCTGATGTGCCAAAGAAACTCCATCTAAAACCGCTTATAAGATAAAAAACAGGATTGAGAAGAGATACCTTTTGCCAAAATTCAGGTAACATGTCGATAGAGTAAAAGCTTCCTCCAAGAAATACTAATGGAGTTACAAGCAAAGTGGGTATAATGCTTAGCTTCTCCCAGTTTTGTGCCCAAATACCAATTATAAAACCAAAAAGTGAAAAGGTGATCGCTGTCAAAATTATAAAAACTGCCATGATCAAAGGATATTTTATGTCATGGGTAACAAACAAATTGGATGTAAGAAAGATCATCAAGCCAATTATTGTGGATTTTGAAGCCGCGGCACCAACGTAACCAATGGTAGCTTCCAACGAAGAAACAGGTGCGGATAAGACTTCAAAAATAGAGCCAACGAATTTAGGAAAATAAATTCCAAAGGCAGCATTGTTTATACTCTCAGTCATTAAGTAAAGCATTATTAATCCCGGAACTATAAATGACCCGTATGATACGCCATTAATTGTCTCAATTTTTGATCCAATTGCTGCTCCGAATACCACAAAATAGAGAGAAGTGGTTATTATTGGCGCTACCAAGCTCTGAAATATCGTCCGTCTGAATCGAGACATTTCAAATCTATAAATGGTTATTGCCGCCTGAACGTTCATTGAGCTTTAACCAAGTCTAAAAATATATCCTCTAACGAGTTGTCTACCGTGTTGATCTCTGTAAAACCAATCCCTCTCTGTGAAAGCGAGTTGACTAAAGCTTGTAATTCATTCGAAGTATTGTTTATCCCAACAAGCTTCAGGGTCATACCATTTTCTATTATTGAAATCCTTTTATTTTCTTTGATGAAAGAATGGTCATTTAGTTTTTTGTTCAATCTAATAAAAGTGGTTTTTTTACTAAATTCGCTCATGAGAGCGGTTTTGTTATTTACAAGGATTATTTCACCTGAGTTAATTATTCCTACTCTGTCTGCTAGCTGCTCTGCTTCCTCGATATAGTGAGTTGTAAGAATAATGGTGACGCCTTTCTTTTTTTGATCTTCTATGAGTTTCCAAATATCTCTTCTCAGTGATACATCAACCCCAGCTGTTGGTTCATCCAAAAATAATATTTTTGGTTCATGAGCCAAAGCTTTAGCTATCAGCAAGCGTCTTTTCATACCTCCTGATAGACCAAAAATCTGCTCATCTCTTTTATCGAAAAGTGACAAGGCCTTGAGAATATTCTCTATATGACCTTGGCTCTCTTTCAATCCAAAAAGACCTCTTGAAAATTGACATGAGTTATAAACACTCTCAAAACCATCCAAAGGTAATTCTTGAGGAACCAAACCAATTTGGTTTCTAGTCTCTTTGTAATGAGTAACAGTATTGAAACTATTAACTGTAATATTTCCACTAGATTGCCTACACAACCCGCATATCGCGGATATTAATGTTGTTTTCCCGGCTCCGTTTGGCCCCAGTAACGCAAAGATTTCACCCTTTTCAATCTCAAGCGAAACGTTATTTAAAGCTTTATACTTACCAAATGTTTTTGAGACATTTTCAATAGAAATTAAATTTTTCATTGACTACATTGGCATCGGAATCTTTTTATAAATCTTATTAACTTCCACTAACATGTCCTCTTGGAGATATATATCTTTCCCTTTCAAAATCAACTTTAGTTGATCTACGTTTGAAGCGCCGAATATTACAGATCCCATAAATGATCTTGATCTACAAAAGCTAAGTGCTAGGTGAACCGGATCTAGCCCAAAGCTTTTAGATAGTTCAATATATTCCTTTATAGCTTTAGTAGAATTCGGAGTAACCCTTCCAAACATATCGGGAATTCTCGACAGTCTTGAATTTTCTGGCACTTGACTATTAAGGTACTTCCCTGTGATCATTCCTCCAACCAGTGGTGAGTAAGATAAAAGCTTAATGTTTTCATGAAAGCACGTTTCGGCTAAATCAGTATCAAAAATTCTGCACAGCAGGCTATACTCATTTTGAATTGACGCAATTGAAAAGTCTTCATATTTTGCTGTTTCATTGGCAAACTGTACTGTCCCCCATGCTGTCTCGTTTGATAGTCCAATATATCTAATTTTTCCTTCTTTTTTGAGGGCATACAATTCCTTTACTACGAGCTCAATATTTTCCCTCTCTACTTTGCTATCTTGGCTGGTAGGGTCGTAGTTCCAGTATTGTCTAAAATGATAACTACCTCTATTTGGCCAATGTAATTGATACAAGTCAATATAGTCAGTTTGTAGATTTTTAAGGCTACCTTCTATTGCTAATCGAATTTCTTTTGGAAAAATTCCTTTACCATTCCTGACATTTTTATACCCTTTACCGCTAATTTTGGTTGCAACCACCAAATCTTTTCTCTTTTGTGAATTTTTTCCGAGCCAATTGCCAAGGATTCTTTCAGTATCGCCGGTAGTTTCAGCTCTTAACGGACATACTGGGTACATTTCGGCAGTATCTATAAAATTGATACCGGCCTCTAAACTCATTTCTATTTGCTTGTGGGCATCGTTCTCATCAGTTTGCTCGCCCCAAGTCATTGTCCCCAAGCAAAAGTCTGTCACTTTTAATTGCGTATTACCCAAGTTTACAAATTTCAATTTTAACGTCCTTCACTAATTAATTGGATATCTTTGTTATTTTAGATTTTAAGAATTGCCCTATAAGCTTTGACTATTAGTGCATAAACAATTATTTGTAAAATGTTAACATTAAATTTCTTTTATGGGGTGAGCAATGAGTGTGATTAGCGGTATCAGGAAATTTTTTCGGAAAAAACCACTAGTCGTGGTTATACGGCTAGATGGGGTCATTGGAGCTGTGAGTAGATTTGGGTCAGGGGGCTTGGATGACTCCAATACTCAAAAGTTATTAGAAAAAGCATTTGAATTTGAAAAGGCCAAAACGATTGCAATAAAAATCAATTCCCCTGGTGGGTCACCTACACAATCATCTCTAATTGCATCAAGGATCATAAAATTATCTGAAGAAAAAAAAATACCCGTCCTATGCTTTTGTGAAGACGTTGCAGCTTCTGGAGGCTATTGGCTAGCTTGCGCTGGTAAAGAAATTTACTCGGATGTAAATTCAATAATAGGCTCTATTGGGGTTATCTCTGCAAGTTTTGGATTTTCAGAGCTTATATCAAGGTATGGAATTGAAAGAAGGGTATACACAGCTGGCGAAGAAAAGAGTATGCTAGACCCTTTTCAACCTGAAAAAGCAAGTGACGTGAAACGTCTGAAAGCCATCCAAAAAGCAATTTTTGAAAACTTTAAATCTTTTGTGTCTGAGCGTAGAGGCAAGAGGATACAGGGAAAAAAAATTTTTAATGGAGAAGTTTGGGATGCAGTGAGAGCAAAAGAACTTGGTCTCATTGATGGGATAGGAATAATGGAAGATATTTTGGAGGCAAAGTTTGGTAAAGATATCAAGCTCAAATATATTAATAAAAAGAAATCATTTTTGTCTCGGTTTAGTAGTTCACTGATAAATGAAATAAACACAAAAATTGTCGAAAAACACTACTTCTCGAGATTTGGACTATGAGCTAACTTTAGGAAAAAATTTCTTGAAAGAAGAAAAAACAGCATTAGTAACGGGGGGAGCAAGAAGACTAGGGCGGGCTATTTCGAAAGAGTTGGCAACCTCTGGGTACAATGTTATAATCCATTATAACAGTTCTGAAGATGATGCATTTAGTATAAGAGAAGAACTGTTAGAATTTGGTGTCGACGTGCACCTTCTCCAGGCTGACCTGTTAAATGATACCGAGACACTTTCATTATTTGAAAAGTGTAAAAATCTGACGGACAAACCTGTAAATCTATTGATAAACAATGCTTCGATCTTTGAATACGACAATATAGAAACTGCGACCCTAGAAAGTTGGGATCGTCATCACAAGTCAAATCTTCAAGTACCATTTTTCTTAACTCAAAAATTTGCTCAGCAGGCACCTGGTCCTGAGAGGCTTGAGAGTGGTGAGTTGGAAAGTAAATCTTGTATAATAAATATAATTGATCAAAGAGTTCAGAACCTAACAACGGATTTTACAACTTACACTCTAGCCAAATCCGCTTTGTGGACTCTTACACGCATTTCGGCAAAAGCATTGGCTCCAAAAATAAGAGTGAACGCCATAGGACCAGGCCCAACTTTGAAAGCTGAATTTCAAAGTGTTTCAAATTATAAAAAGCAACGGCTTTCTACCCCGTTGAAAAGAGGTTCGAGTACATTCGAGATTTGTTCAACAATAAAATATTTTGCAGATAGTCCGAGTGTTAGTGGGCAACTAATATGTGTTGATGGTGGACAAAATTTGCAAACAATTAAAAAGACTGAAGAAATTGATTGGTAAATTTGGAAGTTTTTACGAATGATAAAAGGTGGATCAAATAGATTCTTGGAGGGAGAAAAGGTGGTTTCCTCTATTGTTAAGACGTTGCCCAGCAAACCAGGGGTTTATCGGATGCTCGATGATACCGGCAACGTTCTTTATGTAGGAAAAGCAAAAAATTTAAGAAACAGAGTCTCAAGTTACTCACGAGTGTCAGGGCACTCTCTTAGAATTGGCAGAATGATTTCCGCGACTAGAGACATGAATTTTTTTATAACTGAAACTGAGCTAGAAGCGTTATTGTTAGAACAAAATCTGATAAAGAAATACAATCCACGGTACAATGTGCTTTTGAAAGACGATAAGAGCTTTCCTCAGATTGCAATTACTAGAAACAAACAGTTCCCACAAGTAACAAAATATCGAGGAAAAAAAGTCGATGGAGTAAAATATTTTGGTCCTTATGCTTCTGCGACTGCAGTTAATAATGCAGTTAATTATATACAGAAAATTTTCCAATTAAGAAATTGCAGAGATACCAATTTCTATGGACGGAGTCGAGCGTGCCTTTTACATTTTATAAATAAATGCTCTGCTCCTTGTGTTGGAAAAATTTCTGAGCATGAATATGCAAGAACAGTAGATGAAGCAGAAAATTTTCTACTTGGCAAACATACTGAGATAAAAGATAGCTTGCAAAGTGATATGCTAAAAGCAAGTAAAAGCTTGGATTTTGAAAGAGCTGCCTTTTATCGAGATCGGATAGAATTAATAGCGAAGATTCAATCGAGCCAAAACATCAATAATTTAAATGTTAAAGATGCTGACGTCATCGGTCTTTTTAAATTGGGAAATGAGGTCTGCGTACAAGTATTTTTTATTCGATCATATGAGAACAGAGGAAACCACGCATTTTTTCCTAAGACTGGGGGCGGAGCAGACGAGATAGAAATTATAGAGAGCTTCATTGCGCAATTTTATTCCACAAAAATTCCTGCTCGAGAAATACTCATATCGTTTTCTTTGAGAAGTAGTGAAGTCTTGCTAAAATTTCTTTCTGAAAGAAGGAAGTCTAAAGTTATAATTAGATCTCCATCTAGAGGAAGAGTAAAAGATCTAATTAAAACTGCTGAAAAAAATGCGAAAGAAGCGTTAGAGAGGAAGATAGCCATGAAGGCTTCTCAGCAGTCTCTTTTTGACGAAGTTAAGACATGGCTAAAAATCGAAAATAAAATAAAAAAAATAGAGGTATATGATAATTCCCATATACAAGGTAGTTTCCCTATTGGTTGTCTAGTCGCTATAAATACAGAAGGCTATTCTAAATCAGATTATAGGAAATATAACATTAACGACAGTTCCATAAATCCAAAAGATGATTTGGCAATAATGGGGCATGTTTTTGAGCGAAGGTTTGGAAAGAAGAAAAATGAAAATCATGATGATTTTTCAAAAAATCTTCCAGATCTAATTGTCATTGATGGTGGTCGAAACCAAATGAATGTTGCCTCAGCGGTACTTAAAAAACACAAAATAGAAATTCCAATACTAGCAATTGCTAAGGGAGAGAAAAGGAACGAAGGAAGAGAAGACTTTTATTTTCAAGATAGAATTTTTAATTTTCCTTCTAGTAGTAGTCTGCTTTTCTTTTTTCAAAGAATTCGCGATGAAGTTCATAGGTTCGCTATCGGAGCTCATAGGCAGAAAAGATCTACGGGTATCAACAAAAGTGAACTTGACGAAGTTTATGGAATTGGGCCAAAGAAAAAAAAGGAATTATTGCAGCATTTTGGGTCTGCTAAGGAGGTAGGTAAGGCAAGTTTAAAAGATCTATTGGGTGTAAAAGGAATATCGAAAAATTCAGCTGAAATTATTTTCAATCACTTTAATTCATGATATCACCATTAAGTCATGTATAGCTACATACCAAACTTCCTGACTTTTCTCAGGCTTTTTGCTGCCCCAGTGTTAATCTTATATTTAATCATAGATCAATCTTTTTCCGGTAAGTACTTCGGTTTGATAATCTTTATATTTATAATTTTGACCGACTTTTTTGACGGCTACTTGGCTAGAAAATTCAAAATAGAGAGTAATATTGGAAGAGTTTTTGACCCAATAGCAGATAAAATAATGGTTATCTTACTCTTTGCTTTTTTTCTTGGCATTAACTTAGACAATTCGGATAAATTATTTGTATCCTTGATGCTCATACTATTAATCACTAGAGAGATAATGATCTCAGGCTTGCGAGAATTCGTCAGTGCGAAAAGCGCCGATCTTAGTGTTACACAACTTGCTAAGTGGAAAACATTTTTTCAAACTGTGCTACTGATCTTTTTATTTTTTGACTATATATATATATTTCAAAGCACATTGATTAGTTGGTCAATTGACTTATTCTGCTTGGTAACGTGCCTTTTGACATGGTATACTGGGATGCAGTATATTTTCAAAGCTTTTGACACGGCAAACAATGGGTAAAGTTAGACTAAAATATTTTTCAAGAATTCGGGAGATAATTGGTAAACCCTCGGAGCTAATTGAAATAAAATCAAAGAATCTTCAGGACCTGATTGAGGAGTTGCAGTCAATGGGTGAACAATACTCGGTTTTAAAAGGAGAGAACTTTGCTGTTTACTCTGCCGTAGATCAGAATATGGTAACAGACGTTAAAGCCTCTATTAAAGGTGCAACAGAGATCGCCTTTTTTCCCCCTATGACTGGGGGATAGATCTATGGATAATAAGATAATTGTACGGGTTCAAGAGCCCGATTTTGATCTAAATTTAGAAATGGAAGCTTTAAAGTTGAAGACAAAAAAAGCAGGAGCCGTTGTGTTCTTTGTTGGGAAAGTTAGAGACCTTGAAGACGATAAATTACAATACCTAGAAATAGAATCTTTTGAGGAGCTGGCGAAAAGGCAAATAGAAGAGATATGTGATAATGCCGCAAATACATGGGATTTAGAATATATTTTGGTAAAACATCGATTTGGAAGATTAAAATTAAATGATAACATTGTCCTTGTAATTACATCTTCTAAGCATCGTGAGAACGCTTATGAGGCCTCAAGACATATAATGGAATATCTTAAAAGCAATGTGCCATTTTGGAAAAAAGAAGTTGCAAATAATACCGAAAACTGGGTGGAGAATTCTTAGATTTTCTGGTCATCTACAAAATTTTAATTGAAGTAGCCAAAATCAAGAAAACTGTCAGCACCAGTCCAGCTGTTCTGTTTGATTTGAAAGTATCAAGACAATTTACAGGGTTTCTGTGGTCCAATCTTAAAAGTTGGAAGGTTAAGTGTAAAGAGAAGAGAAATATACCGCACGCTAGAATAAAAATTTGAATAAAATCTCCATTGGATAAGAAATAAAAAATAGGTCCTACAGTTACAACGATAAAACCAATAAGTATCGATAGATACCGCTTTGGGTTGGCTTCAAACAAGATACCAGTAGATTTTATTCCAACTTCCTTATCATCTTCTATATCCTGAAATGAATAAATGGTGTCATAAAATATCGTCCATGCAATAGCAGAGATATACAAACCAATACAAAAGTAATCTAGCGTGCCACTATTAGCAGCGTAAGCCAGTAATATGCCCCAGTTAAAAGATATGCCTAAAAAAAATTGCGGCCAGTATGTGAACCTTTTAGCAAAGGGGTAAACTATAACGGTTATAACAGACAGAAGCCCCAAAATTATTGCCAATCTGTTGAAAGTTATCAATATTGCTAATGCTAAGCTACACTGTAAAATGAGCCATAAAAATGCCTGCGGTTTTGAAACGTGACCAGCAGGAATGGGTCTGTTTTTTGTCCGTAATACCTTTGCATCAAGCTTCGCATCAGTAATGTCGTTCCAAGTACACCCTGCACCCCTCATAAGAAGACCACCTATATAGCAAGCTATCAATACATAAAAAGAGTTGCCACTCAATAGTGTCGGATCCACGTTAGTTGATAAAAAAATCCCCCACCAGCAAGGAATTATCAGCAACCAAGATCCGATTGGTCTATCTAACCGACTTAACTTAAAATAAGGACGGAGTCCCTTAGGGATATATAAATCTACCCAATTATTTGATTGTGCGTCTATTAGCCTGTCATTAAAAAATTTATGCATTTAAGATCATTCATGATAATTAATCGTTATGAATAAGAATATTAGTATAAGGCTATTCTGTGAAGACACTTTAGGGGTTGGCGAAAAGATTAACCTGGAGAAAGATCAAACGCACTATTTGAAAAATGTGATGCGGTGTAAAATAAATGATAAAGTTTACGTTTTTGATAATACTACCGGTGAATACTTGGCAGAGATCATTAATATTTGTAAGAGGTTCGTCAACATTGAAATCTTAGAAAAAACTAAACCTAGATATGTGCCCGGAGATGTCTGGCTAATATTTTGTCCATTAAAAAAAACAAGAACAGACTTTTTGATAGAAAAAAGCACCGAACTGGGTTTAAGAAAATTTCTTCCAACGTTAAGTGATAAAACACAAACTAAAAAACTTTCAGTGGCTCGTTTTAAAAAAAATATAGTTGAGGCAGTAGAGCAGTGTGGAGGAACTTTTATACCAGAAATTTCTCCCGTGAGTTCATTGGCTGAAGTGATTGAAGAACTTCCTGAAGATAGAATGATAATATTTTGTGATGAATCATTGGAGAGTAGAAATATCAACGATTGTTTATCATCGGCGAATTCTGAAAAAGTTGCTCTATTAGTTGGGCCTGAGGGTGGATTTAGTGATAGTGAAAGAACTTTACTAAGAACAAAAAAAAATGTACTTCCTGTATCTTTAGGTAATAGAATACTGAGAGCAGAAACGGCAGCAGTTGTAGCATTAACAATATGGCATGGTTTGGTTGGCGACTGGCATAAGAGAGTGGATCATCAGAATTATGAGAGGTGAGAAAGGCACAGACTTTTTGAATAGAGATCAATTACGACACTATTTCGAGAAAGGGTGTAAGCCCAATTCGGAATGGGGGATAGGATCGGAGTATGAAAACTTTATTCTAGCATTAGACTCAAAAAGACCGGTGGGCTACGCTGGCTCCAAGTCTATTGCCACAGTATTTGATTTATTAATAAATAAGTTCGAGTGGTTGCCTGTTTTTGAAAAATCTAATATCGTAGGGCTCGAAAAAGAAAATGCCAATATAAGCTTGGAACCCGGCGGACAGTTTGAGCTTTCAGGTGCTATAAAGAAAACTGTTCATGAAGTTGAGCAGGAAATGACGTCATTCATGAACAACATGGAAGTTGTATGTGAGGAACTAGGCTTGGGGTTATTTTCAATGGGTGCCACTCCTTATTGGAAGAGGGATGAGATGCCCATAATGCCAAAAAATCGGTATAAAAAAATAATGATGCCCTACATGAAAACAGTTGGAACTCAAGGTTTAGACATGATGGTTAGAACTTGTACAATACAAGTAAATCTTGATTATTCCTCCGAAGCGGATATGGCAAAAAAGCTAAGAGTTGCCGCTTGTATTCAACCACTTGTTACTGCTTTATTTGCTTCCTCCCCAATTTTTGAAGGTAATAATACCGGTTATCAAAGCTGGAGAGCACAAATATGGAAGAATACAGATAACGATAGAACAGGCATTCCTAAATTCATTTTCGATAATGGTCTGAGTTTTGATAGTTGGATTGAATATGCATTGGACGTGCCCATGTATTTCATAAAAAGAGATGGGGATTATGTAAACCTATCTGGCGAATCTTTTCGAAAATTTATGAAGGGTCAGTTGAAATCTATGCCAAATCAGAGAGCCACTTATTCCGATTGGGTTGACCATCTGACAACGATTTTCACAGATGTCCGTCTAAAAAATTTCATTGAAATGAGAGGTGCAGATGGGGGACCAAGTCAAAATGTAACGGCTTTAGCCGCCTTTTGGGTAGGGCTTCTCTATGATAATGAGGCGCTTGGAAACGTTTTCGATTTAGTCAAAACGCTTACTTGGCAGTCAGTCAATAACTTAAACTTTGATGTTTGTAGAATGGGCATGAACGCAATAATTAACAATAAAACTTTATGGGCATTCGCTGAAGAAGTTCTTGATATCGCTCAGAGTGGCTTGCGAAATAGGAGTTTGGCTCTTGGTGTTAAAGACGAAAGCTTGTTTCTTATGCCATTATTAGAACAAATCTCGAAAAAAAGTACACTTGCCAGTCAATTAGCAAATAATTTTGACAGAAAGTGGAAGAACAATTTTTCTACATTTTATGATGATTTTAACTTTAATCACGGGCTTCGAAACTAAGTTCCTCTTTTTTTAAAAGACGCTTAACGTTTTCCAAATGCTTAAATAAAATAAATATACTCAAGAGAAGTACAGAAAAGTTTATTGTTAAATCATCGCAAAATAAAAAAAGGAAAAAGTTTGACAACACGATGGAACATATTCCAGCTACTGAAGATTTTTTGGTTAGATAAAACACGACAATCCATGTCACTAAAGTCAAGCTACCTACGACAGCGTTATAAGATAGCAGTGCCCCCAAAAAAGTTGCTACTCCTTTCCCACCCTTAAATAGAAGATAAACGGGAAAAATATGACCAAATACAACTGATAGAATAGCCACGTAAACCATATCTTTGTCGATATATGAAGCAATTAAAACGGCCAAGAATCCTTTTAACATATCGAAGAAAAGTGTGAAAGCTGCTGCTTTTTTGTTGCCACTTCGGAGAATATTGGTAGCACCAATGTTTTTTGATCCAAAGGTCCGAGGATCTCGAATTTTGAAAAAAACCTTTCCAACTAAACCAAAGGGTATTGATCCTATAAGATAAGAAGCCAAAATGATTAGAAAAGCTACCATGACATAATTATACGTTAAAGGAATTATTTTTAAAAATTATTTCGCCTTTAACTACTGTTAATAAGTTCTCACCTTGGAGATTAAAACCATCAAAGGGAGTATTTTGTGAATTTGACTGAAATTTGAAACGATCAATCTTCACAGGTTTATCTGGATCAAAAATGATAATGTCAGCCGGATAGCCTTCTTCCAAAGACCCCAATTTTTTTTTGATTATTTTTGCAGGATTGCAAGCTAATAACCGAAAAATGTGATTAAGAGTTAATACCTTATTGTGATATAATGAAAGAGATGCTGGTAATATAGTCTCAAGGCCTACTGCACCAGGAGCTGCCTCCTCGAAGGGTAGCCTCTTGCTTTCTTCATCCTGGGGTGTATGCATTGAACTAATATTATCAATGAGGCCTTCCTTCATAGCTTCTGTTAATGCCTCTCTGTCAATGTTACTCCTTAGTGGCGGTTTTAATTTAAAAAACGTTCTATAATTTCCTATATCAAGCTCATTGAATAAAATATGGTGCACCGAAGTTCCCGCAGTTAGACGGTCATTATTTTTTTTCGCGTGTCTAAACACATCTAAACCAATTTTTGTTGTGATTTGATCTGCGTGGTAACGAATGTTTATATCATTGACCAGCGCAGTATCTCGCTCAATTCCAATCTTTTCCGCTATATTTGGGCTGGATGAAAGTCCTTTAATTGATGCAAAAACTCCACTACTAGCAGATGTACTTTGAGTTAGAAAATGGTCCTGGGGATGCCCGATAATAAGAGTGTTAAAATCAGATGCATATTTTAAAATTGTGTGAAAAGTTTTCGTGTTGGGGATCGAATTGAAGCCATCAGTAAATGCAACAGCACCGCCTTCATGCAGAAGGCCAATTTCAGTCATTTTTTTCCCATTATTTTTTTTTGTTAGTGATGCCGTAGGAAATATTCTTACTTTACTAAATTCCTTACCTCTATTTTTGAAAAACTCCAGAAGCTCAGGGTTATCGATCGATGGCTTGGTATCTGGGCGTGTTACTAAACTTGTAACGCCGCCTATTGCCGCAGCATTGCTAGCGGATCGGAAGCTTTCCTTGTGTTTTTCTCCTGGCTCACAAACTTTAACCCCAATATCTATTATCCCAGGGGCTAAACACATTCCACCGCAATCAATCACTTTACCTTTAATCTCACCATTCCTTTTTTCTATAATACCATCGTTTATTGTTAAAGTTCCTGCTGTTTCATACTCCACTTTTGGATCAATTACTCTTGCATTTATAAATGTAAATTTCTTTCTCAAATTATTCTCGCCTATCAACAAGTAAGTGAAGGATGGCCATTCTCAAA
The DNA here is from genome assembly GCA_902524845.1 of uncultured Alphaproteobacteria bacterium. Lineage (GTDB taxonomy): Bacteria > Pseudomonadota > Alphaproteobacteria > Rhodobacterales > Rhodobacteraceae > CACIJG01. The sequence continues at coordinate 13,114 of CABZEW010000013.1, forward strand.
GCAACACCTATTTCTACTTGTTCTTGGATTACACTTCTATTCAGGTCGTCAGCAATAATGCCATCAATTTCAATCCCTCTATTCATAGGACCAGGATGCATAACAATAGCATCATCTTTTGCCAGCGAGAGTTTCTGATTGTCGAGACCAAAACGGTTGAAATATTCGCGTCTTGATGGAATAAACCCAAACTTCATTCGTTCTTTTTGTAATCTGAGCATCATGATGACATCAGCTCCCCTTACTCCATGTTCCATACTATTATATGTTTCCAGTCCCATATCTTTAAATGATGCGGGTAATAAATTGCTAGGACCAATTAACCGAACCTGGTTATTATACTTACATAATAAAGCGATATTTGATCTAGCTACCCGGCTGTGACTAATATCACCACAAATAGCGATTATTAAATCTTCTGTCTTTTTTTTTCTGTATTTTATAGTCAAAAAATCAAGCAACGCTTGTGTTGGATGTTCATGAATACCGTCTCCTGCATTAAGAACTGAGCAATTAACTTTTTCTGATAAAAGATTCACCGCACCTGAAGAAGAATGTCTAACAACCAATAAATCAGGCCTCATAGCATTAAGAGTTAAAGCAGTATCGATAAGCGTTTCTCCCTTCTGCACAGAGCTTGTAGCAACTTGTATATTTTGAACGATGCCGCCTAATTTTTTCCCAGCCAACTCAAAGCTTGCCAGCGTTCTTGTAGAGTTTTCAAAAAAGACATTTATTTGCGTAAAAGATCTTAAAGGATGCTCTTGTTTATCTTTATTTTTATTCAATTTTAAGTAAGTTTCGGCAAGAGCGAGTATTTCCTCAATGTCAACTCTGCTTAGATCATCTATCTGAATTAAATGCTTTTTTTGCAAATATTTTCCCACTTATCTATAAAATGATTAGATAATGACCTAAGTAGCAGATAAAATTTTGAAAACAATGTTAAATTTCCACGCTGCATGAGAAATGATTTTGAACAACTGGTATGGTTATATTCAATGGGAGTTGAGGATGTTGCAGTTAGTCAGTCAATAAATTACTTCGATGTTCAAATAAAAAATCAAATCAACGATTCGTCGAATCGGGATCTACAAACATCACAGAAGAACGAAGAACTTAGAGGGCCTGAAGGTGGAAACATACTATACGAAACCTTCAAAAAAGATATTAATGAGATTGATAATGTAAAGGCATTAGAGCAATACTGGTCCAGTACTCTAATAAACACATTTAATATCGAGAAGTTTTGGGGGCTTAATAAAACGGATGAATCAAAAAAACTAAATATATTGATTATTCATGAGCCACCAACAAGAAGTGACTTCAATAGGTATTCCTTCCTGGATGGGAAAAAAAGAAATTTAATTAATAACATTGTACTTGCCATTTTATCAAGCGAGAGTGAAACAGAAGTGCAAAACATTTTCTCTCCGATACTACCAATTCCGTTAAACCATACGACCCAGTTTGAGAATATCCAATCTTTTCATCTAATGTTCTTGTCAAGTTTAAAGCGTATAATAAAACCTTCTCTAGTTCTTTTAGTCGGAGATAGAGCAATTTCTTATATATCGCCAAAACCAGAAGCCAATGACAATGGGATTGAAAAAGAAAATCTTTATTTTTCGATTCCCGAGCTGGAATACATGATGAGTGTGCCGGAAATGAAAAAAACTGTTTGGGAGGGATGGAAACAAAAAAGAAGGACAATTAAAAATGATCTCTTCCTATAACATGTCTAGAGACTTCAAGCCTATAAATATCGGTATATTAACCGTTTCTGACACAAGAACAAGCACGACCGATAAATCTGGTAGATATTTGTCCAGTGCTGCTTCAGATGCGGGTCATCATGTTATTCAAAAGCTCATTGTTAAAGATGAAATAGATGACATAAAAAATGTTTTAATGTCATGGAGTATGGGCTCTGATATTGACGCTATTATTAGCACAGGTGGGACAGGACTCACTAAAAGAGATGTGTCCGTCGAAGCTCACTGTCAGGTCTATGAAAAAGAGATAACAGCGTTTTCATCAATGTTTGCATCAATTTCAATGGAAAAAATTGGAACATCAGCACTACAAAGCCGAGCATGTGCAGGAGTAAGAAATGGAACGTATTTATTCGCCTTACCTGGTTCCCCGTCAGCATGTAGAGATGCATGGGAAAATTTGCTAAAACCACAATTTGACTATAGACATTTACCCTGTAACTTTGTAGAGATAATGCCCCGACTGGTAAAAGATATCAGCAAAAAACGTTAAGTGCGAAATCAAAAACCGTTTTTTTTATTTTGAGACAGGCGCTGGTTTGTATATTTAGATTAAAAAGAAAAATGTCACCCATATATTTCAAGGAAATCAGGAAGATAAATGAATTTTTTTAAAAGAGCATCTATATTTTTTGTACTATTTGGATTAATTCTAATCTTCATTGGGTACACGGTAACTTCATTCACATCTTCCTTGTCCGAAAAAGATCGTAGGTATTCTAAGAATAGAAAAGGTGCTGAGAGAGAATATACAGTTTTCACCGATCAAATAACGAGAACCGAAGAGGTACCTATAATATATTCCTATGGAGAGGTAAAGAGTTGGCGTACTTTAGAGATAAGAGCACCAGTTGTTGGCAAAATAGCTGAAGTAGGGAAGCTGTTTAGAGACGGATCAATGGTAGTTGAAGGGGATTTTCTGTTCTCTATTGAGGATACAGAATATAAAGATAACCTTTCAATAGCGAAGACCGAAGTGAGAGACGCTAAAAGCGATCTTGCAAATGCTAAAACACTTTTTGAGCTGTCAAAATTGGATCTAAAGGCAGCTGAAAAAGAAAAAGAGATCCGGTTAGCTTCATTTAAAAGACAGGAGAAACTTAAATCCAATGGAGTTATTTCTGAAACTATATTTGAACAGTCGTCTTTATCTCTTACGAATGCTGAAAAATTGCTTATCACAAAAAAGAACTCTCTCGTTCAAGCAGAAAATAAAATTTTTAAGGCAGAGGTGCTTTTAGAAAGGAAAATGGTTGCGTACGATTTAGCAAATCGGCAACTTGCGGATACAGAATTTTTTGCTCCTTTCACAGGGGTACTAGACCAAGTCAATGCTGTTACAGGACGTCAGATTTCAACCAACGAGCGTTTGGGCACCATACTTGACCCCAAAGCTCTAGAAGTTGTATTTCCACTATCTGATATTCAGTATGGCAGGATCACTGATAATGAGGGAAATTTTAAAAAACTTAAGGTTGAGTATTTGACTGGAAGATTAGAAAAAAAGAATGCTTACTCTGGCGCTATAGAAAGAGTTGGTGGTCGGGTAAATATGGGTAATACCGGAAGGCAAGTATTTGCAAGCATCTCTGCATCGAAAGGATCATTTCTAAAACCAGGTGATTTTGTGAATGTGAAAGTTTTTGAGCCAAAGTTAAAGGATATAGCTAAACTTCCACTTGGTTCTTTGGGATCTAATAACACAATACTGTTGGTAAATGATGACCTAAGGCTTGAAAAAATAAAAATCGATGTTCTTAGATTTCAAGAAAACCATATTCTAGTAAGCAGCGTTCCATTTGATAGAAAGTTTGTAACAAAATGGTCTCCGCAATTAGATACTGGAGTAAAAGTAAAGGTAATTGAAAGCTCCAATGGCGCTGAGGGAGTAAAGCCTGCAGAAAAGAAAAGCATAAAACTGACCGAGGAAGAGAGAAAAAAGTTAATCAATGCTGTAGAAAAAAACAAATGGATCCCAAAAGACGTTAAAAAAAGACTTGTAAAACAGCTCAACCTGGAACTTGTGCCTAAAAAAGTTGTTGATAGGCTGAGAAAACGGATGGGGGGTTAAACCACGTGGAACGAGATGCAAACCCATCATTATTTGGGTCCTTTTTTGGTTATTTTATAGCGCATAGCACCATAGCCAACTTGGTTTTGGTTTTGGTTATTGTTTTGGGTTTTTTTTCGATAAGTAAATTGAGGACCCAATTTTTCCCTGACGTTGTTATAGAAACAATCAGCCTAGGTGTAAATTGGCCAGGTGCGGGTGCAGAGGACTTAGATTCTGGGGTGGTAGGCTATCTCGAGCCCAGTTTGTTAGAGTTAGAAGGTGTAGAGAAGATAGTATCGCGTTCCTATGAAGGGGTATCGAGAATAACCATTGATTTTGTATCCAACTGGGATATGAATAAGGCATTTGAAGACGTCAAGTTAGCTGTAGAAGAAGCTCAAAATTTACCTGATGAAATAGACGAGATAGAGGTCAAGAGGAGGGCATGGAGAGATCGAGTGACGAATATCGTTTTTTCTGGTCCCTTTACCGTTGAACAGTTAGAAAAATATTCAAACGAATTCTTACAACTTCTTTATAGTGAGGGAATTGCCAAAACTACTTCCCGTGGTGGAATTGAGCCAGTTGTTAGGGTAGTAGTGCCAGAAATTAGCCTCCTAAAGAATAACTTAACCCTTCGTGAATTATCAAACGCGGTTAGTGCGGGGGCTTCAAGTAGACCGGCAGGTGAAACAAATGATGGGCTCGCTAGATTAAAGGCTGGATCTGAAAAAACACGACAAGTAGATCTGGCAGAAATAACTGCAAAAACGACATCAAGTGGTGAAAGCATAAAACTTGGGGATATTAGCGTAATCAGCATCGATGAAGCCCCCACAGTAGAATTCTTTAAAGGCAATAATCCTGCAATAATTACAAGAGTGGATAGAGGTTCACAGGGAGACGCTATTGAAATTCAAGAAAAGGTAGAAACTTTAATAGAAGAATTTCAGTTGAACATGCCTGAGACACTTATCATTGAGTTGTCTGGAACACGGACGGAGGCAATAAAAAACAGGCTCAACATATTAATATCGAATGGAGTGGTTGGGTTAATCCTTGTCTTATTTTTTCTTTTTTTGTTTCTAAATGCAGAAACGGCGCTTTGGGTTGCTGTCGGAATTCCAGCTGCGCTTTTTGCTTCCTTTGGCTTTATGTACCTTTTAGGTATTTCTATCAATATGATTTCACTTTTTGCATTGATAATCTGCTTGGGAATTGTAGTGGACGATGCAATTGTTGTAGCTGAACACGCCGATTACCGTGCTTCGTCATTAAGAGAAGATCCATATAACGCAGCTAAAAACGCCGCGACATTTATGGGACTACCAGTTTTAACAGCCACTATCACGACCATTTTGGCTTTCAGTGGTTTAGTCCTTATTGGTGGTAGGTTTGGTTCACTGATTGCTGATATTCCATACACAGTTATATTGGTATTGCTTGCATCCCTATTAGAGTGTTTTATCATTCTTCCAAATCATATGTTTCATAGCCTTAAAAGTAGTGCAAAGCGCGATAGGTGGTATAATGCACCAAATAGGAAATTTAATGAAAAGTTTGAAACTTTTAAAAAACAGTATTTTAGAAACTTTATAAAACTAAATTTACAGTATCGATATCTTAGTTTGGTTTTTATGCTGTCTCTTCTGTTTTGCTCTATTAGTTTATTAGTATCAGGTGATGTTAAGTGGAGATTTTGGAATCCGCCAGAGATCGGGCGTTTAACAGCTAACATTGCGATGGTTTCTGGGGCCGAACGGAAAGATACTTTGGTTATGCTTCGAGAATTGGAAAGAGCAAATAAAAAAGTATCTGAGGGATTTGAAAAAGAAAACGGCAGAAACCCAATCACTTTTCAAATTAGCCAGGTTGGTGGAAACGAAGGTCGTGGTATCGCGGGAGCTGAGAATAAAGACAAAGATTTGCTAGGATCTTTTACGATAGAGTTAATTGATGCTGATTTAAGGCCATATTCATCATTTACGTATCTTGCAGCTCTTCAAGATGAAGTGAATAAAAGTCCTCTTCTAGAAACCATTAGCTTTCGGAGGTGGGGGTCTGGCCCCGGAGGAGACGGTATTTCTATAAATTTGGCTGCATCAGATACAAAAAATTTAAAAGAAGCAGCGGAACAGTTAAAAGCGTCCCTTGCACCCTATGAGGAAATTTCTGCTTTAGAGGATACTCAAGGATATGACAAAACAGAGTATATTGTCACTCTGACAGACAGAGGTAAGAAACTAGGTTACACAATCGATAGCATCGGCAGGCAGCTATCAGATAGATTGAATGGTATTGAGTCAGTGACCTTTCTAAAAGGTAATAAAACTGGAAAAATAATAACGGAGTTAGCTAAAGAGGATTTAAAAGGTGATTTCATCTACAACTCAAAGGTGAGGAGTACTAATGGGAATTATGGAAGTCTATCAGATATTGTAGAAATCAAGGCGCAGTATGGATTTTCATCAGTAACTAGGGAAGATGGGCAAAAGATTATAACAGTTACAGGACAGCTCTCCGAAGAAGATCCAGAGCAAGCAGAACTCGTAAAAGATAGGATAACAAGTGAAATTTTGCCGGCAATCGAAGAAGGGTTTGGTGTCGTTAGTAGCGTTACTGGTTTAGCAGAACAGGAACGTAGGTTTTTAAATGAAGCACTGATTGCCTTTCTATTATGCGTTTTGGGAATTTATTTGACTTTAGCATGGGTCTTTGCAAGCTGGTCTAGACCAATGGTTATAATGCTTATAATCCCTTTTGGGTTAATTGGTGCGCTTTGGGGCCACTATGTTTATGGTATAGCTTTATCGATGTTTAGTATTATTGGACTAATTGGAATGACGGGAATTATTATAAATGACTCTATTGTACTGATCGCTACTTTTAATGAATATAAGAAAAAAATGGATAATATTGGAGCCATTGTAAAAGCTACATGTGACAGATTAAGACCAATTCTTTTGACAACACTAACAACAGTTTTTGGACTGGCACCGTTATTATTCGAACAATCAAGAGATGCGCAGTTTTTAAAGCCAACTGTTATTACTTTAGTTTTTGGTTTGGGTTTTGGAATGCTAATTTTGCTAATAATTGTACCGGTTTTTATTGCAGTACAGCACGACGTTTATAGTTACTACAAATCTTTCATAAGGCTTCTTGTTTCAGTTAGGCTTAATAGGCAGAATGGATGGAAAAACTTAATTTATATTTTCACTTTCCTTTTGGGCGTATTGGCTCTTATTTTTACCCAAATTCTATTTTCCCTTGAATATTTCTTTATCTTTTTTACTGCTTTTGTATGCGTAGGGTTGTTTTACATTTGGTACGTGTTTATCAAACAACTTCAAGACAAAGTCTTTTTATTTCGAAAGCCAACACTTTAAAAAGGTATTAATAGTGGCAACCGACAGTTCTTTTAGCTATACGATTATCTAAATATAAAAGAGAAAAGTTTTCCAAAACTAGCTTATTTTCTGCAGACCCTTCTAGTTTAAGTACTGCCTCCACCCTACCAAAGTCCGGATAAAATGACTGTGTCTCAATTGTCCACGAGATTCCCTCATAATCAACCAATACGCCAGTTACCGTTTCACTATTTTTCATAAAATGATTTTCTAAGGTTATTTGGTATTCTTTATCTGTCATTTTCTTTATTTTGCATTTATTTAAGCCACCAAAACTTGTTGCCATCGTAATCCTATTTTTCGATTTTAGAAACTTATCAAGAACCAAATAATCAATATCACTTTTATCACTTATTTTTAGAGTTTTATTTTGGACAATACAGGCGCTCTTACAAATGCCGAAAGAAATATCCAAGTGTAAATACATACTCTTTCTCCCATCAATTTTCTCGAATTTCACTGGCAGTAAAAGATCATCATCGTATCCAAGATAAGTAAAATTTTTGGGACCCAATTTTTTTGGATACGGCCAGGAAACATCAAACGACTTTAAATTTTGTTTCTTTAATACTTTTATAATAGGAGTAAATCCATTTGGTCCAGGAAACTTCCAGTATGTATTCCAACCATCAGGAAACGCTATGCTAATAGCCCCATTTATTGGGTTGTCTTTTGAAAAAATATGGTATTCCATAGTCGCCTGAGAAAAACTTGGTTTGAGCAATGTCAAACTATAGAAAATTCCAATTAAAATGAAGATTAATTTCAACACAATTTTTTACTCCAAATAGAAACTTGATTAAGTTTATGCATATTTTTTTTTTCAATCTATAGTTAAGAATGTTAAATGAAAAATATAAAGGAAAGTTGCTGATTTCCTCGCCAGAAATCGCTGGCGACCTTTTTGATAAGAGCGTTATACTCATATGTGAACACGACGCCAATGGTACGATGGGGTTCATTGTAAACAAGCCTCTTGAAGATGTTAGCTTGGCGATTATTTGGGATAACTTAGGTTATGAGAAAAAAAATCTACAGCTCGCTAATGAAAATGTGTTCATTGGAGGACCGCTTGCGTCAAATGCTATGTTTGTGATTCATTCTCCAGAGTACTTTATAGATAAAAAAACTATTAAAGTTTGTAAAGAGGTCTCTGTTACGGGTATTAAAGAAATCACTGACGATATCCAGAAAGGACAAGGGCCTAGAAAAGTGCTATTTTCGCTTGGTTATTCTGGCTGGGCTCCAGGGCAATTAGACGATGAAATTATGAGAGACAGTTGGTTTGTATCTGAAAAAATTGAAAATCTAATTTTCTGTGATGATTATCAATCAAAGTGGAGCAAGGCCCTTTTTCTTATAGGAATTGATCCCTCTAAATTATCGTCATATGCAGGATCTTCATGAATCTGGCTATTTCTCTGCAGCGCGCAGTAACCGATCATTTATTGCTGCTCCTAAGCCATAAGATGGTATCGGTGCTACCTTTATTGGAATTCCGCCTTTATCTTTGCTCAAACGATCTAAAATATGAAGAAAAGAGAAAAGGTTTTTTGCTGCCTCTGCTAGGTTTTTCGACTTACTTAATGTTAATCCATCAATTTCTTTTGGGTGAGGACCAAAACTCAAAAAAATATCTCCTTCAATAGGTTTTGTTTGGTTTAAATATAACTCTGTGTCTGGAGAGTAGTGTTTTAATAATTGTCCTGGACTTTTTACTTGCTTCGTTATTCCTAAATTAAAGGCTATTTCATAGCCTAAGAAGCTATTTATTTCGTCTAGCGAAATATTGCCAGGCCTAAGAATACAAGGTCTTCCTATTGAACAGTCGACTACAGTGCTCTCAAGCCCTAAGTCGGCATTACCTCCATCAAGAAGAGCATCGATGCTATTTTTTAATTTGGCCGATACATCTTTAGGGCTTGTGCACGTAAGCTTACCAGAGATATTTGCCGAAGGCGCGGCTATAGGCCTATCTAACTCCATTATCAATTTTTGAGCGATAATATTACTTGGACACCTTAAAGCTATAGTTTCTAGACCGGCAGTTGCCGACTCGACGACATCTGATTTTTTCTTTTTTATTATTATGGTTAAGGGCCCTGGCCAATAGTTACGCGCAAGTTTTTCTGCTAAGTCGTTAAAAACTCCATATTCCTTTGCCATATCATAGCTAGATACATGAATAATCAGTGGGTTGGAAATCGGGCGTCTTTTAATTTTGTATACTTTAGTAACAGCTGCATTTGAAAAAGCATTTGCACCAAGCCCGTAAACAGTTTCCGTCGGAAAAGCAACTGTACCATTACCTTTTAAAATCTCTGCAGCTACTTTTATACCTTTAAAGCTATTTTTAATTATCTTCATTTGGACAATATGACATGTTGATTTGTAAAGGTTTAGATACTAGAGTTCACATATTAAATCAATTGATTAAAGAATACTAAAGAATGAATTACATTGCCCCTGTAGATGAAACAAAGTTTTGGCTAAATGAGGTACTGAACGCCAAAAGGCTATTTTCTGGTTCAAATTTTCATGGTTTCAAGAATGAGGACTTAAACTTGGTTCTTAGTGAGGCTGCTAAAATAACATCAGAAAGCATTTATCCTCTCAATCAGAAATCTGACCAAATCCCCGCGAAGTTAGAAAACGGAGTATGTAGAACGACGCCAGGTTTTAAGAATGCATATGAGCTCTTGATCCAAGGTGGATGGGCAGGGATCTCAGGTAGTCCGAAATACGGAGGAATGGGTTTGCCATCTACAGTCACAAGTTGCTTCAACGAATATTTTGGCAGTGCATGTCTTTCTTTTTCGTTGCTGTTTTTAATGAATCAGGGCCAGATTGATGCTCTTGAAAATCATGCCAGTGAGCATATTAAAAAAATCTTTTTACCTAAATTGAATTCTGGGGAGTGGACTGGTACGATGAACTTAACAGAACCTCAAGCGGGTTCCGATGTTGGTGCACTAACCACAAGAGCTGAGAAATATAATGATGAGTGTTTTTTGATCACCGGCCAGAAGATATACATTAGCTGGGGTGAACATGACTTATCGAGTAATATATGTCATTTGGTTCTGGCCAGATTACCTGGGTCTCCAAAAGGATCAAAAGGTGTTTCCCTTTTTATCGTACCAAAGTATATCCAAAATGAAGAAGACGAATGGCTTTTAGAAAATAACGTCAAGGCGATTTCGCTTGAAAAGAAAATGGGTATGCACGGATCTCCTACAGCTGTGATTGAATACAGACAATCGAAAGGTTGGTTGGTTGGAGAAGAAAATGCCGGACTACATGCAATGTTTACGATGATGAATAATGCAAGGTTGGGAGTTGGAATAGAGGGCTTGTCGCAGTGTGAACTAGCCACACAGAAAGCTCTAGAATTTGCAAAAACACGAAAACAGGGCTATGCAAAAATTGATAATGGGAAGGGTGTTATTCTAGATCATCCAGACGTGAGAAGAATGCTAATAACTATGAAAGCCCTATCGGCTGCTGTCAGAGCTTTATGTCTAGACGCGGCACTCTCTTTGGATCTTTCTAAGTCAAATGACAAGCAAGTTGCTAGTAAAGAGAATGTAAGGGCCTCTTTTCTAATTCCCATAGCTAAGGCCTTTTCAACAGATATTGGTTGTAGAGTAGCCGATATTGGTATCCAAGTGCATGGAGGGATGGGTTATGTAGAAGAAACAGGCGTAGCACAGGTTTTACGCGATGTCAGAGTTACTGCGATTTATGAGGGGACTAATGGTATTCAGGCTATTGATCTAATTGGAAGAAAATTGTCTGATAATGGCAAAGCCGCTGATGGCCTTATCGACGAGATTAAAATAACGTTAGGCGAGTGTTACGATAATGCAGATCAACAAATCAAAGATATGGGCAAAAGGTTGTCTAGATCCTTGGAATGTTTAGAAATCAGCTTACGTTGGATGCTAAAGCAGGAAGATTTCAATGAGAGACTTTCTGGTGCAACACCATTTTTAAAGGCCTTTGGACTAATTTTAGGCGCCAATTATCTGGTTAAGGCAGCAATCAAGGCAAGCTCATCAGACAGAAAATCATTGGCTCATTTTTACTGTTTAAATATACTACCAGAAATGGAAGCCTACGGACTTATGAGTCAAAGTGGCAAAGACTCGCTTTATGATTTTAGCGATAAGTTTTTTGGGTTTTCTTAATAATGAAAAAGATAGAGTTTGTATTTCAGGAAAACCCTGAAACTGGAAAACTATACGAAATTACCGAAGGAGTGTTTTGGTTTCCAATGCCCCTACCTATGATGGGACCCGACTATGTTAACTGTTACATTCTGGAAGATGGGCAAGAAATAGCTTTAGTAGACACTGGTGTGAACATGGGAGATTGTAAGAGTATATGGGAAAATATGCTTCTTAGAAATTTTCCAAATAAAAAGGTAAGTAAAATATTTGTTACACACCATCACCCCGATCATATTGGCTTGGCGGGATGGCTATGTGAAAAATATAGCACCGAAATGATTTGCTCTCGCACTGCTTATTTGATGGCTAAAATGCTATCGCTAGATGTGCACGAAAAGGTCAGTTCAAGTACAGAGCTTTTTTGGAGGCAGGCAGGTATGTCGCGTGAAATGCTGGAAGAAAAACTTAAGGCTAGGCCTTTTAACTTTGGAGATGGGGTCTCACCATTAGATAAAGGATATATAAGAGTAAGTGAGAACGAAATGACCACCATAAATGGAGTTAACTGGACAGTAAGAATGGGTAATGGGCATGCTCCCGAGCACGCTACTTTTTGGTCAAACGAACTAAACTTGGTTCTCGCTGGTGATCAGGTTCTAGCTGGAATTTCATCAAATTTAGGTGTTTATCCCATGGAGCCAAATGCAGATACAGTAGGTGATTGGATAATCAGCTGTGAAAAATTTTTAGAGGTTGCTAGCGATGCGCACATTGTATTGCCTGGCCACGGCCGCCCATTTTCGGGACTTCCGCAAAGACTGGTCCAGCTAATTGAAAATCATAAATCTGCGCTAAAAAGGATTAAGGAAGACTTGAAAGCTGGACCAAAAACTGCGGTTGAATTGTTCAAAACAATTTTCAAAAGAGATATTAATAAGAGAGAATATATGTTAGCGTTGCATGAGGCTGTAGGACACGTTAATCATCTTTGTAAAACTGGACTTGTTAATAGAAATATAAGACAGGATGGTGCTTATATTTATGAAATAAAGAGCAACTAGTCGCGCAAAAAATTTACTTTTGGTTTATAAGACTAAACCGCTGTTTTTTCTTTATAGCATCCGTTTCGATTTGTTTTTTGATGTCTAGTATTTAAAAGACCGTGACTTACAAAAGACCTTCTCTAATCATCTTTTTTCTAGCAAGTTTTCTGGCCCTTCTGACTGCTTCAGCCTTTTCTCGGGCTTTTTTAACTGAAGGCTTTTCAAAGTGCTGCTTAAGTTTCATTTCCCTAAAAACGCCTTCTCGCTGCAACTTTTTTTTAAGAGCTCTCAAAGCTTGCTCAATATTATTATCTCTAACGTTTACTTGCACTCATAAATCCCTATAGTTTTGACCATTGTACTTAACAAGACACTTAACGCTTGTCTACAAAAATAGTGACTAAATAGGGAATAATCATACATGAAAGCAGTAATTATCGAAAAGTTTGGAGATTTGGAAGGATCAATCATAAAAACGGGCTTAGATATTCCGAAACCTGGTAGAAATGAGGTATTAATTAAAGTTAGGGCTGCAGGTGTGAATCGTCCTGATATTTTGCAAAGGCAAGGATTATACAAAGTGCCAAATGACGCCAGCCCAATTATGGGATTAGAGGTCTCTGGAGAGATAGTAGAGATTGGTAAAGATGTTACGAAAAAAACCCTAGGTGAGAGCGTTTGTGCATTAGTTCCTGGAGGAGGCTATGCAGAATACGTTGTAACAAATGAAGCGCACTGTCTTCCTGTTCCTAAGGGTTTATCTATAGAGGAATCGGCAGGGCTATGTGAATGCCTTTTTACAGTTTGGATTAATATGATGAAGTTAGGTCAATTAAAGGAAAAAGAGATATTTCTAGTGCACGGTGGTTCTAGTGGTATCGGAATGTTTGCAATACAATTGGCAAAGCAACTAGGTGCAACAGTTCTCACAACTGTAAAAAACAAAGAAAAATCAGATTTTTGTTATTCGTTAGGAGCTGATGAAGTTGTTAAATATTCTGAAGAGGACTTTCACAATATTTTTAAAAGGGAAATGGAAGGTGGGGCTATAGACCTTATATTAGATATGATTGGAGGTGACTATTTTCAAAAAAACATTGATCTTTTAGGTGTTGAAGGAAGACTGGTAACTATTGCTTTTTTAAGAGGTGTTTCCGTAAAATTAGACTTGGGTCAATTAATCATGAAGAGAATTCATTTAACTGGTTCAACTCTTAGACCTAGATCTGCTGAATTTAAAAGTAAGATTGCTGGTGAATTGCGTGAGTTCGTTTGGCCTTTATTGGATAGTGAAAAAGTAAAAATTCACGTTGACTCTGTATTTCCACTAGAAAAATTCAAAGATGCTCATATCCGAATGGAAAATGGAAATCATTTGGGTAAAATTATATTAAGTCTTGATTAACCAGACTTTTTTTTTGTATAAGTCAGTTCGAGACTAATGTTAAAACTTAATTCAATTGTCAGCGAGGATCAGATGGAATACCCACTAATGAGAAAAGCCACAGCTGTCTGGCTTTTAGATAATACAACCCTCACTTTTAGGCAAATCGCCACGTTTTGTGGCCTTCATGAGTTAGAGGTTAGTGGTATCGCTGATGGTGAGGTGGCTGGTGGAATTCGTGGGATCGATCCTATTATTAATAGCCAACTTACAGTTGATGAGATAAAGAAATGTGAAGCAGATGAAGGATTGGATCTTCTGCTTTACAAGAACCCAGCTGCAGTAGGAGAGAAAAAATCGAGAGGGCCTAAATACACCCCTCTTTCAAAGAGACAAGATAAACCAGCAGCTATAGCTTGGATAGTGAAGTTTCATCCGGAGATCACTGATGGACAAATATCGAGGTTGATTGGTACTACAAAAAATACGATAAAGGCTATAAGGGAAAGAACACACTGGAATATAAATTCTCTTACACCAACTGATCCAGTAATGTTAGGACTTTGTAAGCAAATCGAGCTTCAGAAGGTGTTGGATAAGATACAAACAAAGGAGACCAATGAATTGCGGGCGAATATAAGTTCTGAAACAGATATTGGCGTCATGGAACCCTCTAAGTCATTATTTAGTGAAAACCCTGATAAGGAACACTAAGCTGAATAAAACCATAGGCTTAGTAAGCTGCCCTTTCTAATTTATTCAAAATAGATCGCCCTCCATCGATGGTAATTACTTGCCCAGTAAGGAATCTGGCACTCTCGGATGACAAAAATAGGGCAAGATCTGCTACTTCTTCTGGCTCGGCAATGTAACCCAAGGGAGTTGCATCAATTATTGAGTCTTGTAGTTCGGGATTACTATGTAGGTTCATTCGCAAACTGGAACTCATTATACTACCGAGAGATATAGCATTGACCCTTATCCCCTCTTTTGCAAGCGCAACGGCAAGTGATCTAGTCATTTGGTTTAAAGCTGCGCAGCTTACAGAGTATGGCATCATTTCGGGTATTGTTTGATTAGCAGCTATAGAAGTCAAATTTATTATAGAACCAACACTCTCGCTATTTTTTCTGTTTTTAGTTTGCTTGATTATTGATTTAGCAAAAAGCTGACTGACGTTCAAAGTCGCAATTACATTATGCGAAAGAGATTTCTCGAGAACGCCTTCTTTTTCATCCAATGGGTTTATAGGAATAATTGTCCTATTCGCATTGATCAATATATCCACTCTCTCGAATTTATTTATCGTAGTTGCAATGAGGTTATTGACAGCCAACTCATCCTGCATGTTTCCATAAAAAGAGTGAGCGTTTTCTGTATTAGAGGAAATTCCTGAGATTAAACTTTCGAGATCAAATTTAGCGTAATCTGAAAAAACAACATTTGCTCCTGCCTTTAGAAATTTTTTACCGATTTCCATTCCTATGCCATTTGATGCACCCGTTACAATGGCAGTTTTATTCTTAAAACTGTTAATCATATTCATACCTTTTAGCTTTTGGTTTCATTAACCGACAGACAAAATATTGGCTGTCTTTGTATAAAACCTTAACATTATCGAAATATTCCTTCAGCTCGCTCTCCGAATATACTCCTGAAACAAAAACCATCCAAACATTACCTTGACGATTTATTAGCCTGCAGCTTTGAAAAATAAAGGATCTTAGTAAACCTATATCTTTTGGATGTCCAGAATGAAAAGGAGGATTGCAAATAACATGATTGAACCGTAGTTTTAAGTTTTTTAAATCCTCTAAACTAGCCCATCTGAAGGTTGCCCTCTTATCAGCGATGTTTTTTTTTGATGCAAGGTATGCGGCATAGTTATTTTCAAACAAAGTAATTTTCGTGATCTTATCGTTTAATCTTAGTGCTTCTTTGCTTAAATACCCCCATCCGGCACCAAGGTCAGCAACTTCTCCAAATAGTTTAGTGCTAAATGCTGAGGTGAGTTTTTGAGAACCTTTATCTACTTCTTTGGGAGAAAACATATCACTTCTGGTATAATAGCCGTCCCTATTTATTTGGAAATCTTGATATTTCCTACAGTGCCCAAATAATTTAGTTTTTTTTTTATAGACGGCTATTCTACCTTTTTTCTTGATCACTGTTATATCTGCGGGCCATAGCTTAGAAATATTTTTGAGGAAACTTTTGACACCTACTTGATTGTCACCATTTATAATAATCTTCCCTCCATCACTTAAATACTCCTCAGCTAAGGCCAAGAGCCCCAAATTGGTTTCTTTGCTTTTTGTCAATTCAAGAATAATAATATCGTTATAGTTGTTTAGAATAGTCGATATAACGAAACCTAAACTTTTGGCTTCCCTTAAAGCATCTTTTGCGTTTGAGATGAAGTGACATAAATGCTTATTTCTTAGACAACCAAAGTTCTGCGGTCGTTCAGAACCCACGATTGCTAATTTTTTAATATTATTTGTTGGTGCTAATTGGCTCCAAAATGTTTCAAACCTCTGGCCAGCCAGACTCTGCAATCTATTCCTTCTCCATCGTACATTGTAGCGGGTGTTGGTTTTTCCTAGAATAGTCCATAACCTGAGTCACTTTGGTTTCAGCAATATCATGAGAATAAACACCAACAACAGCCAAACCCTTTTTATGTACTGTAAGCATTATCTGTACTGCTCTTTCATGCCCAATAGCAAAAAATTTCTCTAACACGTGTACTACGAATTCCATGGGAGTAAAATCGTCGTTTAACAGTAAAACTTTGTACAGCGGAGGCTTTTTAAGCTTGCTGCGCTTTTTTACAAGCACTGAGGTATCTGACAAGTTGTTGTTTATGTCGTCATCTTTATTAGCCATTTCTGTTTTCCACTATTGATTTCCCTTTTTTCTTAAACCAGTCTAAGTATATTAAAAAGTAAATAAAAGTAATAACTAACATTTTTTTTGAATTCATTGTTTTAACAGCCCTAAAGTAACGTTGGCCCTTGTTTTTTCTATATCAGGTTTGAGTGCGGATCGATTAAATTGAACAAAATATTTTTTGAATAATAAATAAATGAAAAGAAGCACATTGAATACCTACTTCCGAGTGATCAATTTCTTTATTTTGACAATTCTGGTTTTATTTATTTGTTTGTCAGAGGGAACAGCTAAGACATACGCTTACATAGTCGCTGACGCAAGGGATGGTAAGGTCTTAAGAAGTCACAACTCGACACAAATAATCCATCCAGCCTCTCTCACAAAAATGATGACACTGTATTTGGCTTTTGATGCAATACGCTATGGTCGACTAAAGTTGGATCAAAAAGCTGTTATTAGTAAAAATGCTACATTGGAGCCTCCATCAAAATTTTGGTACAAACCAGGTCAAAGGGTCTCAATCAGGTATTTAATTAGAGCATCCGCCATAAGGTCTGCCAATGATGCAGCCACAGCGCTCGGTGAGGCTATTTCAGGTTCCGAAAAAAAATTCATAAGAGACATGAACATAGCAGCAAAAAAAATGGGCATGAACTCTACCAGATTTAAGAATGCCCATGGTTTAACCGAGTTAGGGCATTATTCGACTGCCAAAGACATGCTTCTTTTAGCTCGGAGGCTAATGTTGGATTATCCAGAATACTTTAATATTTTCAGCAGATTAGAAACTATAGCTTCAGGAAAAAAAATAAGAAATACAAATTATAAATTTCTGAGACAATACAAGGGAGCCTCAGGTATAAAAACGGGTTATACAAATGCTGCAGGGCATAATTTGGCGGCTTCTGCAAAACGAGGTGATAAGCAACTAATAGGAATTTTGATTGGGACCACATCATCCTCCGCGAGGGCAAAAAAAATAATTGCACTATTCGACGACGCTTTCAAAATTATCCCAATGAGAAAAAATATCAGTAAGTTGACGCCACTAAATATGGAAACAAATACCCCAGGTACACGGACAGTTTCTGTGACCATTCCTTTGTCAAAACCGAAATCGCTTGAAGTCATGCTAGAGACTAAAAGAAAAGAAAAAACAGATCATACAAAAAAAAGAATAAATCAAATTTCAATTGACAGAGTTGAAACAAATAACTTTAACGTCGAGATCGGAATGTACGCAAATGCTACGTCAGCAGAGAAAGATATGCCAAATATTCTGCTATTAAATATTGATCTGCTAACCAGTATTGAGAATAGTTCAATAAAGATAAGAAAGAATAAAGAGAAAAAATATTCTATTTTTGTAAATGATATTGCATATGAATTAGCTGAAAATCTATGTTTTAGAACTAGGGCTCAAGAAAAACTTTGTAATATTGTGAAAAATTAGCCACTAGTTAAATTTAAGCTTGCTAGTAACATCCTCATTTCTTGTCTGGCAGAAATATGGCTTAGAGTAGGTTTCCAATCATCCATTTTCTCTAAATCAAGCAAAGTCAATCCGGGTAGAAATAATTCCTTAAATATAACCCGCTCTGAAAACCCTGTACTTAATCGAAAACCAATTCTCTTTGAGAGATTTTTGAGAGATTTTCCGACCTTATATTTATTTCTACTAAAAACGTGTGATATTCTGTTTCTCAGTATAACCCAATCTATTGGCGGATGTTTTGCAGATGCTCTTAATTGTCTGCATTCCCAAACCATTTCTGAATAAATCGAGGGCCCAACTACTTTTCCTGTAGAAGCGTCGATCTTTGCTAGAAGATCAAAATCAATCAAACTATCGTTCATTGGTGTAATAAGTATATCGGCGACAGTATGGGCCATTTTTACATAATTCGATATACCCCCCGGACAGTCAATTACCAAAAAGTCACATGATTGTTCTAAAGTCGTTAAGGCTTCTGCGAATGTTTTCTCTTCCTCTAAATTAGACTCAGCTTTACTATCTTTATTTGATTGATCAATTCTGTAAAATTTTGGACGCGGTAAGTTTAGGCTTTGTTTTTTACAAAAAGCATCTCGATTTTCTAGGAATCTAGACATACTTTTCTGTCTGATATCTAAATCAATTACTCCCACATTCTTTTTCAGATAACAGAGAGATATTGCTACATGTATAGCGGTAGTGGATTTACCGGATCCCCCTTTTTCATTTCCAAAAACTATAATCTTTCCCATTTTCTGTTCCAGAGTCTATAGACTTTCAGGTATTGTGGGAAATAAAGTAAAAGGAGCTAAAGTTTGAAACCCTCATATTTTTTCTTAAATTTTGAAACTCTACCTCCAGTGTCAAGTAGCTTTTGAGAACCGCCTGTCCAAGCTGGGTGAGTTAATGGGTCTATTTCAAGGTTGAGGTTCTCATCTGTTTTCCCATAGGTCGATCTTGTCTTGTACGTCGTACCATCAGTCATTTTTACGTTAATAAAATGGTAGTCAGGGTGTATATCTTTTTTCATCCTCTTAGTCCTTTGATTTTTTCGATTCGCTAATCTCGTTTTTATAATTAGTCTTCTCGGCTATTCTAGCAGACTTTCCTCTGAGGCCTCTCAAGTAATACAGTTTGGATCTTCTAACTCTACCTCTTCGCAGGACAGTAATCGATTCAATGTTCGTAGAATAAAGTGGAAAAACTCGTTCAACTCCCTCCCCAAATGATATTTTTCTAACAGTGAATGATGCAGATAGTGTAGAGCCACCCTTTCTAGCAATAACCACTCCTTCATAGTTTTGTATTCTGGTTCGCTCACCTTCGGTAATTTTATAGCCGACTTTTATAGTATCGCCAGAGTTAAAAGCAGGTATAGTTTTACCAATTTTTTCTATCTGCTCTCTTTCAATTTTCTCAATGATATTCATTATCAAACCGTCAAAAAATTATTTATCTATTTTCTTTTAATCATTTTTTTTTTTTTTTCAACGTATTTAATGAATAAATCGGGCCTATTTGCTTTTGTAACCTTTTCCGATGTTTTAGTCCGCCAATCTAATATTTTCTGGTGATCACCGGTGCGAAGAATTTCTGGTACTCTTAGTCCATTCCAGTCTATTGGTTTAGTAAACTGAGGAGCTTCAAGTAACCCATTAGTGAAACTCTCTGTTAAAGCAGATTTGGAATTACCTAGGGTACCTGGGAGTAATCTCACTACTGTATCTAATAAAACCATAGCTCCAAGCTCGCCCCCTGTTAATATAAAATCTCCAATAGATACTTCCTTCAGCTTATGCTTTTCGATCACTCTTTGATCAATACCCTCAAATCTACCACAAACAATTATTAACTGGTTATATTTTAGCAAATTATTTGCAAGATTTTGAGTGAGAGGAGTACCTTTTGGGCTCATGCAGATTTTAAGTGTATTCTTATCATCGATGGAGTCATATGCTTTCAAAATAGCTTCGTCCAGAACGTCTGGCCTTAAGATCATACCTGGGCCTCCTGAAATCGGTTTATCATCCACTTGTTTGTGTGTACCGCGT
Source organism: uncultured Alphaproteobacteria bacterium (assembly GCA_902524845.1). Classification (GTDB taxonomy): domain Bacteria; phylum Pseudomonadota; class Alphaproteobacteria; order Rhodobacterales; family Rhodobacteraceae; genus CACIJG01. The sequence goes on from CABZEW010000013.1 coordinate 33,392, forward strand.
CCATACTGTCGTAAATCTATTATTTCTAAGGACCAGAGTTTTTTCTTTAATGCTCTACCGGTCACTGAAGCTAATAATGGTCCAGGAAAAAGTTCTGGGTATAGTGTTATAACCTTAGCTTTCAATTTGCTTTTATTCATATTTTTCGATTGATTAGTGTCTAGGCCAGCAAGCCTTTTAAGGGGGTCAATAGGATGGTTCTTTTAGCCAAGTCTATTTTGCTTACATTGTCCTTATTAAATGGGATGTATATTGTTGGTTTACTATCGTCAAGTGAAATTTCTAATATGTCTCCGCTACCAAAGTTAAAAACGTCGCTTACGAAACCTTTTTGTATACTTCCATCAATCTTTATTTGAAGTCCTTTAAGGTCTTTATAATAGAATTCGTCTGTCATAAGTGCAGGTAGATACTTTTTTTCGATATAAATCGATTTACCTTTCAATCGATCTGCTTGTTCTTTATTTTTAGCTTCAGGGATAGCTGCTATCCATGTTGATTGTTTTGTGTTATTTAAAAACTCGATTTTTCTTTTTAGTAGAGCATCGCCTACACAAAAAATATTAACGCTCTTTAGAAGTTTTAAATCTTCCAAATAAACTTTAACTTTTACTTGACCGTTTAGACCAAAAGAATTGACTACTTTGCCAACAGTGATGTAATTATTTAATTGTTTATTGGACACATGCAAAATCAATCCAATTACTAAGCGATTTGCAGACAGAGAGTGTGCCTAAGTTTATTTTTCATTTAATCGATGTAAATTATATCTTTCGTTGGTTGTATTTCAACTTTTTTCCTCAGCTTTAGGTCCTTCAGTAGGAGTTTCCTCAGCTTTAGGTTCCTCAGTCGGAGTTTCCTCAGCTTTAGGTTCCTCAGTCGGAGTTTCCTCAGCTTTAGGTTCCTCAGTCGGAGTTCCCTCACCTTTAGGCTCTTCAGTCGGAGTTCCCTCACCTTTAGGCTCTTCCACTTCCTTTTTAGGCTTGGCCTTAATAGGATTATTCCGGATTTTTTTCGGAAGTATCTCCAAGTTCTCCAATAATCTACTAATTCTATCGGTAGTTTGTGCTCCTTTGGATAACCATTCCTTAATTCTATCTATATCTAGCTTAACTCTATTATTATCGTCTTTTTTTAGAAGAGGATTATAAGTGCCTAATTTTTCAATAAATCTTCCATCTCTGGGCATTCTACTATCAGCAGCAACAACCCGGTAAAATGGTCTCTTTTTTGAGCCTGCCCTGGCTAGCCGTATTTTAATGCTCATAAATCACTCTCCTATTTCTTTCTTAATTTTCTCATGGTTTTTCTTAGCTTCTGTTGTGATTAGTTTCATAAGGTTTACTATAAATTTTTTGTCGAGATCACTATCTTCTATAAGCTTTTCGAGTGTCTTAACCTGCGTTTCCTCCCTCTTTCTATCATAAGTATCAACGTTGTACTCAGCTTTAAGTAAACCTATTCTTTTTGTGACCGAAAATCTTTCTATTAGCGCGTTTACCATTATCGTGTCGAGCCTATCGACAGTACTTCTCTCATTTTTTAATAATAAATCAACATTAATTTTGTTTTTTTTCATTTGATTATTTTTTGAAGTTGAGTCCAGCCAGATTTGTTGGAAGTTTTGATCTAAATTGCTTTTGTAACATTTGCCCGTCAGGCAGAGATGATGTCGTGCCACCGCTCTTTCCTGACATTTGTTCCATGAAGCCTTTCAACATTCCTCTTCCGCCCATTTTTCCCATTTTTTTCATCATATCTGACATTTGCCTATGCATTTTAATTAATTTATTTAATTCAGGCACTTCTACTCCCGCGCCAAGGGCAATTCTCTTCTTTCTACTTGCTTGAAGGAGGTTAGGAGATGTACGTTCTTTTTTAGTCATCGATTGAATTAAAGCAATCTGGCGTTTTATAACCGAGTCATCAAGAGACTTATCATCCAGATTTTTTGTAAGTTTTCCCATTCCCGGCATCATCCCCATCAAGCTTTTTAGTCCACCCATTTTCTGCATTTGCTCCAATTGGTTTTTTAAATCATTCATATTGAAAAGGCCTTTTTGAAATCGGCGCATTGATCGCTCTGCCTTTTCTGCTTCCAAAGTTTCAGAAGCTTTTTCAACTAAAGATACAATATCACCCATTCCCAAAATTCTTCTGGCAATACGATCAGGATGAAATTCTTCCAAAGCGTCTACCTTCTCCCCAGTACCTATGAATTTTATTGACCTTCCTATCGATGAAACCATTGATAAGGCTGCGCCACCTCTTCCGTCTCCATCCATTCTCGTTAGAACAACCCCAGAAATATTTAATCTATCGTTAAACGCGCCAGCTACATTGACTGCCTCCTGACCTGTCAACCCATCAGCTATAAGAAGTATCTCGTTAGGATTACTTAAGTCTTTGATCTTATCGATCTCTTTCATAAGATCATCGTCTATTTGCATTCTCCCTGCAGAATCAAGGATGATCACGTCATATCCTCCCAGAGACGCTTGCTGCATCGCCCTGGAAGTAATCTGTTCAGGTGATTGATTCTTTACAATTGGCAGTGTGTCTATTGAATTACTTTTACCTAGCACCTCCAGCTGTTCCATAGCTGCTGGGCGCCTAGTGTCCAAACTGGCCATTAAAACTTTCTTTTTCTCTTTGCTTTGTAACCTCAGAGCTAGCTTTGCTGAGGTTGTAGTTTTTCCTGAGCCTTGCAATCCTACCATTAAAATTGTTGCCGGCGGATTGTCAATTTTTAGAGCATTTGATGCCTCGCTTGGACCTTCTAAGACCTTTATTAATTCATCATGAACTATTTTAATTACTTGCTGACCAGGAGTAACTGATTTAGTGACTGCCTGTCCTCTTGCTTTTTCTCCAACAGATTTTATGAAACTTTTAGTTGTATCCAAAGATACATCCGCTTCTAAGAGAGCAACTCTGACCTCTCGCAAAGCTGTTGATATTTCATCCTCTCTGAGCACTCCCTGCTTAGTAAGCTTTTCTAGGGCCGAAGAGAATCCTTGTGATAAAGTTTCAAACATTAAGACCTACTTATTGGTTGACTAAGTAATTAACAGTATTTAGCGTTTCGATACAATAAAATAAATGTTAATAAAATAAAACACTTGTTTGCTGGCAAAAATGAAATTGGCTGGCTCGGCTTGAGTAGGACGACCATGACTAAAACCATATTAACATTCTACAAATTCGTTCACTTAAAGAATCCACAAGATAAAAAGGGAAAACTGGTGTCGTTCCTTGAAGAAACTCATACAGTCGGGACAATAATACTAGGTAGCGAGGGCATTAATGGAATGTGTTCTTTAGATACAGATAAGTTAGAGCAGGTGAAGAGCTTTCTACAACGAAACTTTATGCTGACAAATTCTGACCTTAAAGAAAATGTTTCTAATTCAAATGTGTTCAAAAAATTGAGCGTTAAGGTAAAAAAAGAAATTGTCACGCTAGGTCTTCCCAATATTAATCCAGCAGTAAGTGTAGGAACCTATATTGAACCTGAAGAATGGGATACATTTATCTCAAAAAAAGGAGTGGTTACTATCGACACTAGAAATGACTTTGAAGTAGAATTAGGTACATTTAAGGGAAGTATAAACCCCAAAACTATCGATTTTCGTGACTTCTCAATGTGGTGGAAAGAAAAAAGTAAAACTTTTAAAGACAAGAAAATCGCAATGTTTTGCACTGGCGGGATAAGGTGTGAAAAGGCAACTAGTTTTCTTAAAAGTGAGGGGTTAAAAGAAGTTTATCATTTAAAGGGTGGTATATTGAATTATTTCGATAAAGTTGGGGATTCTGCTACATCAAAATGGAGAGGAGATTGTTTCGTTTTTGACCAACGAGTGACAGTTAATCCACGGTTAGAACCAAGTGACTATGATTTATGTCACGCATGCAGGGGTCCTTTGAGAATAGATGATAAGAAACATATGCATTATGAAAAAGGAATTTCATGCCATAATTGTTTTGGAACAAAAACTGAGAAAAAGATATCCTCACTAAAAGAACGAAAAAAGCAAATTGAGCTAACAAAAGATAGAATAAATAAAAATGAGTGATGATCAATCCCTTACAAATATTTATAACAAAATGGTCTCAAATAATGAAATTCAGAGTAATACGTCGCAAGAAATATTGGTATCTGAGCTTGAAGAGTTAAAAAAGAAATTGGAAAACATAAAAGCACTGAATGAATCAGCAGGAGGGCGCGTAATGTCCAAGTTTGGTTTTATTAAGACCCTTGAAAAACCTCAGGGAATTTATATTCACGGAGGTGTGGGTATAGGAAAGTCCATGCTGATGGATTTTTTTTTCAACCAATTGAACTTGGAGGGTAAAAGGAGAATCCATTTTCATGAGTTCATGAAGGTGCTTCACCGACTTATTAAAGGTGCTAGAGAGAAAAATAAAAGAGACCCAATAAAGTCGGTTGCTTCCGATTACATAAAAAACCTTCAAGTACTTTGTTTAGATGAAATGCAGATAACTGATGTAGCGGACGCAATGATAGTTGGAAGGGTTTTCGAAGAATTCTTCAGTAAGCGATTAACTTTGGTAACTACATCAAATAGACACCCTCGCGATCTTTATAAAAATGGTCTAAACAGAAAGTTGTTTTTACCCTTCATAGATATTATGGTTTCAAATTTGAAGATAGAGAAGTTATCGGCACCGGTAGACTATAGAAAGACAAAAATTTCAGGTAAAAAAAAATATTTTTTGAGTACTTCTGCTGAGGACACAAATCAATTTAATGAGCTCATATCTAAATTTAACTTGGAAAAGAGTCAAGGAATAAATATACAGATAAACAGCCGTGAATTCGTAATTGAGAGATTCCAGAGTGGAGTAGGTTTATTAACTTTTAACGAAATTTGTTCAATTCCTATGAGTTCCTCAGACTATCTTGAAATAATAAGTCACCTCCGTTTATTGTTTTTAGACGAGATTCCAAACCTGTCGAATGGTGGAGATGACAGTGCCAAAAGGTTTATAAATCTAATTGATAATATCTATGATAAAAAAGTAGACCTTTTATGTAGGGCAGCTGTAGTTCCTGAAAACTTATATATTTTTGGAAAAAACAAGTTTGAATTCCAGAGAACGGTTTCGAGGCTCTTTGAAATGCAATCCCTTAATTGGCCTGTTAAGGGAACAACCTGTTAGACTGAGAAGTTGATAGCCCCATTAAATGGCAGCGCTGATACTACTTTTACCCGAATAGAATGCCCGGTGGACAGTTCAATTTCCGCTTTTCTTAGGTTTTTATGGTTTGACATAAATCTTTTCTTACCTCTATTCAATTTTAAATCTTTCTTTAATAACACACCCTCAATGGGGAACTTGTCTAGTTTTATAAATATGCAGAAGCGAGAAGTCCCTACAATTACACCATCAAAATACTCATTAATGTAATTAGATATAAATAGAGCTGAATAGCGGTCTACGGTATCTCTTTCGGCCCCGACTGATTTTTTTTCGGACTCGTTGACAAGTTGGCATATTACCTTTTGATTTTGCTCAAAGGTGGGTTCAGCCAACTCCCATTTTAAAGCGAAAGCTAATGATCGGTGTATAGTAAGATCCGCATATCTTCTTATTGGAGAGGTAAAATGACAATATGAGGGAAGGTTTAGTCCAAAATGGCCATAGTCTTTTTCAGAATATTTTGCTTTCGGTAATATCCTTAATACAAAATTACTAATCAATTTTTTTTTCTTAACATCTCTGCAGCGATCAACCAACTTGTTAAGAGAACATGAGGTTGCCTGTCTTTCTCTAATTTCTGGTAGATCGTTATATCTCATAAGCATATTCAGGTCTTTCAGAGCCTGTTTTTCGGGTGGTCTATGTTCTCGGGAAATGTATTTGGTCGTTGATTGGGTCAGAGTTTCCGATACGCATAAGTTAGCTAGTATCATCATCATCTCTATAAGGTAATTACTTCTTAAACTCGTTTTTTCATAGAGATCTACTGGATTCCCTTCGTCAGAAATTACAACCTTTTTCTCAGCTAAATTTAAATTTAAGCGATTGTTTAATAATGGTGATTGCTGCAGTATATCGAATGCTTTTCTATATTCACTAAATCTATTTCTTGTTTTGTCTTGTGCTAAATATGCTTCAAAGTTCTCATAGGAGTAATTTTTCTTAACAGTGATGAGGCCTCTTATGAATTCATGCTTTATCTTTTCCCCCTTGTAATCCAATTTTATTTTGACGACTATAGCCTTTTTTGGCGTGCATGCCTTTAGTGAACAGAGACTGTTGCTTAAATCCTCTGGAAGCATAGGAATAACTTTATTGGGGAAATATGTTGAGTTTCCTCTTTTCAAGGCCTCTTCATCAATAATAGATTTTGGTTTAACAAAAAATGACACATCAGCAATGCCGACATATAAATCTATTCCTCCGCGATTACCTACAGAGTTATCTTCTTCTATAAAAATAGCATCATCTAAGTCCTTTGCGTCATCAGGGTCTATTGTAATAAAAGGCTTTTCTATTTGGTATTCATTTTTAGTAAATCTATGGCTTTCAAATATTTTTCTTGCTTCGTGAATTATCTTCTTTGGAAAAACCTCCCGTAGGTCCCACTCGATCGCAGCAATTCTGGAGTAACTACTAGTGCAATCAATCGAGCCAAAAATATGGAAATCATGAATTTTATACTTCTTTGGAAGCGTTGATGATTTACCTAATTCAAAATACCCAAATTTCCGATTTATGTTTTCTCCATTTTTTAACGGCGCTACTCTAATTGGTTTACTACCTTTATTTGAAAACAGAGCCACTGTTGAATTTCTTTGATCGTGTAAATAAACGCCAAAGATATAGTTTTTTGGATACTTAATTCTCTTTAAAATTGTCAACTCTGTGTTTGTTTCCGTCGACTTTTTGATGAAAACTTCCACAAGGTCACCGATGTGTAAGTTATTTATGCTTAATCCACTGTATAAATACTCAATTGGTGTTCCGCTCTCTGAGCCACTCAGAGTTACCCTGTGAATAGGGTCAATACTTGTAATTGCTAAGATCTTTTTCGATTTATGTTGTAAAGATTTGTAAATTATTTTTTTCTTTTTGTATCTAGAAGAGCAATACCGTCTTCGAGTGTAAGAGATTGAACAGACTTATCTTTTGGTATAGTGACATTAAGTTTATTCCATTTTATATAGTCACCATAGCGTCCTGACATAATCTTTATTTCTTCGCCTTCTGGGTGAGAACCCAAAACCTTTAACTCTTTGCTTGCCCTTCCACCCTTATTGTTTTTCTTTTCCGCCGCCTCTACTAATAACTCAACAGCTCTATTCATTCCAATTGAAAAAACCTCTTCAAAATCCTTCATGTTCGCATAAATTTTTCCATGTTTGATGTATGGACCATAGGGACCAATTGCAGCAATAACTTCAGACTGATCCTCCGGATGCAAGCCAAGGTTTCTTGGAAGTTCTAAAAGTTGTCTTGCTTTTTCAAGTGTAAGCTCGTTCAAGGTGTAATGCTTGGGTATCGCAGCTCGCTTTGGTTTGTCTGAACCTTCATAAGAAATCTCAAGATATGGTCCATAGCGCCCATTTTTCAGAAATATGTCATTTCCATTGCCATCTTTACCAATGGGTTCTTCTTGAGCTACTAACCCATCGGGGTTTATTTGTGAATTAGCATTTAGGGGTCTAGAGTATTTACAATCAGGATATGATGAACATCCTATAAAGGCTCCACTCTTTGACAACTTAATTCCTAGTTCACCCTTATTGCATGCAGAACACTTTTTATGAATTTTTCCAGATCCATCATCAAAAAGATAGTTAGCTAATTTTTCATTGAGGTTATCCAGTACCTCGGTAATACTAAAGCTCATTGCGTAGTCAACAGATTGAGAGAGCTCCTCCCAAAAACTTCTAATAACCTCTTTCCAACGTTTTTCACCACTGGAAATGTCGTCCAAGTTTTCTTCGAGCTTAGCCGTGTAGTCGTATTCTATATATTTATTAAAATAAGCCTCTAGAAAAAAATTTAAAAGTCGGCCTGTATCTTCGGGCACAAGCCTGTTTTTATCTTTTTTTACATAATTCCTCTCTTGGATTTTGGAGATAATAGAAGCGTATGTTGAAGGCCTCCCTATCCCCTCTTCTTCAAGACGCTTTATCAATGACGCCTCATTAAATCTTGGTGGGGGTTCAGTGAAATGTTGTTCTTTGTTAATTTTCTCCAATTTCATCATTGATTTTTCTTTTAAGTCAGGAATTCTTCTCTCTTCATCTTCTTTCTTCGCGTCTTGAAATATTTTTAAGTGCCCCTCAAAGATTACAACCTGACCCGACATTCTAAATTGAGCACTGTTGCACAAGGAGGAAATCAAAACGGTCGTTTGCAATACCTCTGCCGCTCTGGATTGAGAGGCCAGTGCTCTTCTCCATATTAATGTGTACAACTCTAATTCAGCTTTGTTTAAGCTTTTCGACTTTTCTGGGGTTTGGGAAAAATCCGTGGGTCTGATACACTCATGCGCTTCTTGTGCATTCTTTGCTTTATTTTTAAACACTCGCGGTTTTTCGGGTAAAAAGTCTTTGCCCAGAGAGCTAGAAATTTGCTTTCTAGCGCTGGTAATACCTTCGGGAGCCATCTCAATTCCGTCTGTACGCATGTATGTTATCAGCCCAGCCTCATAAAGCTTCTGGGCTGTAGACATGACATCTCTAGGGCTAACTTTTAGATTCGTGCTTGCAGATTGTTGCAAGGTCGATGTAGTGAATGGCGCATAAGGGTTACGATTTCTTTTCTGACTGTTCACTGACGTGACCTGGTATTCTTTTTGCTCGAGAGCATCTACAGTTATGGTCGTTCTTTTGGAATCGCGGAATGAAAACCTCTCAACTTTTTCATCCTCTATTCGAGATAGATTTGCCTGAATAATGCTATCGTTTTCGTCTTTAAAGTCAGCTGAGATGGTCCAATACTCTTCCGATTTGAACTTTTCTATTTCAATTTCTCTATCTACCACAAGCCTCAACGCGGGTGATTGAACGCGACCAGCTGATTTTGCAGCCCCTCTTAATCTTTGCCAAAGCACTGGAGAGATATTAAAACCCATAAGATAATCTAATGAATTTCTTGCAAGATATGCTTCGACTAAATCGGTATCTAGTTCTCTTGGGCTTTCAATAGCTGATAAGATAGCATTTTTTGTGATCGCGTTAAACACTACCCGTTCTACAGCAATATCTGCTTTAAGTGCTTTCTTATTTTTCAATATTTCAAGAATATGCCATGAAATCGCTTCGCCTTCCCTGTCTGGGTCAGTTGCTAAGATGAGCTTTGAGCTTGACTTCAAAGCTTTAACGATTTCATCTAAATGTTTTTTGCTTTTTGTATCAATCTCCCATTTCGGGTTGAAATCGTTCTCAACATCAATTGAACCATTTTTTTTGGGTAAATTCCTAACGTGGCCATATGATGCAAGAACTTTGTATTGGTTTCCCAAATACTTATTGATTGTCTTTGCTTTTGCTGGCGACTCTACAATTACAACGTTAGTCATGTAAATTCCTAATAGTTTTGTTTTAAATCTTATCCAATGTTGATCTTGTCAATCTTTTTTTTTTAAAATTGAGTAACATCGAATTTGTTGCGACGATTTATCCATAAAAAAAGTTTGAAATTAAGAGCGAAAATTTTTAGCCTAAGGACAGCATTATAGCAAGTTTTGTGGTAGATTTTTACAAAATGTAAGCTATATATATGTTAACGCGCAATGTTGCGAACAGAAAACTATGGTCAGGGGGTCTTATGAATAGTTTTTTCCGATGTTTTTTGAAAATTTTTATGGCACCTGTGGCCACCTTTTTTTTAACAGGTTTTGGTTCTCTACTACTGGCTAACGACGGATTGGACAAAGATCTTCCAGTTATAGGAAAACCGATCCCTAATGGAATAAATTTTCAACCTCCAGTTACAGAGTTAGCGCGAGACATACAGTGGCTAGACAATGTTCTATTGGTTATTATAACGCTTATATCAATATTTGTTAGTGCGCTTCTTATTTGGGTTTTTATTCGATATAACCGAAAAGCAAACCCAACACCATCGTCTACTACCCACAATACACCTATTGAGATTTTGTGGACAGTAATTCCAGTATTCATATTGGTGGGTATTGGGATTATTTCATTGCCCATATTGCTCAAACAGCTAAGAATTCCAGAAAGTGATGTCGTTATCAAGGCCACTGGCGCCCAGTGGTATTGGTCGTACGATTACCCTCAGCATGATTTTTCATTCGACTCAGTAATGCTCGAAAAAGAAGAGTTGGAGAAGTTTGGATACTCACAGGATGAATATTTGCTGGCTACGGATAATCCAGTGGTTGTGCCTGTTAACAAAAATATTACTGTTCAAGTTACTGCGTCGGATGTAATTCACGCGTGGAAAATTATGTCTTTTGGAGTGCATCAAGATGGTGTGCCAGGACGTTTAGCCGAGCTTTGGTTTAAGCCTGAGAAAGAAGGAGTATATTTTGGTCAATGCTCAGAGTTATGCGGCTTGAATCATTCCTATATGCCAATAGTAGTTAAGGTTGTCAGCCAGGAGGAATATGAGGCGTGGCTCGATAGATCTGTCGAGAAGTTTGCGAGTATAAGCGGCGATAGACAGAAAACCATCGCGCTAGCCGAAAAAAACTAATAGCCAAGCCCTGATTAGAAAGGTTGTTTTAGTTGAATACGTTAGAAAGTCCAGAAGCGATACCAACAGGTTCCTTTAGAGATTTGTATGATCTTTTAAAGCCACGAGTTATGTGGCTTGCCGTGTTCACTGCGGCTGTAGGAGTAATAATAGCCCCAACCCAAGACAATTTATTTCTATCCCTTATTATATTGCTTTGTATATCTTTAGGAGCCGGAGCTGCTGGGGTTTTAAATATGTGGTGGGATAAAGAAATTGATAATGTTATGGAGCGTACCAGTGGGCGGCCCCTACCAAACGAAAAAATAAGCTCAGATGATGCCCTGGTATTTGGTCTAAGTCTTTCAATGTTTTCTGTTATGTTCCTGGGGTTGGTTTCCAATTGGTTGGCCGCTTTTCTTTTAGGCGCAACAATATTTTTCTATCTTGTTGTATATTCTGTTTTCTTAAAAAAAACCACGCCCCAAAACATTGTCATTGGGGGAGCTGCTGGTGCAATGCCCCCTTTAATCGGTTGGGTAGCGAGTACGGGAAGTCTTGCTTTAGAACCATTCTTATTATTTCTGTTTATATTTTTATGGACTCCCCCTCACTTTTGGTCGCTAGCAATAATAACAAAAGAGGATTACGCTAAAGCAAGTATTCCAATGTACCCAGTTCTATACGGAGTGGAAAAGACAAGAAAATCGATATTTACTTACACTATAATATTAATAGCTTGTTCACAATTCATTGCTTTTACCTGGATAGGAGGTCCTCTATTTTTCTTGTTAAGTAATGCCTTGAACGTTGTTTTACTTCTCTCTGCTGTAAAGCTCGTCAGACCTCGTGAAAATGAAGGATATGAGAAAGAAAGAAGATTTTTTAAGTTCACAATTCTTTATCTTTTTTTATATTTTGGCTTTCTTGTATTAAGTAGCTTTGTACAAACTTTGAAAACTGGCATTTTAACAAACTGGCCGGTTCTATTCTAAACGTAGAGTTGTGAGAAGAGAATTGAAACAATCAGAATTAAATAGAGGCACTGGAAATGCTAAAATAGGAATTTTATTATCCATAATAGTAGCGCTTATTTTCTCGGTAACTATAGTGAAACTAAAGCAAGGTGCATTAATGCAAGGTTATGACCACATTATTAGACAAGATATGTTAGGGAAAGATGGTGAATAAGTCGTATAGATCAAATCGCACACCGATTTTTTTGGTTGGGCTGGTATGCTTAATGCTTTCAGCGTCATTCGCAGCAGTGCCGTTTTACGATTGGTTTTGCAAGGTTACAGGGTATGGGGGTACTCCGGAAATCTATTCAGATACGTTTGATGGTTCCGTTTTAAATAAGACGATTAAAGTTCGTTTTGATGCATCAAAGGCTAAAGATATGCGTTGGAACTTCATACCCATGCAAAATGAGGTGGAGGTTAAAATCGGTGAAACAGCTCTGGTTTTTTATGAAGCACACAACCCAACGAATGAGACAATCTCTGGCCAAGCCAGCTTCAACGTGTTTCCATTTTCAGCGGGGAACTATTTCAGTAAAATTGATTGCTTTTGTTTCGTCGAGCAAACCTTGCAGCCGGGAGAAAAAGTCAAGATGCCAGTGACTTTTTATATTGACCCAGAAATTGTTGAAAATATTGAAACGAAGAATATAAAATCGCTGACGTTATCATATACTTTTTATAAGCTAAAAGATGAGATTAAATCATAAAACTTTAAGTCTAAGAGGATAAAAAATGGCTCATGAAAAAAATCACGATTACCATATCATAAACCCAAGTTTGTGGCCATTCCTGAGTGCTCTTGGTGCTTTCATCCTTCTATTTGGAAGTGTGTTATTCATGCATGGAGGAACCGTTTTAATCGCAGCTCTGGGTCTATTGTTAGTCTTATACTGTATGTTTGCTTGGTGGTCGGACGTAGTTTTTGAAAGTAAGGATGGGGATCATACGCCAGTAGTTCAGATAGGTTTAAGATATGGAGTAATCATGTTCATAACATCTGAAGTGATGTTTTTTCTTGCTTGGTTCTGGACTTTTTTTAAACATGCACTGTACCCAATGGAGGCAGTGGGTGGAGTTTGGCCTCCAACCGGGATTGAGACGTTTGATCCGTGGCACCTTCCTTTGATAAACACATTAATTCTGCTTTGTTCAGGTGCAGCGGCCACATGGGCCCATCATGCAATAGCACACGAGAATGATAGGAAAGGATTAGAGAACGGCTTGATATTAGCAATTGGACTAGGTGCTCTTTTCACTGTATTCCAAATTTATGAATATACGCATGCCTCCTTCGCTTTTTCGGGTAATATTTATGGTGCTAGTTTTTTCATGGCTACTGGGTTTCATGGGTTCCATGTTCTGATAGGCACAATTTTTTTGCTGGTTTGCTTAATTAGGGCAAGAAAAGGTCATTTCTCTCCTGAAAGGCATATTGGATTTGAAGCAGCAGCTTGGTATTGGCATTTCGTTGATGTTGTTTGGCTTTTCCTATTTGCTGCAATCTACATCTGGGGAGCTTAACGGCGCCTGAAAATTTAAACAAAATGAACAAAAAGTGGGTTTTCTTTGTATTTATAGCAATACCTGGGCTTTTGGTGTTGCTTTCTTTAGGCGTTTGGCAGACAAAGAGACTTGCTTGGAAGGAATCTCTTTTAGAAAATATAAATTATAATTTGAGTTCAGAGCCGGCATTTCTTTCCAACAGTGTAAAAAAATCAGAACACAATTACAAAATGGTGAAGGTAAAAGGTGCCTTGGAGCCTAGGTCAATTTTTATTCTAACTCCGGTTAAAGGATCTGGAGCAGGCTTCCGGGTGATTTCGCCTTTCAAACTAGTAGATGGTGGTAAAATACTTATAGACAGGGGAGTTATAAAAGAAAAAGATAAATCCTTTTTAAAAACCTCAGGGCAACAAAGTTTAGTAAAAGGGTACCTGTCATGGCCAAATGAGACTGATTACTTCACACCGGAGCCCAACTTTACTCGTAATATATGGTTTTCGAGGGATCTAGAAAAAATGGCGAACTTTCTTGAAACTCAACCAATATTAGTAGTTTTAACCGAAAATCGTCTCGACCCAACTATAAAAATGCAAGATCCTACTAATGACATACCGAACAACCATCTTCAATATGCCATCACTTGGTTTATGATGGCGATTTTATGGTTTGGTATGAGTGTGTACTTCGTATATAAAAAAGATTAGAAGAAAGAAGATTGAGTAATGTTGTACCATTCGACGAGAGGATTAGACGGCTCAAAGAACTTCAGTGAAGTTTTACACTCAGGATTAGCTGGGGATGGGGGTCTCTTTGTTCCAAAATTTATACCAAAACTAAATATGGAAACCATAAATGAGTGGAGACATCTCAGTTATGAAGAACTTTCTTTCGAAATAATATCGTTGTTTTCTGGTGACTGCTTTAGTAAGTCAGAACTAATTGAAATCGTGAATAATTCCTATTCTGGATTTCAGAGCGAGTTAAAAAGCCCTTTAATAAAATTAGAAAATAATCATTATTTTCTTGAATTATTTCATGGCCCCACGCTAGCTTTTAAAGACTTTGCGATGCAAGTAATAGCAAAAATGTTTGCAAAGACGCTCCAAAAGAAAAATTCTATTATTAATATTGTAACAGCAACTTCTGGCGACACAGGTTCTGCTGCCGTTGAAGCTTTTAAAAATGTATCAAATGTCAATTTATATGTCCTCTATCCGCATGAAAGGATTTCTCGAATACAAAGAGTGCAAATGACTACTTCGAATGCCAAGAATGTAAAAGTGTTTGCTGTGAAAGGAACTTTCGATGATTGTCAGTCAATAGTGAAGAGACTGTTTTCGGACAAAGGGCTTGTAAATGATGTCAACTTATCTGGCGTGAATTCAATTAACTGGGTACGGATACTGGTTCAGTCGATTTACTATTTTTCTGCTTTCTATCAAATTAAAGATCATTCTGACAGAAGGGTGAGTTTTAGTGTTCCGACCGGTAATTTTGGAGATGCTTATGCCGGGTATCTTGCAAAAAAAATGGGTTTACCAATAAACAAAATTATTGTTGCTACAAATAAAAATGACATTTTGGATCGGGTTTTTAAAACTGGCATTTATAAAAGCGATAGCGTTAGCAAAACTTTATCCCCTTCTATGGATATCCAAGTTGCTTCCAATTTTGAAAGATTGCTATTTGATCTTTTGAATAATGACGCTAATGAGGTCGGCAAGCTTATGAATAAACTTGCAAGCAAGGGTAGCTTTGAGGTTGACAAAATATTAAAATCACAGATTTCAAAAGACTTTTCTAGTGGTGCGGTGACTGACAAGGATACAGTCGCAACAATAAATCAATTTTTTAATGCGAGAGGGATCACATTGTGTCCTCACAGTGCAATTGGGGTGAGGGTAGCACAACATTTAGTCAAGGGAGAAGAAACTGTTATTTCACTTGGGACTGCACATCCAGCAAAATTTAAAGAGACTGTCGAGACTGCATTAGATATGACTATACCAGTCCCACTTGTACTCAAGGATCTTATAAAAAAACAGGAAAGTGTAAAAGTGATATGTCCAGACACGGACCTAGTTGCAGAGGAAATAAGAAGCAGCTATTTGAGAACGAATTAAGTATCTAGAAAGTAAGACCTTTGGAATGATTTTTGGTAAGTCAGAGCTTGTATTAAAAGCGCAGAACGTAGACTTGAGAGCGCCACATTACGGTGATTTTGAGCAATGGCGTGAGCTCAGAGAGAATAGCAAAGCATTTTTAGAGCTATGGGAACCAAAAAGAGGTAATGATTTTTTTAAACGTAATGCATTTAATAATAGGGTTAAGTGGGCGAAAAAAAGCGCTAACGCTGAACAGGCCTATCAATTTTTCATTTTTGATAAATATAAGACTTTATTAGGATCCATTACTATTGAAAACATTAGAAAGGGGCCTTCTAATGCGGCAACATTGGGGTATTGGCTAGGTAAACAATACACAGGAAAAGGTTTTATGAGGGAAGCGGTTTTGACTATTGTAGAATTTTCTTTTATTAAATTGAACATTTCAAGGCTTGAGGCTGCCACGTTGTCAGAAAACAGATCTTCTAGAAGATTGCTTGAAAAGGTCGGTTTTAAATATGAAGGAGTAGGACAAAGCTACCTACAAATAAATGGTCGTTGGAGAAACCACGTTTTATATGGACTGTTAAGAAATGACAGAAGAGGCCAAGTGGGAGAGAGCTAAAAAATGAAAAAAGATAAAGATTACTTTAAGTTTATTGAAAATATTAGAGATACTATTTCCCCCAGCATTATTTCGGAGATATCTCCCTCCTACCTATCTGAACCTCGTGGTTTATACTGGAACGAATCTCTACATATAATTAAGCCTAGATCTACTAAAGAAGTTTCTGACTGTTTAAGACTTGCCACTAAACATAAGATTGGTGTCGTTCCTTGGAGTGGTGGCACGGGACTGGTGGGAGGTCAGATAGCTTCGGACAAATATCATGTAACTTTGTCCTTAGAAAAAATGAATAAGATTAGGAATTTTTCTTCTATAAACCAGTCGATAGAAGTAGAAGCCGGTGTTATTTTGGAGTCGGTCCACGAATTTGTGGGCAAGAAAAGTTTCCTTTTTCCTTTATCAATGGCATCAAAGGGGTCATGCTGTATAGGTGGAAATTTAGCCACAAATGCTGGAGGAATAGGAGTTTTAAAATATGGAAATGCTAGAGATCTTTGCCTGGGACTGGAAGTTGTTTTGGCTGACGGCTCTATAATAAACGATATTAAGACACTTAAAAAAGATAACACCGGTTATGATTTGAAAAACCTTTTTATTGGATCCGAGGGATCTCTAGGTATAATCACTAGAGCTGTTTTGAGGCTTTTTCCAGCTCTAGAAAACAGAATTGTGGCTTTTTTCGGAGTGCCAAACTTTAACTCAGCTTTAAAAAGTTATATAGAGATATCTAGAAGGTTCGGGCAGAGCCTACAAGCCTTTGAACTAATTAGCGATGAGGGGCTAAAGTTTCTTGAAGAAACAAAAATGACTCAATCAGTGGTTAAAGAAAATAGGTCACAATGGTATCTGCTTGTGGAGTTGGGTTTCAATAGCAATGCATTGGAGCAAGAGGTATTTGAGACTTTGGACGATCTTTATAATAGAGAAATTATCTTAGACGTTATCCTTGGTGATACAGAATCCAAAGCAAGAAAGTTATGGAAAATGAGAGAGGATATCCCTGAGGCAAATAAAAAGGTTGGAGCGATCTCGTCACATGATATCTCATTGCCATTAGAAAATATGGAAAGTTTTATAAATAAAAGCCTTTATGAAATAAAAAAAATAAATAGATTTTTAAGAGTAAATTGCTTTGGTCATATGGGAGACGGAAACTTGCACTTCAATATCTTTCCTCCCAATAAGGAAAGTAATTCAAGATATATGGATATTAAGCCCAAACTAGTTGAAATTATAAACAACAATTGCAAAAGATTGGAAGGATCATTTAGTGCAGAGCATGGAGTTGGTCGATTAAAAGTTAAAGATTTAAAACAATATTGTGACCCAGGAAAATTTGATGTAATGTGTCAGATAAAGAAGGCCTTCGACCCTTTGGCTCTTCTGAACCCTGGAGTTATCTTAAGGCAGCATACTCACGAAAAATAAACTAAAGACTAATGAAAAGCATTCATTACAATCTTAGATTATTACTAGAGACCAAAAAAGACCTAATCGAAGTTGAACAACTATTGGATCTAGTATTCACACCTAGAAGAAAGCTTCTTAGCTCATATCAGTTGCGAAGTTCAGCTAACAAAGTAAACAAGCTTTCTTATGTCATAAAAGACTCTTCAGATAGTGTTGTAGGCTCTATAAGGTTTTGGAATATCAAGATAGATAGGCATAATAGCAGAGGTCTTCTTCTAGGGCCTCTTGCTATCCATCCAATTTACCAAAGCGAAGGGCTAGGTGAGAGATTAATTTTGAATTGTATAGAAAAAGCTTCTGCAGACAATTGGAATTGGGTTATCTTGGTTGGAGATATTAGCTATTATTCAAAATTTGGTTTCAGTAAAACTCTGACTCATGGAATATCTCTTGGTGATGGGCATGATGATGAAAGATTATTAGGGCTAGATATAAACGAAAGTTTTCTAAACGAAGCGAAGGGTATTCTAATTAAAACTAAATAGAGCCTTTAGGGCATTAACTTATAGATTTTGCAAATTGAAGGCGTCATGAAGACTTCTTACTGCTAGTTCCAAATATTTTCTTTCTATTAAAACTGAGAGCTTTATTTCCGAAGTTGAGATTACGTTAATGTTGATATTTTCCTCGTATAAAGTTTCGAACATTTTTTGAGCAACACCAGCGTGTGTTTTCATTCCAATTCCAACAATTGAAACTTTTGCTAAATTTTTATTCTCAATGAGACGCTCATAAGAAATCAAATTGTTTTCCTTCGCATTCGATATGGCTTTCTTTGCCATGTCTAGATCAGCTACAGGACATGAGAAGGTAATATTGGTTGAGCCAGTTTCGGTATTACTTTGAACAATCATATCAATATTTACTCCTGAGTTCGCTAACGGTCCAAAGATCTTTGCTGCTACCCCAGGCTTATCTTCTATGTTTGTAAGCGTTAATTGGGACTGATTTTTTTGGAATGCTATTCCAGATACAATATTTTTCTCCATGATTTCCTCTTCATCACATACGAGTGTTCCTTCTTCATTAGAAAAACTGTTTAATACCGTTATAGGTACTTTATGTCGCATTGCAAGCTCCACTGCTCTAGTCTGTAACACATTGGCTCCCAGTGACGCCATTTCCAGCATTTCTTCGAATGAAATTTTTTTTAATTTGGATGCATTTTTCTTAATTCTTGGGTCTGTAGTATAAATACCTGACACATCTGTATATATATCGCATCGTTTTGCATCTATGGCAGCGGCTATCGCAACAGCTGATGTATCAGAGCCACCTCTCCCAAGTGTCGTGATCCTTCCACTTTGCTCTATTCCTTGGAATCCAGAAATCACCGCGACTTTAGTTCCCCCATTAAATGCATCAACAATCTTCCGCGTATCAATTTCTTCGATTCTTGCATTTGAATGAAAGTTGTTTGTTATTACTGGAAGTTGCCACCCACGCCAACTTCTAGAGGAAATACCAATACTATTAAGTGCAATAGCTAAAAGAGAGGACGATA